>NZ_BAAAQB010000034.1:115714-126508 GCF_039531445.1 Arthrobacter humicola | reverse complement strand
GTTCCGAGGCCGGCGGGGAACTTGAAGTTCAGGCCGACCCGGCCTGCCTTGGGTAGGTCGATGGCGTAGTAATCGGTGTCGTAGTAGCTTGCGCTCAGTGTTGAACCGGAGATGGTGGTTCCCAAGGGCACCACTGTTGCTGTGGCCATGGTGTTGTTGGGCTCAGTCTCTGCCGTCGCAGCTAGGGAGGGCGCAGCCGTGATAAGTGAAAGGAGCACCGCAAAGAGTGCTATGAGTGCTGTGCGTGCCGGACTGAAAATGCGACCTATGGCACCGACTCTATTTGATATCAATTTATCCCCCCGAATTGTGTGTTTGCTCTAATGAAGTCGACAAAGTACGTGAAGAGTGTTTGCTCAAGATAATGAATGCCCCCGAAGTGTCATTCAGAATTGTGCTAGCTGACCGGCTTCGTCGAGTCGAAACGGAATTTCTCAAAGCCCTTGAGGCGCGGCTTGTTGGCCAGGTGTGTGCGGGGACCTCGCTTCGCTGGGGGCGGGCATCGCTATTTTTGGGGAGAAAAGACGTCGTGGCATGCCGTTGGCTGCGTTGCTGTGCCACGACGCAACGGTAGGTTTTTAACCTGTACCTTTTCTTGGATTTCCGTCGAGTCCCGAGTGCTTTCTCGCACGATGGAGCGCCTAAGCAATGAACGGGAGGGTGGTAACTCTGCCTTCCGCGAATTGGATCGCATCGACTTCATTCATCGACATCACTTCCAATTCAGCATCCTCCCAGTCTTCCCGCCCAGGCCGCCCGCAGCTCAGGTGGATGCTGCCGAAGCCCACTTCAAGAAGGCTCTGCTCACTCGAAATCGCTCTCGCGTCGGATGAGCTTCTGGCGCTGGAGTGTCAGACGGCGCAGGCTGCGGATCAGCAGCGGCTGTAAGTCAGCCCGGGCTGCTGTCCGGCGCGGGGCCACGCGCCGCTTCTTCGCCGGCCCGGACGGTGGCCTCGATCATGGAGTTCATGAACCGGGTGACAATCTCCAGTTCCTCCGGCGTGAAGTTTTCGATCGCCGCGCCCATGTGGCGGGCCAGCGGAAGGAACATGGCGCCGCCGTCCCGGTAGGCCTTGGGCGTCATGCGCAGCTGCACCTGCCGGCGGTCCGCGCCCTCGCGTTCGCGGACCACATGGCCGGAACTGTGGAGCCGGTCGATCAGCGCGGTGGTGGCGGGAGAGCTGAGGTTCAGCTCTTTCCTGAGCACGCCCGGAGTGACGATCTGGTCCCGTGCCGTGTGCTGCATGATGACGGCCAGGGCGTTCAGGTCCGTGCGGTGCATGTCGTTGCGGCCGCCGGCGGAGTCCACGTAGCGGTTGGCTTCGAGGTTGAATTCCTGCAGGAGCCGGACGAGCGGAGGCGGGCCGGCCGCGTCGGGGGGCGCTGTGTCTTCGGATGGGCCCCGGGATTCGGCTGACACTGCGGACCTCCTTTGTCCCTAGATGTGGCGTCCCTGAATGCGGCCGCGGCGGTCTGACCGCGGCCGGTCGGCGTCGTCGACGGCGCCCTCGGGAGTTTACTGCAGTGTTTGCTGCAGCGTTTACCGCAGTATCTACCGCGAGCGGGCCGGCGCCGGCTGTGCTTCCATTCTCCTCCGGCACACGCGCTTCGGGGTTATCTCCATGATGGAGATAGTCTACTATGGAGTTGATTCCTCGTCCCCTCCGAATCGCACCCTAGAAGGACACATGAAAACGACTTCGCCCCCGACGACGCGCGTACCGTTCTGGCTGCGTTGGCTGATTCCCGCAGTGCTGGTAGTGGCCTGGCTGGCGATCGCCGCCATAGGCGGCCCGACGTTTGGCCGTCTGAGTGAGGTTTCATCCAACGACCAGGCTTCCTTCCTGCCCGCCGGGGCCGAGGCCACCGAGGCCCAGGACTGGCAGGCCAAGTTCCGGGACTCCAAGGAAATCCCCGCCGTGATCGTGGTCGAGAGCGATACCGCCTTCACCCCGGCCGAGCTCGGCGAAGCCGCCGCACTCAAGGGCAGGCTGGAGGCGATGCAGGTCGGCAGCACGGTGATTGGCCCTATCCCCTCCGCGGATGCCAAGGCGGTTCAGTTCGTGGTGCCCATCGCTTCCTCGGCAGAAGTGAAGGCGGTGGTCAAGGAACTGCGCAATGAGGTTCAAGCATCCGCGCCGGCGGGAATGCAGACGTTCGTCACCGGGCCGGCTGGCCTTGCGGCGGACCTGGCGAGTGCCTTTGCCGGAATTGACGGCATCTTGCTCCTCGTGGCCCTCGGCGCCGTGTTCCTGATCCTGCTGATCGTCTACCGCTCCCTGCTGCTGCCGATCATGGTGCTGCTCACCTCGGTCTTCGCGTTGTGCGCCGCGATCCTGCTCGTGTTCAGCATGGCGAAAGCTGGCTGGATCCAGCTGAACGGCCAAAGCCAGGGCATCCTGTCCATCTTGGTGATCGGTGCGGCCACCGATTACGCCTTGCTGTACGTGGCACGGTTCCGCGAAGCCCTGACGCACACCACCAACCGCACGGCTGCCGCAATCACGGCGTGGAAGGCCGCCTGGGAGCCGATCCTGGCCTCCGGCGCCACGGTGATCATTGCGCTGCTTTGCCTGCTGTTCTCCGACCTCAACTCCAACAAGGCGCTCGGGCCGGTAGCCGCCGCGGGCATTCTCTGCGCGCTCTTCGCGGCCTTGACCCTGCTGCCCGCCCTGATGGCGCTTTTTGGCCGCGCCGCGTTCTGGCCGTTCCGGCCGAAGCTGCTTCCGGAAACCGAACGGGAGCCGGAACTGGTCACGGGACTGGAGGGCCAGAAGGGACTCTGGCGGGCCACAGGTTCGCTCGTTTCGCGTCGGCCGCGCACAGTCTGGGTGGCCTCGGTCCTTCTGCTTCTCGTGGCGGGGACCGGCCTTCTGCAGCTCAAAGCCAACGGCGTCGCCCAGACCGATGTCATCCTCACTGCCTCCAACGCCGTCGACGGGCAGGAAGCCCTGGGCCGGCACTTCGACGCCGGATCCGGCAGCCCGGCGGTAATCGTGGCCGACGAGGCAAAGGCGCAGGAGGTTCTGGCGAAGGCCAAAGCCAGCGACGGCGTCGGCGACGCCTACCTGCTGGCCGAGGGCGGCGCCCCGGTCATCACCGGAGCCCCGGGCGCACCGGCCGCCCCGGCAGTCAGGGATGGCAGGGTTCTGATCAACGCGACGCTGAACTACGCTGCGGACTCAAATGACGCCGAAAACGTCGTGGTGTCGCTCCGCCAGGAACTGAAGACGATTGACAGCGGCGTGCTGGTCGGCGGCGTGACGGCCACCGCACTGGATACCAATACCACCGCACAGCGCGACCTCGTCACCATCATCCCGGTGGTCCTGGGCGTCATCCTGGTCATCCTCATGCTGCTGCTGCGTTCGGTGCTGGCGCCGGTCCTGCTGGTCGCCTCCGTGGTCCTGTCCTACGGCGCGGCGATGGGCGTTTCGGCCTTCGTCTTCAACAACATCTTCGGATTCCCGGGGGCGGACGCAACAGTGCCCCTCTTCGGCTTCGTCTTCCTCGTGGCGCTGGGCGTCGACTACAACATCTTCCTCATGAGCCGGGTCCGGGAGGAGTCGATCAAGCACGGCACCCGGGCCGGTATCCTGCGCGGCCTCGCCGTGACGGGCGGGGTCATCACCTCGGCGGGCGTGATCCTCGCGGCCACCTTCGCGGCTCTGGGGGTCATCCCGATCATGTTCCTGGTGCAGCTGGCCTTCATCGTCGCGTTCGGCGTCTTGCTGGACACGGTGCTGGTCCGCTCGCTGCTGGTGCCCGCGCTGGCCTACGACATCGGCCCGCGGATCTGGTGGCCGGGCAAGCTCGGCCGGCCGGAGAACGACGCCGCGGCCCGAGCCGACGTCCCGTTCCCCCGGACTGCGGATAACGAAGAAGCCGGAGTCCGCTAGCCGGACCCCAAAACCGCAGCCGCCGTCACTGTCCCTGGTCCCCCCACCAGGCGACGGTGGCGGCGGCTGCTTCGTGCAGCGGCGTGGGCGCCAGCCCCAGAGCGGCCTGGCTCGCGGCGGAATCCATCACGAACGGGCGCTCGAACTGGTACAGCGTCTCCACCAGTTCCCGCATATCGGGCGAAAACACTCCCATCGCCTTTAGCGCCCAGCCGGGCAACGCCGTGACGCGCGGGGACCGGGCGCCGGCCGCGTTGGCGAATGCCCCGGCGATCTCGCGCTGGGTCAGCGCCGGTCCGGTGGGCGCATGCCACACCCGGTTCCACACCTGCGGCTTGTCGGCCGCCGCAATCATGGCGGCCGCGAGGTCAGGAACGTAGGTAAAGGAATGCGGCTGATCCGTCCGTCCGATCACCATCAGGGATTTGCCTGCCAGTACGGGCTTCACCATGCGCTCGCCGGAGTGCGCGGTGCGGACCCGAGGCCCGAAGAAATCGCCTGCCACCACGCTCACGGTGTCCGTTGCGGACTCGGCCCGAGCCTTCAGGAGCGCCGTCCGGACACCCCGTTTGCCGCCCTGGGCCTCGCGGGGGCCCTCCTCGGTCATGGGCCGTTCCGGCGCGCTGTAGGAGTACAGGCTTTCCGGGAAGACGACGACGGCGCCCGCCTCGGCTGCCGCGGTGAGCACGCTTTGCTCTGCCTGCGGCAGTTCCCGGGCCCAGGCTTCGGCGCTATACCGCGAGCCGTGGATGCAATGGAAGACGGCCGCGGCGCCACGGAAGGCCTCGCCGAGCCGGGCCGGGTCCGAAACATCAATGGACATTCTCTCGACCAGCGGGTGGGCGGGCCCGCTTCCGGACCTCGTCAGGACGCGCACGCGGTGACCCGCGGCTGCCAGTTGTTCCGTCACCGTCCAGCCCACGGGGCCGGCGCCGGTGACGACGAAGAGACGGGATGGGGTACGCCCCGAGGCGCCGGATTGGGTCATTCTGATCTCCTTAGAATTATGAGAGCAGTGCTCTCTAAGTTCAGAATGCGCCGCCAGGCGAACGTAAGTCAAGAGCAGTGCTCACATTTGTTGACAGTGCTCTTGTCCGTGACATGCTGGATGCATGCCCGAGGACAGTGCCCATGCCGCCGTTAAAGCCGCCAAGGAGAACGCCGGGGCCGCCGCCGCGGCTTCCAGGCCCCGGACCCCGCGGGAACGGGCCCGCGCCCGGACTGTGGCCGACATCCTCCGCCTGGGCCGGGAGCACCTGGCGCTGCATGGGGCCGCGGCCCTGTCCCTCCGCGCCGTCGCCCGGGATCTGGGCGTCGTCTCCTCGGCGGTCTACCGCTACGTGGAGAACCGGGAAGAGCTGCTGACCCTCCTGCTGATTGACGCCTACAACGAACTCGGCGATGAAGTGGATGCCGCCGTTGGGGCCGTGCCGGAAGGTGACTTCGGCGGCCGCTTTGCGGCGCTGGGCCGCGCGGTCCGGGGCTGGGCACTGCGCGAACCGTCCCGCTACGCCCTTCTCTTCGGCAGCCCGGTGCCCGGGTACCGCGCGCCCGCCGAGCGGACCACCGGCCCCGGGACGCGGGTGATTTTCGCCCTCATGGCAATTCTCGACGGCGCCTTCCGGGCCGGTCAGCTTTCGGTTCAGGGCTGGCGGGGCCCTGCCGTCGCCGCCGGACTTGGCGGTGATCTGGCGAAAATCCGCGCCGAGTTCGGCCTGGCCGTCCCGGATGACCTCTTGGCCCGCGGTGCCCTCGCCTGGACCTCGCTCTTCGGCGCGGTCAGCTTCGAAGCCTTCGGCCAGTACGGCGAGGAAACGTTCACCGCCCGGGAGGAGCTGTTCGACCATCACCTCGCGGTGCTCGCCGACGTCGCCGGGCTGCCGGCGGCCGCCGCCCGGTGAAGCGGGTTCCCCTGTTGCCCCGCGGTGGCGCTCGGTAGACTGCCCCTGCGCCCGCACGGGCGCACCCGAAGCTTTCAGGAAGGATCCATCCATGTCTGAAGAGAACACGCCTGAAGAGAACCTGCCGGAAAAGAACACGCCGGACGAGACCATGCCGGAAAGGAACGTGTCGGACGAGACCGTGTCCTACGAAGCAGAAGCCGAGGGGCAGTATGTCGAGGGCGACTACGGCACCGCGGGCACGGCCGGCGAAGTCCCGCCCACGGCTGTAGAGGGGGAGTACCCGGCGGGGGACTACGGCGACGCCGGCCTGGCCGGTGCGGCCGCGGTTGGCGAGGTGGAGGGCGACTACGCCGCGGGCGACTACGGCGACGCCGGAGTCTCGGCGCCCGAGGTCTCCGGCGAGCAGTCCGTGGCCGAGGAAGCAGAGTACCCCGAAGGTGACTACGGAACCGCCGGAACGGCCGGCGCCGAGCGTGCCGGCCGGCAGGCAGCGGGCGAATCGTCCGGGGACGTCGATCGATAAGTAGCGCAGGCAGCGGTCCGCCCCCGCGGGGCCGTCCGCCGCGGGGGTCTGGGCGCTGAAGGTTCGCGCAGGGCGAAACACGGCCCGGAGCGCGCCGGAGGGCCTGAAATCCGGGGAATTCGGGCGGCAAAGAGAGGCCGCCGACCGCGGCTCGAGCAAAGTTGAGTCGATTGCGCTCAACTTTGGATTGACTTAAATCCGGGCTTGGGTAAAGTTGAGTGTAGATCGCTCAATAACGGTCGGACCCTTTGTGCTTAGAACCACGCTGTGGTTGGAAGCACTGTGGTCCGAGGATTCCTCAAAGATTCCAAGGAAAGTAAGGAAGCAACCCATGTCACGTGCAGTAGGTATTGACCTCGGAACCACTAACTCCGTCGTCTCCGTTCTCGAAGGTGGCGAGCCCACCGTCATTGCTAACGCCGAGGGTGGCCGCACCACGCCGTCGGTCGTCGCGTTCTCCAAGTCCGGCGAGGTCCTGGTCGGCGAGATCGCCAAGCGCCAGGCCGTCAACAATATTGACCGCACCATCGCGTCCGTCAAGCGCCACATGGGCACCGACTGGACCGTCGCCATTGATGACAAGAAGTACACGGCGCAGGAAATCTCCGCCCGTATCCTCATGAAGCTGAAGAACGACGCCGAGTCCTACCTCGGGGAAAAGGTCACCGACGCTGTCGTCACCGTCCCGGCCTACTTCAACGACGCCCAGCGCCAGGCCACCAAGGAAGCCGGTGAAATCGCCGGCCTGAACGTCCTGCGCATCGTCAACGAGCCCACCGCGGCCGCACTGGCCTACGGCCTGGACAAGGGCAAGGAAGACGAACTCATCCTGGTCTTCGACCTCGGTGGCGGCACCTTCGACGTCTCCCTCCTGGAGGTCGGCAAGGACGAAGACAACTTCTCCACCATCCAGGTCCGCGCCACCGCCGGTGACAACCACCTCGGCGGCGACGACTGGGACCAGCGCGTCGTGGACTACCTGCTGAACCAGCTCAAGGTCAAGGGCATCGACCTCACCAAGGACAAGATCGCCCTGCAGCGCCTCCGTGAGGCAGCCGAGCAGGCCAAGAAGGAACTCTCCTCGTCCTCCAGCACCAACGTCTCCCTCCAGTACCTGTCCGTCACCCCCGACGGCCCGGTCCACCTGGACGAGCAGCTGACCCGCGCCAAGTTCCAGGACCTCACCAAGGATCTGCTGGACCGTACCAAGAAGCCGTTCCAGGACGTCATCAAGGAAGCCGGCATCAAGCTTTCCGAGATCGACCACATCGTGCTCGTCGGCGGTTCCACCCGCATGCCGGCCGTGTACGACCTCGTCAAGGAACTGGCCGGCGGCAAGGAACCCAACAAGGGCGTCAACCCGGATGAGGTCGTCGCCGTCGGCGCCGCCCTGCAGGCCGGTGTCCTCAAGGGTGAGCGCAAGGACGTGCTCCTGATCGACGTCACCCCGTTGTCCCTGGGCATCGAAACCAAGGGCGGCATCATGACGCACCTGATCGAGCGCAACACCGCCATCCCCACCAAGCGGAGCGAGACCTTCACCACCGCGGATGACAACCAGCCGTCCGTGGCCATCCAGGTCTTCCAGGGCGAGCGTGAATTCACCCGCGACAACAAGCCGCTGGGCACGTTCGAGCTGACCGGCATCGCTCCGGCCCCCCGCGGCGTCCCGCAGGTCGAGGTCACCTTCGACATCGACGCCAACGGCATCGTGCACGTCTCGGCGAAGGACAAGGGCACCGGCAAGGAACAGTCCATGACCATCACCGGCGGCACCGCGCTGTCCAAGGAAGACATCGACCGCATGGTCCGTGACGCCGAGGAGCACGCAGCCGAGGACAAGGCTCGCCGCGAGGCAACCGACACCCGCAACACGGCCGAACAGCTCGCCTACTCCGTGGACAAGCTGATTGCGGACAACGCCGACAAGCTGCCGGAAGAGGTCAAGACCGAGGTCAAGGCCGACGTCGACGCTCTCAAGGCAGCCCTCGAAGGCACCGACGACGCCGCCGTCAAGACCGCGTTCGAGAAGCTGCAGGCTTCCCAGAGCAAGCTCGGCGAGGCCATCTACGCCCACGCAGGGTCCCCTGACGGCGCCGCCGGCGCCCACGGTGCCCCCGCAGGCGAGCAGGCTGCGGGCTCCGACGAGGACATCGTCGACGCCGAAATCGTTGACGAAGACGAGAAGAAGTAATCATGCCGCACCACGGTAACGAAGAAGAGCACGGTTCTTCCGAGAACCGGCGTGACGCTGAACAGCGGGAAAACGAGCCGCAGAAGCCGGTGATCCACGACAACCGCAAGGTCGATCCGAAGACCGGCCAGGCCCGTCACCCTGACCAGGAACACCATGCGGACTCCGGGGACGCACTGTCCCAGGCGGAGGACATCCTCAACAGCGTTGAGGTGCCCGCCGCCGACTCGGTGGCCCAGGGCGCAGCCGGCGCCGCCGAGGCGGAGGAGCTCAGGGATGACCTTCGCCGCCTGCAGGCCGAGTACGTCAACTACCGCAAGCGGGTCGAACGCGACCGTGCCGTCGCGGGCGAGATGGCCGTCATCGGCGTCCTGAACGCCCTGCTGCCGGTACTGGACGACGTCGACGCCGCCCGCCAGCACGGTGACCTCGCGGACGGACCTTTCGCCGCGATTGCCACCAAGCTGGAGACTGCGCTGAAGACGTACGGACTGGTTCGCATCGATGAGACCGGCGTGGAGTTCGACCCCACGATCCACGAGGCCCTCATCCAGCAGCCCGGCACGGATATCGACTTCGATACCGTCAGCCAGGTCCTGCGTTCGGGCTACAAGTCCGGCGACCGCGTCCTCCGCGCGGCACAGGTCATCGTCGCGGTACCTGCCTAGGTTGCGTTCGGCGCTACGCCGGATAGGGGGCGGTGCCCTCCACACCGCCGCCCCCTATCCGGCCTCCGCGCCAGCGTGTTGCTCGCCTAAAGTGAGTGGACAAACAGCGCGAAGCAGATGATGGGCCCCGGGAGTGGCATCGGGCCTGCCGGAGCGTGGTGGCTGGGTCCGTCAGGACCAAGCCACCACGCGAAGGGGCGGGGGCCCATCATCTGCGAAGCGCACTCTGCATGACTTTTGAAAGGAAACGCCATTGGCTAGCCAGGATTGGGTGGACAAGGACTTTTACAAGATCCTTGGTGTCGCCAAGGACGCTTCCGACGCCGATATCAAGAAGGCTTACCGGAAGCTTGCCCGGCAACACCACCCGGATACCAACGCGGGCAATGCGGCGTCGGAGAAGAAGTTCAAAGACATCTCCGAGGCCTATTCCGTGTTGTCCGACGCCGATGAGCGCCAGCAGTATGACGCCATCCGGGCGATGGGCGGCGGCGCGCGCTTTGCCCCCGGCGGAGGCGGCGGGGCTGCCGGCGGCGCAGGTTTCGAAGACCTCTTCGGCGGACTCTTCACCGGCGGCGGGGGACGCCATTCCGGCAGCTACAGCACCGCCGGCGGCATTCCGCCCGAGTTCGCCGATCTCTTTGGCGGCGGTGGGTTCGGTGGCGGCGGCCAGTCGTTCCAGCGCGCTCCGCAGAAGGGCGCGGACCGTACCGCGTCCACTTCGATCTCATTTGCCGGGTCCATCCGCGGTACCACGATCGGCTTGCGTGAACCCGACGGCGAGGTCATCGACGTCCGCATTCCGGCAGGCATCAAGGACGGGCAGAAGGTCCGCGTTCGCGGCAAAGGCCAGCACGGTCCCGCCGGCTACGGCGACCTCATGGTCACCGTCTCCGTGAAGCCCCATGATTTCTACGTCCGCGATGGCGAAAACCTCCGCATCCACGTCCCCGTCTCCTTCCCGGAGGCGGCCCTGGGCGCCGATGTCGAGGTTCCGACGATCGACGGCGACAAGGTCAAAGTCAGGGTCCCCGCAGGGACGCCGTCCGGCCGCACGCTGCGCGTCAAGGGCCGCGGCGTCAAGCACGCCAGCGGCACCGGCGATCTGCTGGTGACAATCGACGTCGCTGTCCCGCGGCGGCTGAGCAAGGAAGCGGAGGAAGCCGTGAAGGCCTTCGCCGCGGCCACTGCCGACGAGGACGTCCGCGCGGGCCTGGCAGCCAAGGCCCGGCTCTAGGAACGGAGTCCAGCCATGGCCATCGACTTCGATCAGCCGATCTTCGTCATCTCCGTTGCCGCCGAGCTGGCGGACATGCACCCGCAGACGCTGCGCCAGTACGACCGGTTGGGGATCGTCTCGCCCAGTCGCGCCCCGGGCAAATCGAGGCGCTATTCGCAGCGCGATGTGAACATGCTCCGCGAGGTCCAGCGGCTTTCCCAGGAGGGCGTCTCGCTCGAAGGCATCAAACGGATCCTGCAGCTGGAGAACCAGGTGGCAGCCCTGCAACGGCGTGTTGCCGAGCTGAGCGAAGAACTTGAACGCCGCCCCCGTGCTCTGGACTCCCGCATCTTCGCCGCGGGAGCCGCGGGCGACGTCGTCAGCCTG
>NZ_BAAAQB010000034.1:0-115648 GCF_039531445.1 Arthrobacter humicola | reverse complement strand
CCCCCAAGCGAGGTCGCAGGCGTTGGTGGTGTGGCGGCCGCGGGGGATCGAAGACTGAATCCTGGCTTAACGCAGGAGTGCCCGGGACCCTGAGGGTCCCGGGCACTCCTGCGATGTGTCAGAAGGACGAACTCGAGCCTGCCACCGGGGTGACGGCAAGGGCGTTGCCTGCTACGTCCCGCATGCCACCTGTGGGCGTGTACGTCGGCACAGCGGCCTTAACCGTTCCATTGTTCGCGCTTCCCGTGGCCAAGGCCCCCAGTGTGATGGTGAGCATCCGGGTGGCGGGGCTCCAGCTGACCGTCGAGGCGGACCCTCCGGCTCCCTTGTAAGTGAGTGTTCCCGACGGGGAGTAGTTTCCAGCGAGGGCGACGCTGCCAATTCTCGACGTCGGGCAGGCCGAGCTGTCCACGCTGACGCTGAGGACGTTGCCCGCGCTGATGGTGACAGTGACCTGGTTGTCCCCGCTGAGGGTCCCTGCGGCACCGGGGGCCCAGCTGCTGCAGATTGTCGAGGAGTCCAGGGCTTCGAAGAAGGTGATGGTGGCCTTGTCGCCGGGTTCGATCTTGCCGCCCTTGCCGCCGCCGTCGGCCAGCACCACCCCGGACACCGTCGGGGCAGTGACGTCCTTGACGGAGGTTACTGTGCCCGGCGGTGTGGGATTGCCCTGGTTGCCCGCGGTGTCGGTCGCGACGGCGCTGTACGTGAGCGTCCCGTCAGCCAGAGACGAGAGGTTCACAGCGGTGTTCCAGGCTCCGGACGCGTCCGCGGTCACAGCAGCGGTGACGGTATGCACAGGGGTGCCGGCGTCCTTGACCGTCAGGGCAATGGATGCCCCGGGTTCGGTGGTGCCGCTGACGGGTACGGTGGCGACGGTGGCGGAGTTGACATAGGCCGGGGCCGAGACGGTAGGGGCGGCTGGCGGGGTGGTGTCAACGGCGGCGCCTGCGCTCCGGACGCTCTCGGGTCCTTGCCACTGCCCGAGTACGGGGGTGACCGTGTAGTACCAAGTGCCGGTCGGGACGCCTTGGTCGGTGCAGCCCAGCCCCGCGGTAACCGTGCCCGTGCAGGTTCCCCCCGCGGCGATTCTGGTGCCGCCGGATGCCGAAGCATAGCGGGCCAGCGTGTAGCCGCTGACAGGGCGGCCGGCAAGGGTGGCGGCGGCCTTCCATGCCAGCGTGACATTTCCCGCAGACACGCTGGCCGAAGGCGTGGCGCCGGCGGCCACGGCATCAGCGGCGGCCGCCGCGGACCCCCCGTTCGCGACCGACGCCCAGAAGGCGTTGGCCCCCGGACCGGCCCACGAGAGCAGGGCAACGCCGGCAACGATGACGGCAACGCGGCTCCGGATGCTCGGGTGTGCCTGGCGGGTGTTGCGACGGCTCATCGTCGGGCCTCCACGGTGACGGGAATTTTGAAGGTCGCGCCCTGGCAGGCGGACTGTGACTGGGCGGACATGCCGGCCGCGCCCGGCAGGGTGACCAGCAGGGATGAGTTAGCCGGGATGGTCACGGCAGGTGCGAGCGGTGCGGCCGGGGCCGTGAAGGACACCCCGGTGGTGGTGCATCCGGAATGGGCGGCATCGGCCGTGATTGCCCCGCTGGAGGCCACCGAGTACAACTGAACCGCGAACGCGTTGGGGTTGCTGGCGCGGAGGATGACGTCAGCGCTGCCGCCCGGAACCAGACTGGTCCGGTTCGAGTCGCCGGCAACAAACGCGTCGACGGCGACGGTCTGCATCGGGGCTGCGGCTGCGGCACCGGAACCCGTGCCGGTAGTGGCCCAGTAGGCGTAGGCGGTGCCGCCACCGGCCAGCAGACAGAGCGCGGCGGTAGCGGCGGAGGCAGTTCCGGCGACTCTGGTGCCGCGCAGCATGGATCGTGTGGATTGCATGTCAGTTTCCCTGCCCTGATCCCGAGTAGGCCAACTGGAGGACTGCGCCCTTGCAGCCGTCCTGGAGACGAGGAGCGTCGAGCATTGCGATCCGCGGCCATTGGGCGGATGGAACGCCAAGTTGTGAGAGCGAGCTGCTGCCGGCCGGAACCGCCAGGGGATAGCGCCCGCTGAACTGCACCACGGCATAGTCCTGCGCCGTGCAGGGCAGGCTAGCCGCGATCGCCTTCGCGGTGCGGACTACACCCGCGATCGAGACCGTCAGGTTGCCGACGTCGATGCTCTTATCCGGGTTGTTGAATCCGAGGTCCAGCGGCCGGCTCGTGCCGGGGGCGAGCAGTCCCGCCACATCGCCGGAGAGCCCGAACACCCGAAGGGGAGCCTTGACCCGCAACTGGGTTTGTACGGAAGCCGACTGGATCGCGCCGCTCTGGCCCGTCACGGTCAAAGCGTAGTCTCCGGCGGCAGTAGAGGATGCCGTGGATACATTCATGCTGAGCTGGGCCGTACCCCCGGCCGTCAGCTTGACGGACGACGGCGAGAAGCTGGCCGCTGCCCCGGCCGGGATGCCGGCGACTGCCAGCGTTACGGTGCCGGTAAACCCGCCCGTAGAGCTGACGCTTGCGGAGTAGCTCGTCGCCTGTCCCTGGTCCACGTTCCTGGTGGACGGCGTGACCTGGACCAGGATTCCGGGCTTTGGCGGGGCGGACTGCTGCCCGGCCGCGTAGAGCGTGCCCGCCGGCAGGAAGATGGCCAGCAGGCCAATGATAAGGACGCGGCCGGCGAGACCCGCGTGATCCCTGGCGAGCCGGAAGAACCGCAGTAGATGCTGCATTCCCTATCCTCCTTCGACCCGGCGGCATGGCACGGATCGTGGGTGTCGGCGGTGGCTGATGCGTTGTTGTGCGGTGGCCCGAAGGCCGCCCCGGCGGGCCGGGTGTCCGGCCCGCCGGGGACGCCAGCTATACGCTGCTGACTGTGACCGTGACGATGGCCGACTTGCAGGCATCCTGGTTGGCGGCGCTATTGAGGAACTCCAGTGTTCCCGTCCCCACCTGGGTGCCTGTGCTGTTCGCCGCGACCGGGGAGTTCGACGTATCGGCGCTGACCGCGAACCATGCCGGCAGACAGGTATCCACGCTCGTGGTCACCTTTGCGGTGAGGGCGCCGACGACGGTGCCGGTGTTGGTGCTGTTGTCGGCCGTGTAGGTCACGGGCACCGAGTTGCCCGGTGCCAGGCCGGCCGCGAAGCTTGCATGCAGGGTCACGGTGCCGCCGCCGGTGGAGTTGGCAGCGGTGCCGGTGCCGGCGCCGGTGGTGGTCCAGTAGGCGTAGGCAGTGCCGCCGCCGACGGCCACGAGGGCGACTGAGGCTGCAACGGCGATGACCTTGCTCTTCTTGGTGAGCTTGCGCATTTTGTGAGACTCCTTGTGTGGGTGGCACCCGGACAGGAGTCAACAGGCCTGAGCCGCATTCCCCCCAATCCTGCGGTTGCCGCGCTGAATCGATGGCCCAATCGTTGCGGTGAAGAGCGGACGGGACAACGCGTAGTTGTACTCGTCTTTTCGCCCCGGAATTACCTACTCTCGAGTAAGGTACTCGCGTTTCGGCGCTGAGAGCTTCTGGTTTCCTCACGGAAACTACGCGCGCGGCAGGACGAAACGGTGCGACATTACGCGCGTGCGGACGGCCTCGAGCCGCCGTGTCCGGCCTGGATTAGTGGAGCAAGTAGTCTGCTTTTATCCGCAGCTCCGGGCGGATTCAGCAGACGCGGTGCCGGCATGCCGTGGCGCCCGGGCAAGTAGCCGCGGCAACGAACTGAGTACTGCGGAGCGGAAACGGGTAACGTGCCTTCCGATAGTCGGGTACCTGAAGCGCGTGACTTCAGGCTAGGGCCGCGCGTTGAATTGGGGTGTCAGAAAGTCTGGTGTGACACGCTCGCAGCTCCTTCGGGAAGCCCGGGCGGAGCCAGCACAGCAGCGTAGAGGCCGGGGGGCATCGCATGCATGAGTCAGCTGAGTTTGGACCGTCCACGTTCGCGGGCACGCGATGAGCCCGGGGCTCCAGGCAGCCGTCCTGTTTGCCGGCTCGCTGCCAGGGCACATTCTCATGTCCCTGGGGCAGGCGCTCGTGGTGGTATGCCTGTGCTTCGACTTCGTCCGCGCAGTCTCCGTCCCGCGGTCCCACCGCCGCTATGTGGCCAACACCGTCTTCCGCACCCTGGCCCTGCCGTCCATCCTTGTCATGGCGTTCAGCGTGCTCCTCGATGCCGCGTCCGGCTCCTGGACAAACGTCGCCGCAGGCGTCTTCATCCTGGTCGCCGTGATCTTCCGGTGGCACCACGACACCGACGAAGACAACTGGTGGAAGGGCAAAGGAAAGGCCCTGGGCCGCTGGCTCAAGGACCGGGCGGCCTCCGGATCCCTGGTTGCTCCGGCCGCGGCGTGAAAAAGCCCTTGCTGTCCGGGCGTCCCAGGGTGTCCAATCCTTAACGGAAGGCCCTGCGGGGCACGAGTGGACGCCACGCCAGGAGGATTTCATGCCATCGAAAGCCGCCAAGACTCCGTCGAGGGGTCCGGCCCGGGGCACGTCTGATCTCCGGCGGGCCGACGCCAACGGCTCCGCGCCGCCGGAGCAGCCGGACAAGATCCGCAATGTGGCACTTGTAGGCCATTCAGGTGCTGGAAAGACGATGCTCACTGAAGCTCTGCTTGCCGCCACCGGGGCCATCACGCGCAAGGGCTCGATCGCCGACGGCACCACGGTGAGCGACTCGGATCCCGCCGCCATCGCCCAGCAACGCTCCGTGGCACTGGCCGTGGTGCCCGTGACGGTCGGCGACATCAAGGTGAACCTGCTGGACACTCCCGGTTATACGGATTTCATCGGAGAACTGCGCGCCGGGCTGAGGGCGGCGGACGCGGTGCTGTTTGTCGTATCGGCCACCGACGACGTCGACGCCGCGACCACCGCGCTTTGGAACGAGTGCCAGCGGCTCGGAATGCCCCGGGCCGTGGTCATTAGCCGTCTGGACCATCCGCGCGCGGATTTCGACGCCGCCCTTGCCCGCTGCCGGCTGGCGTTTGGCGACTCCATCGTGCCGCTTTACTTACCGGTCAGCACCGACGGTGCCGTCACCGGCCTGCTGGGGCTGCTGACAGGCACGGTTTCCCAGTACGGTTCGGACGAAGCGGCACCCGCAGCCCGCGCCGCGACCGACGTCGAGCTCGCCGGGTCGGAGCCCGCGCGGGGCGCGCTGATCGAAGGGATCATCGCCGAGAGCGAGGACGAGACGCTCATGGACCGGTACCTCGGGGGTGAAGAAATCGCTTCCGAAGCCCTGATCGCCGATCTGGAGACCGCCGTCGCCCGCGGGTCCTTTCACCCCTTGCTGCCGGTGTCCGCGGAATCAGGACTTGGCCTGGCGGAACTGCTGGACGTCCTGGTGCGCGCTTTTCCTACGCCGGCTGAGCGCGGGGTCCCGACAGCCACGGACCTCGACGGCGTGGCCGCCGGCCCGCTGGCCTGTGACCCTGAAGGGCCGCTGCTCGGCGAAGTGGTGCGTACGACGATCGACCCATTCCTCGGCCGGGTCTGCCTGGTGCGCGTCTTCTCCGGCGTCGTGCGGGAGGACACCGCCATCCACGTGGGCGGCCGCGGCATGGCGGACCGCGGCCACGAGGACCACGATAGCGACGAGCGCATCACGCACCTGTACTCGCCGCTCGGATCCGGTCTGCGGCCGGTAGCGTTCTGCGTGGCCGGGGATATCTGCGCGCTGACCAAACTGGGCACCGCGGAGACCGGCGACACGATTTCGGCCAAGGAGTCGCCTTTGCTGGTCGCCGCCTGGGACATGCCGGATCCGCTCATGCCGGTGGCCATCGAAGCGGCCACACACGGCGATGAGGACGTCCTGGCCAGGAACCTGGGCAAGGTCATCGCCGGGGACCCGACGCTGCGGGTGGAACGGAACTCTGAAACCCACCAGCTGATCCTGTGGTGCATGGGCGAGGCCCATGCCGACGTCGTCCTGGGCAGGCTGCGGGACCAGGGAGTGAACCTGCAGACCGTACCGGTGGTCACCCCGCTGCGCGAAACGTTCGCCGCGCCGGCGGCCGGCCACGGGCGGTATGTCAAACAATCCGGCGGCCACGGCCAGTACGCCGTCTGCGACATCGAGGTGGAGCCCCTCGAGCGCGGCGCCGGATTCGAATTTGTCGACAAGACGGTGGGCGGGGTGATTCCCGGGCCCTTCATCGCCTCGGTGGAAAAAGGCGTGCGGGCGCAGATGCAGAAGGGCGTCTCCGCCGGATTCCCCGTGGTGGATATCCGGGTGACGCTGGTTGGCGGCAAGACCCACAGCGTGGACTCCTCCGACGCGGCCTTCCAGGCGGCCGGTGCCCTGGCCCTTCGCGAAGCCGCAGCGGCCACCCGGATTCAGTTCCTGGAACCGGTCTCGGCTGTGACCATCAGCGTTTCGGAGGACCACGTGGGCGCCGTGATGAGCGACTTGTCCTCCCGCCGGGCGCGGCTGACGGGAACGACGTCCGCCGCGGACGACAGCACCGAGATCAGCGCCGAGGTTCCGGACCAGGAGCTGCTGAAGTACGCGGTGGAGCTGCGGGCCTTGACCGCCGGCAGCGGCCGGTTCCGGCGCAGCTACCTGCGGCACGAACCCGTGCCGCAGGTAGCTGCGCCGGCCCCCAATAAGAGCGGCGTCAGCCGTTGATGACCTGGGGGACGCCGAGGGCTTTGAGGCCTTCGACGCCGAATTCGAGGCCGTAGCCGGATTGCTTGGCTCCGCCGAAGGGGATGCGGGGGTCTACGGCGCCGTGTTTGTTGATCCAGACGGTGCCGGCTTCGAGCCGGGCCGCGACGGTGCGGGCTGCGGCGGGGTCGGCGGACCACACGGAGGCGCCGAGTCCGACGTCGAGGGCGTTGGCGTTGGCGACGGCTTCGTCGACGGTGCTGTAGCGGATGATCGGCAGGGCGGGCCCGAACTGCTCCTCGGTGACGAGCGGGTTGTCGTTGTCGATGTCCGCGATCAGGGTGGTGGGGTAGAAGTGGCCGGTCCGGTCCGGGTCGGGGTTGCCGCCGAGCAGGACCCGGGCACCGGAGGCCTTGGCGGCATCCACGAGCCGGGCGACGATGTCGTACTGCTGGCGGTTCTGCAGCGGACCGAGCACGTTGGCCTCGTCCAGGCCGATGCCCATGGGCATCGTGGCGGCGACGTTGGTGAGTTCCTCGCAGACGGCGTCGTAGATGTCGGTGTGGACGTAGAGGCGTTTGAGGGCCGCGCAGGTCTGGCCGGTGTTGATGAACGCGCCCCAGAACAGGCCTTCGGCGATGGCTTTGGGGTCCGCGTCGGGCAGGACGATGCCGGCGTCGTTGCCGCCGAGTTCCAGGGTGAGGCGTTTGACGGTGTCGGCGGAGGACTTGATGATGGCCTTGCCGGTGGCGGTGGAGCCGGTGAACATGATCTTGCCGATGCCGGGATGTCCGGCCAGGGCCTCGCCGACCTCCCGGCCGCCGGAGACCACGGACAACAGGCCCTCGGGGAGTTCCTCGTTGATAACGGCGGCGAGGGCCAGGACGGAGAGCGGGGTGTATTCGGAGGGTTTGACCACCACGGCGTTGCCCATCCGCAGGGCGGGGGCGAGCTGCCAGACCGTGATCATCATGGGCCAGTTCCAGGGGCCGATAGCGCCGACGACGCCGATGGGCCGGTAGTGGAGTTCGGCGCGGGTTTCGCCGTCGTCCACCACGGTTTCCGGCTCCAAAGCTGTGGTGGCGGCGACGCGCAGCCAGGCGGCGCAGGCGCCGACTTCGAAGCGGGCGTTGGGGCCGTTAAGGGGCTTGCCCTGTTCACGGGAGAGCAGGCGGGCGAGTTCCTCGGCGGAGCGTTCGACGGCGTCGGCTGCCCTGAGGAGCGCGGCGGAGCGGGCGTCGTGGCCCAGGGCGGCCCAGGCCGGCTGGGCAGCCGTTGCGGCCGCGATGGCCTGCTCCAGGTCCTCAACGGTGTGGACCGGGGCCTGTCCGACCGGCTGGCCGGTGGCGGGGTCCAGGATGGTCCGGGTTTCCCCGGACGTCGGGGAGATCGAGGCGAGAAGGGCGTCGTAGGTTTCCATGGGTGTACTCCACATCGAGTAGTTGAGGCGCTGGTAGTTAAGGCAGAGGTAGTTGAGGGCTGGGTCATTGAAGCGCTGTGTTGTTGAGACGCTGCACGCGGCGCAAGATGGTTCCAGAGCGCCCGTACTGTCATGTCCGAGTTTCCTCCGGTGCCGGACCTGCAGTCTTGTCTTTGCGCGAACTGCAGTTGACCCGCTGCGAATGATCGCGAGGGCCCGGGATTCCATTGCGCTGGGGAACAACAACCGATCGCTGAGCGACAAGAGCGTGACGCGCGCCACCTGCCATGCTGGATTTCACGGTGCAACGCACCCCCCATATTCCCAGACCGAAATTTCCCAGACTCATGACCGTTAAGAAGGATCCGATGAGTATTTCAAAATCCGAGTCCCCGACCGCAGAAGCCAGTCCTCGCACGGAGCACTCCACCGCGCTGCGCGCCGGAAGCGTCGGCGTCATGGGCATTCTCTTCTTTGTGTTGTCCGCCCAGGCGCCGTTGACCGGAATCGTCGGGGCGTCACCGCTGGCCGCGGCCCTCGGCAACGGTCCCGGCGCGCCCGGCGCGTATCTGGTGGTGGGCATCGTGATCGTGATCTTCGCCGTCGGGTTCGTCGCGATGAGCCGCAAGATCCAGGCCAACGGCGCCTTCTACGCCTATGTCACCGCCGCCTTTGGGCGGAAGATCGGGGCCGGAGCGGCGTGGCTCGCGCTCCTCGCGTACAGCACGGTCCAGGCTGCGATGTACGGGCTATACGGCGCCGCGTTTTCGGGCGTCCTCGGAACCGCCGGGATCGTGGTTCCCTGGTGGCTGCTGGCCATGATCACCATGGCGGGCGTGCAGGTGCTGGGATCCCTCAACATCGAACTCGGGGCCCGGGTCCTTGCGGTGCTCGTAGGCCTCGAGGTCGCGATCCTGCTCATGTTTGGCTTCACCGTGCTGCTGCGGGGCGGCGGACCGGAAGGGCTCAGCCTGGCTGCCTCCTTCTCTCCCGCGGCGATCGGCGCAGGCGCCCCGGGCGTAGCCATCATGTTCGCTGTCGCCTCGATGTTCGGCTTTGAATCCACGGCCATCTACTCGGCCGAGGCCAAGGACGCCCACCGCACGGTGGCCCGTGCCACCTATCTTTCGGTGGGGGTCATCGCGGTCTTCTTCTCCTTCATTTCGTGGATGCTGGTCAGCTACTACGGCCCCTCGCACGTCATCGACGCCGCGGGCGCGGCCCTGGAATCCGGCGACTCCACGTCCTTCGTGCTGACACCCATGGTGGAGCTGTTCGGGCCGTGGGCCGGAACCGTCACCGGCATGCTGCTCGTGACTTCCCTGCTGGCCGGCATCATCGCCTTCCACAACGGCATCAACCGCTACCTCCATTCGCTGGCCCTGCGCGGGTCGATGCCCCGCGGAGTGGCCCGGACCAACCGGCACAAGGCTCCCGCCGTCGCCGCCCGGATCCAGACCGTGGTCGCTTTCCTGCTCGTGGCGCCGTTCGCCGTGCTGTCCCTGGACCCTGTCCTGACCCTCTTCTCCTGGTTCAGCGGGTTGGCCGTGGCGGCGCTCCTGGTCCTGTACATGCTCTGCTCCCTGGCCGTCGTCGCGTACTTCCGGCGCGAAAGGGTGCCCGGCCAGCTCTGGCAGACCGTGGTGGCACCGGTGCTCGCCACCGTGCTGCTTGGCTGGGTCCTGTCCCTCGTGATCAGCAACTTCACCGCACTGATCGGCGGCAGTGCCGAAACGGCCGTGGGCCTGCTGCTGACTGTGCCCATTGTGTTTGCCGCCGGCGTGCTGGTGGAAGTTGCCGTGGAACGCAGGGCCGCGCGAGCCGAGGTCTCCGCCTAGCCGTCGGCGCTGGACACCAGCCTTGGACACGGAAGGGGCGGTGCCGGACACATCCGGCACCGCCCCTTCCGCGTCCGAATCCGGGTGGAAGGCCAGGCTCAGGCGCCGCGCCGCCAGTCGCTGGGGGATTCGCCGAAGGCATCACGGAAGGTACGGCTGAAGTGGGCGGCATCCAGGAAGCCCCAGCGCGCGGCCACGGCCCCTACCGGCATGCCGGCCAGGAGCGGATCCCGCAGTTCGCGGCGCGCCCCTTCCAGCCGCTGGGTCCGGATCCAGCTCGCCACGGTGGTCCCGGATTCATGGAAGACGTTATGCAGATGCCGGGTGGAGATGAAGTGGGCCGCCGCGATGGACGCCGGCGAGAGCATGGGATCGGCCAGGTTGGCGTCGATGTACTCGCGGACGGAGGCCGCGAGTAGGGCCTGCGGCCGCATCCGGTCCGGGGACATGTCCAGTTCCGAGTGCAGCATCGTGGAGACGAGATCGAGGGCGTTCGTCGCAAGGCGCGAGCCGCTCGGGCCGCTCAGCGCATCCAGGTTCTCCGCGAGGTGGGAGATGAACGGCCCGACGATCCCGGCGAGGCCGCTGTCCGCCGCCATCCGCACGGCCGAAAGCTGCGCGATGCAGTCCGGCGGCAGGGACAGCGCATCCCAAGGGAACATCACCACCATGAGCCGGGCGTCCCCCTCGAAGGCAAGCGTGTACGGGCGGCTGGTGTCGTAGATGGAGAGGTCGCCAGGGCACAGGAGGGCCTCGCGGTTGTCCTGGATGAGGAGTCCGGTGCCCTGCAGTTGGAGATTGAGCTTGAAGTAGCGCTGGTTGGACTGGGCAATCAGTGCCGGCGTGCGGTGGACCTCATGGCTCGTGGAGGAGACTTCGACGATCGCCACGCGGTCCAGTCTGCGGGACCGCATGCGGCCGCGGAAGTTGTCCGCATCGCGGCTCGAGGCGCCCAGGGGAACGAAGGACTCCGCGATGAGGTGCCGCCAGTGCTCGAAGGAGGCTGCCGTGCTGATCTGGACGTCCTGCCCGGCGGGACTGGACGATGGTCGGGCTGCAACTGCGGTCATCGAAGATCCTGACGCCGTCGTATTTTGGGGACTGTGTCATGGGACACACTCCTTTTAGGGTAGCCCCGCAGCCCGCCGATGTCATTTTTTTCGACAGCTGGCGAAAAAAGACTGTTGCAGGCGCCTAGCAGCCGAGCAGGGTCAGGAATCCCTCCAGCTGCTCGTTCAGCCCGAGTTCCACCTGGCCTTCCGGGGCGAGCGCCGCCGCGATCTGCGCGCCGAGGAGGAGGTTGAGCAGCTGGCCGGCCAGGGCGGCGTCGTTGACGGCGGTGGTGACGGCCCCGGCGTACCGGGCCTCGGCCAGGTACCGCCGCATGGCCGCAAGCCACTGCTCCATCGAATCCCGGTGGATCCGGGCCTTGTCGGGGTCGTTGATGGCCTTCTGCCAGAACGGGATGACAATCCGGGCCTCATTGATCCGCTCCTCATCCAGCGGCAGCACCTCGACGCAAAATGCCCGCAGGGCCGCGAGCCCGACCTGCCCGGCGGTGACTTCCGCGATGCGCTCGTTGGTGCGGTTGAAGACGTGCCCGAACGCGAAGGTCAGCAGGTCATCCTTGGTGGGAAAGTACGGCTTGAGGGCGCCGTTCGCAAAGCCGGCCTCGAGGGCAATTTCCCGCATGGTGGCACTTTCGATCCCGAGCCGGGCGATAATCCGCCATGTGGCGTCGACGAGTTCGAGCCGCCGCTGGTCGTGGTCGACAATCTTTGGCACCGGACAGCTCCCCAATTATTTTGCGTCGGACTCTTGTGGCACAGCTTACATTTCCGTATTCTCTACAAGTATAGAAAATAAAGTTCTGACCCGCCCGGGTCCCCGATCGAAGGCCGTCATGATGACCGCACAAACTGACACCCGCACTCCGTATGGCCCGTACAGTCTGGCCGCGGACGTCGAAATCACCGCAGTCCAAGGCATCCTGCGAGCGGCGGGCCTGCTGGGCGAGAGCAAGCGCATCGCGTACCTGGGCCTGGTGGACCCCGCCAGGAACGCGCCGGAGGCAAGCGAGGACCGCCGGTTCCGGGCCTTCATCCACGACGTCTCGGGAGGGCGCCCGGCCGACGTGACCGTCTCGGTGTCCAGCGGTGCGGTGGTCTCCGTCGTCGAGCTGGACACAGCGGTGACCGGCGAGCTTCCTGTCCTGGAAGAGGAGTTCGAGGTCGTCGAGCAGCTCCTGGCCACGGACGAGCGGTGGCTCAAGGCGCTGGCCAGCCGCGGCCTGGACGTCAGCAAGGTCCGCGTCGCCCCGCTGTCTGCCGGTGTGTTCGAATACCCGGAGGAAAAAGGACGCCGAATCCTGCGTGGCCTGGCCTTCGTTCAGGATTTCCCGGAAGACAGCGCCTGGGCGCACCCCGTGGACGGTCTCGTGGCGTACGTCGACGTCGTCAACAAGGAAGTCACACAGGTGCTGGACACCGGCGTCGTCCCGATTCCCGCCGAACACGGCAACTACACGGATCCTGAGCTGACCGGGCCGCTGCGGACCACGCAGAAGCCCATCAACATCACCCAGCCAGAGGGGCCCAGCTTTACCGTCACCGGCGGGAATCACATCGAGTGGGAAAAGTGGAGCGTCGACGTCGGCTTCGACGTCCGCGAAGGCGTGGTGCTCCACAACCTTGCGTTCCGGGACGGCGACCGGCTGCGTCCCGTCATCAACCGGGCGTCGATCGCCGAAATGGTGGTCCCGTACGGGGACCCGTCGCCGATCCGGTCCTGGCAGAACTACTTCGATACCGGCGAATACCTCGTGGGCCAGTACGCGAACTCCCTGGAGCTTGGCTGCGACTGCCTCGGCGAGATCACGTACCTCAGCCCCGTCATCAGTGACGCCTTCGGCAACGCCCGCGAGATCCGCAACGGCATCTGCATGCACGAGGAAGACTGGGGGATCCTGGCCAAGCACAGTGACCTCTGGACGGGCATCAACTACACCCGCCGCAACCGCCGCCTGGTGATCTCCTTCTTCACCACCATCGGCAACTACGACTACGGCTTCTACTGGTACCTCTACCTCGACGGCACCATTGAGTTCGAGGCCAAGGCCACCGGCGTCGTCTTCACCTCCGCCTACCCGGAGGGCGGATCGGCCAACATCTCCCAGCTCGCCCCGGGCCTGGGCGCGCCCTACCACCAGCACCTGTTCAGCGCCCGCCTGGATATGGCGATCGACGGCCTCACCAACCGGGTTGAGGAAGAAGACGTGGTCCGGCAGGCGATGGGCGAAGGCAACGAACGCGGCAACGCCTTCTCCCGGAAGCGCACCGTGATCGCCCGTGAATCCGATGGCGCCCGCGAGGCCGACGCCCGCAGCGGCCGGACCTGGGTCATCTCCAACCCGGAATCACGCAACCGCCTCGGCGAACCCGTGGCCTACAAGCTCCATGCCGAAGGGCAGCCCACCCTGCTGGCGGACCCGGAGTCTTCCATCGCCCGGCGTGCCGGCTTTGCCACGAAAGACCTCTGGGTGACCCGGTTCGCCGAAGACGAGATGTACCCCACGGGCGACTTCGTGAACCAGCACGCCGGCGGAGCCGGTCTGCCGGCCTACATCGCCCAGGACCGGGACCTGGACGGCCAGGACATCGTCCTCTGGCACACCTTCGGCCTCACCCACTTCCCGCGGCCCGAGGACTGGCCGATCATGCCCGTGGACACGGCCGGCTTCAAGCTGCGCCCCGAGGGCTTCTTTGACCGCAGCCCCGTCCTGGATGTGCCCGCCAACGCCCAGCAGTCCTCCGGTTGCCATGGCGACGCCGGCGGCCACTGCCACAGCTAGTCCGACGCCGTGAGTGTCGCCCTCAGATGGGGCCGCCGGTCCGGCATCGTGCTCCATCCCCGGATCTGCGCCGCCGTGACGGCGGGGTCGTGCCTCGCGCACCTGTGGCTTGTCGCCGGGAACCAGCACGGGACCTGGCTAAACGTGCTCATGCTCGCCATGGTGGCGGTGTGCCTGCCGTGCGCCGTGCACATCTGGCGCCACGGACGGGTCAGCTCCCTGCGCCAGGTCATGGCCTCGGCACTGGTGATGACCGGGGTCCACGCGGTTCTGCTCCTCGGCGTCGGGTCCGGCGCCGAGGGCCACAGCCATCATGGTGCCGCGGCCGCTGCCTCCGGTGCGGCGCCGTCCGGTGCCGGTGCGCTGCTGGCAGTCATCGTGCTGGAAATGACGACGGCGCTGCTCGCCGCGACGCTCCTGGCCCGGCTCCGGACCCGGCCCCGCGGCTGAAGTCCGGGCCGGGGACCCGGCCGCGTTGCGGGTCAACCGTGTCAGTCGTTGAAGAGCCCCGCCAGGTCCTCGGCGGTCAGGGCGCCGCCGCTGAGCGCGTCGCCTTCCATGACGTCGGCGAAGAGCTGGGATTTTTTCGCCTTGAGGGCCATGACCTTCTCCTCGATGGTGTCCTTGGCGACCAGCCGGTAGACCATGACGTTCCGCGCCTGGCCGATCCGGTGGGTCCGGTCCACGGCCTGGGCCTCCGACGCAGGGTTCCACCACGGGTCCAGCAGGAACACGTAGTCGGCCTCGGTCAGGTTCAGGCCGAAGCCGCCGGCCTTGAGGCTGATGAGAAACACCGGTGCGGCGCCGTTCTTGAACTCGTTCACGACGTCGGAGCGGTTGCGCGTGCTGCCGTCGAGGTAGCAGAACTCGATGTTCTCCTCGACCAGGCGCTCCCGGACCTTGCCCAGGAAGCCGGTGAACTGGCTGAAGATCAGGGCCCGGTGGCCCTCGGCCACGAGGTCCGCGAGCTGCTCGAACAGGACATCAAGCTTGCTGGCCCGTACCCCGGAGAGCGAGGGGTCGATCAGCGACGGGTCCAGGCTGAGCTGCCGGAGCAGGGTCAGCGACTGGAAGATGGTGAAGCGGTTCTTGTTGACGTCGTCAATCAGGCCCAGGATCTTTTGGCGTTCCCGCTGCAGGTGCGTCTGGTAGACCTTCTGGTGCCGCGGATTCAGCACGACTTCCAGGATCTGCTCCTGCTTGGGCGGCAGGTCCCGGATGACCTGTTCCTTGGTCCGCCGCATCATGAGCGGCCGGACCCTGCGCCGGAGCTTGTCCAGCTGTGCCTTATCGCCGTTCTTTTCCACCGGTTTCTGGTAATACTCGGCGAACCGTTTTGGGCTGGAAAAGAGCCCGGGCGCCACGATCGAGGTCAGCGCCCAGAACTCCATCAGGTTGTTCTCCAGCGGGGTGCCGGTGATGGCGAGTTTGAAGGCGGCCGGCAACTTGCGGGCGCACTGGTAGGCCTTGGACTGGTGGTTCTTGACGAACTGGGCCTCATCCAGGACCAGGCCCGCCCAGGTCCGGGACGCATAGGCCTCGTAGTCGATCCGGAACAGGGCATACGAGGTGATGATGATGTCTGCGCCGGCCATCGCCTCGGCCGGGTCCGCACCGTTCTTGGCGAAAGTTTCGCCAATGGCACGCACCGTCAGTCCCGGCGCGAACCGCGCCGTCTCAGCCTCCCAGTTGCCCACCACGCTGGTGGGGGCGACGACGAGGAAGGGTGCGGTCCCGGCGTCGGACTGGGCTTCATCTCCTGTGGCCGCATCCTTCGCGGCGCAGATCAATGCCAGAGCCTGGACGGTCTTGCCCAGGCCCATGTCGTCAGCCAGCACGCCGCCCAGCCCGTGGCGGTACAGGAAGCTCAGCCAGTTGAAGCCTTCCAGCTGATATGGGCGGAGCTCGGCGTTCAGCGTCGCGGGTAGCGGCAGCCCCTTGATGTCGCCTTCCAGCAGGCCGCCAACGGATTCGCGCCAGGCAGCCGCCTGTTCGTCGACGATGCCGAGGTGCGCGAGCTCGTCCCACAGTCCGGCCTGGAAGCGGCTGATCTGCAGGGGCGCGTCTTTGTCGCCCGGGTTGTCCTGCAGCGAGCGGGCCTCATCGATCAATGCCCGCAGCTGGTGCAGCTCCGGCAGGTCCAGGGAGAAGTACGCCCCGCTGGGCAGCAGCATGCGGGTCTGCCCGGCCGCGAGGGCGGAAAACAGCGCCGCGAAGGACACCGGCTGGCCTTCCAGGGTGATGACAATGCCCAGATCGAACCAGTCGCGGCTGTCCGTAGCCTTCGTGGAGATCGCGACCACGGGCGCTTCCTCGGCTTCGCGGTAGTCCGCGATTTCGCCGGAGGTGTCCACCGCGACACCGGGGAGGTCGCGGAGCCGGGGGAGCACGTCCTCGGTGAAGGCGAGCGTGTCCAGCCCGGACAGTTCCGCCGTGGCCGCCAGGCGCGGCGTGCCCCAGCCTCCGGTCGCGGATTCGCCCAGGGCCGGGACCACGTCCCAGGGTTGCCCGACGGCTTCCAGGATGCGGGCCTCGGCGGGGTCGTCCCGGTAGCCGTGGTCGCCCGGATGCCGCCACAACGGCTGCGCCGTGACGAGGTTCCCGGACTTGTAATGCCATTCCCAGTGCAGCCGGACCCGGTGGTCGGCACCGTAGTTGGCCAGCAGGGACAGGGTGGGGACGGCAAGCGCGGGCAGTTCCACGGACTCGTCCGAGGCCGTTACCCGGGCGGTCTGCTTGAGTTTGGGATAGAAACCGGTCAGGAAGCGGCTTTCGTCCCGGGCAGGGATGTGCAGGGTGGTCCCGCCCGTGACGAAGGTCAGCAGTTCCTCGCTGAGCCCGCTTTCCAGCGGGGCGAGCGTGATGATGGGGTCGGTCGGGGCGACGCCGGGCAGGGCGCCGCCGTCGGACGTCAGGAAGATTCCATGCGCCGGGCGGCCGATGGTCCCCACCGACGCCGGATCCACCACTTCGCCTTCCACCGTGATGGTCGGCGCGAGTTCCAGCCCGCCGTCGTCCCCGCCAGTGCCGAACCGCGCCAGGTTGAGCCCGACGGCGGCCGGCTCCTGAACGAACCGTACCGGCTCCGTCCCGCGGCTGTGCACCAGGGCGAGGCCGATCTTCTGGGCCTGGGACAGCAGGCTCCACAGGTTCTTGCCGGCGTAGGTGTTGAGCCCCAGCCACAGCCCGGTGCCGGCATGCTGGCGGTTCGCCACGGCGGTGTGCGAGGCGAGGAACTCCTGCATCCACTCCACATGCGCCTCGTTGCATTCACGCCGGTAGTTCAGGTAGCTCAGCGTGCTCCAGGAGACGTCGCCGCGGATCCACTTGCCCTTGGCCCCCATGATCACGGGCCGTGCCTTGAGCTGGCGGACGCTGCGGAGCGGATCGCGGCGGCCGGTGTAGGAAAAATGCGGGGCGGGTTCCTCGACGTCGAACTGGAGCGCCAGGGGCGTGCCGTTGGCGGACGGGGTGATGCCCGGGCTGGCGATCAGCGGACTGAGCGCCTGCTCCCAGTCGGCCAGCTCCGGCGGCGCGCTCTGGCGGGACAGCCTCGTGGACTCCGCCGGGGCCAGCAGCTGAATCCGGATGGCCGGGTTGTCTTCGGCCGAGAACAGCAGGGCCGCCACGTGCTTGCAATCCTTGCGTACCGGGCAGCTGCAGACGCCCACCGTGCAGCTCCAGCCGCCGGTTTTCCGCACGAGCTTGGCCGTCGTGGAGTAGGGAACGTCGGCGCCGCCCCGCACCTTGCCCAGGAGCAGCCCGGTGGCGGCATCGAAAGACATTCCGGAAACGCGGCTCCCCATGGCGTAAGCAAGTCCGGCCGCAAGGGAGCGGTCGTTGATCGCGGGAGTCTGAATTGCCAGTGCCGCACTCTCGTCCGGATGGGATGGCATGTGCGCGCTACTTTCGGCAGGAGGTCATCTGATCCATCTTAGCGAGCCTTTAAGGTCCCCGGAACTTCGCCGGCCGCCGGGGAACATCCCCCAAACTTCGCCTGACGTTCAACTGGGGCACGGCTCCCGGCAGGGACGACGGACCTACCGTGGAGGGGTCCGGAGTATCAGCAGTTCCAGCAGTAAGGATTTCGCATGACCAACGGTGAGCCCACCAGCCAGTCCGCCCACAGCTACCCGACCGTGCTGACAACGGAAAGCCTCAGGGGTGGCAACGAGGACGTCGTCGACGCAAACGTCAACGTGGTCAACGCCATGTTCGAGGAGTTGCTGGATGCGGACGAGATCTCCCCGACCGCGCTGCGCAGCTACTACGTGGACTTCTACCTGACGCAGGCGCAGGCCGGCGGCTTCGCGCAGTACGTGTTCACCGTGCCGGAACGCGAGGAAATCGATCCCTATGTCCGGGAAGGGCTGGCGGGCATGGGCGCGGCCGCGCATCTGGACCTCTTCAACCGAACGGTGGCGGCTTTCGGTGCCCTGACCGACACCGACGTCGACACCTACCTCGACGGCGGCAGCAGCTGGGTCGCCGGAGGCGACACGGAGGCCGACGACCCGGAGGGTGACGTCTCCGACGCCGTGCGGCGCATCGAAGAACTGGACGGGGAATTCGAAACGGTCCTCGCAGCGGAGGACATCGTGGCACTGAATGCCGCGTGGCTGCGCGGCCAGCCGGACCTGCTGGTCCTTGACGACGATGACCTCGATGCCCACATCGCCGGCAGGGTGGCCCGCATCCCCGACCTCGCAGAGCGCCAGGCCGCCGCAGCGGCCGAAGCCCTCCTGGACGCGCCGGAGTTCGAACAGATTATCCGGGAGCTGTGCGACATTGCCGGGCACAGCCTGGAACGGATCACCATGGGCGATCCCAACTACGAGCACAACGGGGAGACCACCCTGGCCTGGCACTTCACCACCGAACAGGGCGAATTCCTCATGCTCGAAGACGACGACGAGGCCTTCATGCTGAACCCGCGGACCAACGAGATTCTCGCCGCCGTGGAGTTCGAAGAGACAGTGGAGTTCGAAGAGGCTGGCGCCTAAGCGGCTTTCCCTGCGGTCTCGGCGGCGGCGCCATTGCGCGTTGCTGCCGAGACCGCCGCTGCCGCACGGCGCATTGCCCGGGTGCCTTTTAGTAGCCGCCCGCCGCGCTCTTGATCATCTCCCCGGACGGTGCCACGAGGTACCAGGCCCCGCCGACGCCCTGGCCCGTGATGTCTCCCGCGGCCTGGTCCTTGGAGTAGTAGTAGATCGGCATCCCGTTAATGGTCACCTGCAGCTTTCCGTCAGCCGTGGGAATGGTTCCGACCTTGCCGGTCACGCCGTCAACGGTGGGGGTCGCCGACGTCGATGTGACCGGGGGCCACGTCGTCGCGCACCCGGCGGTGCAGGTGCTGGTCCCGGAGTCCTTCGTGTCCTTAGTGAAGGAGTAGACGCTCAGTCCCTTGCTGCCCACCACGATCGCACCGGCCGTGGACTGGGCCACCGTGAGGTCCGCAGCGGACGTGGACGCCGGCGCCGAACTGGCCGCAGCGCTGCTGGAGGAGGGGGCCGGCGCTGCCGACGTTGACGTCGTTGTGCTCGCGCCGCCACAGCCGGACAATAGCGCGGCAAGGGCGAACGCGGTCAAGCCTAGGCTGAGATGCTTCTTCATTGCTGCTCCTTGACTCGAGCCAGCCTGACTCGCCAGGCCGGCGCTACCCCCTAAGACGTATGTGGGGCGCCAAATGGTTCACGTAGGGGCAGCCCTGTTCACGTCAGCGCAGTCCCGGGGCACACTGAACTATTGGGCGCGCCCGTACGTCTTACAGGGGGCAGAGCACAACTCGCGGGAGGTGGGACATGCCGCTGGACGAGGACGTCGTGGCCGCAATCTACCGCGACCACGGTGCAGCCTTGAAGCGGTTCGTCCTTAGCGCTTCCCGGGACCCGCAGCTCGCCGACGACGTCGTCCAGGAGACCGTGCTGCGGGTCTGGCAACAGGCGCCGCAGATCACCGGCAGCCTGCGCAGCTACCTGTTCCGGACGGCCCGGAACATCATGATCGACAACTATCGCAAGGCCCAGCGGCGCCCGCAGGAAGCCGGCGACCGCGAAGTTCCGGCCACCACCGACGGCGCAGGCGCCGCCGGACGCATCGACGATCTACTCAACAAGGTCCTGATGGAGGAGGCGCTCCTGCGGCTCAGCGCGGAGCACCGCGACGTCCTGGTGGCGCTTCATTACCGCCGCTGCACGGTCCAGGAGGCAGCCGCCCAATTGAAGATCCCCAGCGGCACAGTGAAGTCCCGGGCGTTCTACGCCGTGCGGGCCCTGCGGACAATTCTCGACGAAATGGGGGTGCAGCGGTGAACGGCGGCGGACTGCACGAGCTCCTCGGCGCGTATCTGCTCGGCGGGCTGGAGCCGGCCGAGGCCGCCGCCTTCGAACAGCACCTGGCCGTCTGTGCGGACTGCCGGCAGGAACTGGACGAACTCGCCAGCCTCCCCGCGCTGCTCGACGCGGTCCCGGTGCCCGACGCCGTCAGACTCACCGCGGCGGCTACGGCCGCCCGGGACCGGGCTCTTGTTCGGCCGGAACCCATGCCGGTCCCGCGCAGGCTGCTCGACGAGCTCGCCCGCCGGCGCCGGACTGTGCGGCGCCGGTGGGTGTCGGCCGTGGGCGGCGCCGCCGCCGCATGCCTGGCGCTGGGGATCCTGGCCGGTCCGCTGCTGAACCAGCCGGCCAAACCTGACGCAAGCTACTCTGTGACGGCAAGCAGCGGGCTGGAGGTCACGGTGGGACTCGTCAGGAAAACCTGGGGCACCGAACTGGCACTGGACGCCCGCAGCCTGCCCGTCGACGGGACCCTCTCGCTGTGGGTGAAGGACCGCGACGGCGGCGAAGACCGCGCCTGCGCATGGACGGCCACGCCCACCGGAAAGGTCCGGATCACCGGGGCGACGCCGGTGCAATTGGCCAAGATCACCAGCGTCGAGATGCGCAATGAGCAGCAGCAGACCGTGGCCGTCATCGCCGTGCCGCAGGGTTAGCGGACACCGTTCCGGCATGAACCCCGGCAGGTCACGCCCGGGCCCCTTAACTTCGCGGACCTACATCTTCGCGAGCTTGGCGCGCAGCGCCATGAAGATGCCGTAGCAGATCAGGCCGACCCCGACGGCGGCCAGCAGATACACACCGAACGGCTGTTCGCGCAGGGCCTTGAGGCTGCCGTCGAGCCCGGTTGACTCTTCCGGGTGGGCCTTCACGGTGGCGATGATGATGAGCAGGCCCACCAGCAGCAGAGCGAAGCCCTTGGCGGCGTAGCCCACGACGCCGACCACCGTCACCGCGGTGCGTGCCTGCTTCTGGGACGGCATGCGCAGGTACTTGATGAAGGACTTCCGAAAGCCGCGGATCGCGTAGACGATCCCCGTGACGGCCACCGCGGCGCCGATGACAATCAGGAGCGCGACGCCACCGGGCGCCTTCATCAGGTTGATGGTCAGATCGCTGGTTGACTGGCGGTGGTCGGCGTGTGCGCCGGTGGCGACCGAGGCCAGGGTGAGGGCAAACCCGGTGTACACCACGGCCTGCAGGCCGGCTTTGAGCTTCTTGCCGACCTTCTTCTTGGTGGGCAGGTGCTCGAAGTCGAAGATGGCGTCGCTGGCCTGCCAGATGGCCAGCGCCACGCAGGCGGCAAACGAGGTCCAGAGCAACAGCGGCCCGGCCGGCTGCCCGGCGAGTTCTTCCACGGCGCCGCTCACGTCGGCCTGGCCCTGGCCGCCCATGGCGAGCCGGATTGCGACCAGCCCGATGAGGAAGTGCAGCAGTCCCGACACGGCGAACCCCGCCCGAGCCACTACTTCAAGCGGCTTGGAATTGGTGACTTCCTCGGCGACGTCCGCGGCGTCCTTCATTTCTTCTTTGATGATGGTTCCTTAGTACTAACTGGCAAGCCCCGTCCCGGAGCCCCGGCAGCCCCGATAACCGAACTTCTTCCGTAATCGTGCCACGCGCAGGCGTTCAGCAACAGATTCCCGCGGGCCGGTCTTAGCTAACGGCGGCGGTAGCTGAGATCGAAGATCAGGCGCCCGGCTTCGTGGGCCTTGTTCTCGAAGCTGGTGAGGATCCGCCCCTCAAACCGAGGCGCCCAGCCGCCGGTCCCGTCGACGCCTTCGTTGGGCCCGGTGTGTTCGGTGCTGACCGGCGCCCGGCCCTCCTTGACGGGCGCTCCGCCCACCCGGGATTCGACGCCGGATTCCCATACATGGGTCAGGGGGCTGTCCGCGCCGGCGCGCTCACCCTCGTGCAGGTTCTCGAACTCTGCGGAGGCCGCCATGACTTCGCGGACGTGGACGGCGTAGTTGGACCAGTCGGTCGCGATCCGGAAGATGCCGCCGGGCCTGATGGCGCGGGCCGCGAGGTCGGCGAAGGCCGGCTGGATGAGGCGGCGCTTGTGGTGCCGGGACTTGTGCCACGGGTCAGGGAAGAACACCCACAGTTCCGTGACCGAGCCGGCCGGCAGCATGGTGGCGAGCACCTCGGGGGCGTTCGCTTCCACCACCCGGACGTTGCTCAGCTTGCGGCTGTTGATTTTGATCAGGGTGTTGGCCAGGCCGGGGGTGTAGACCTCCACGGCCAGGAAGTCCTTGTCCGGGTTTTCCTCGGCGGCGTGGCAGACGGCGTCGCCCAGCCCGGAACCGATCTCCACAATCAGCGGAGCCTTGCGGCCGAATTCGGCTTCGGCGTCGAAGACGTAGTCCGGGTGCACGGAGGTGTTGGCGACGTGGCGCGGGACCTCCACCGCCCAGCGGTCCGCGTGCTCCTCCCAGGCGGCCTGGCGGCGTCCCTGCAGGCGTGTGCCGCGGCGGACGAAGCTGACCGGACGGCCCCCGTATGTGCCGAACGAGGCCTGGCTGCCCGGGGTCACGGGGCGGGGCAACTGTGTCTCATCCGGGGCGCCGGACAGCGGCATTTCCGGCGTGCCGGGGGTTTCTGGGGATTCGCTCATCCTTTCCAGAATAGTTGAGTTTGCGGGCCCGGCCCGCCCCGGGAATCCGCCAGGCGCCTGGCAACGAGGCCGCCGGGGCCCCGGACTGCAAGAATGGGGCGGGTGACCTCAGCCGGGAAAACTGACCAGCAGGATCTTTCGCCACGGGCCGTTCCCAGGGACGATTCGGCCGGGCCGCCGCACGCGGCCAGCCGCCGCATGCTCGCGTACTTAGGCGTCTGCCTGGTCCTGATCGGGCTTAACCTCCGCACGGTGTTCTCGAGCTTCGCCGCGGTCCTACCCGAGGTGACGGCCGACGCCGGGCTTCCGGCCTGGGCGGTTATGGTGCTCACCACCGTGCCGGTGACGCTGCTCGGCGTGTTCGCCCCGCTCGCCCCCGGACTGGCACGCCGGTTCGGTGCCGAGCGTGTGCTGCTCGGTGCCATGGCCGTGCTCACGGCAGGGCTGCTGCTGCGGCCCGTGGAGCTGCCCGGAGTGGGGCACCTGCCGGCCATGCTGGCCGGAACCGCCGCGTGCGGTGCCGCGATTTCGCTCTGCAACGTGCTGCTGCCCGGCGTCGTCAAACGTGACTTCCCGCACCGTCTAGGCCTCATGGGCGGGCTCTACACCACGGCGATCTGTGCCTCGGCCGCCCTCGGTGCAGGCTTCACGTTCCCGGTCTTCCGGGCGACCGGGCAGTGGACAGCGGCGCTCTGGTTCTGGGCGGTGCCGGCCGGCGTCGTGCTTCTCTTGTTCCTTCGCCCGGCGCTCCGGGCCCGTCCGGGCGGGCAGCCCCGCACGGGCGCCGGGGTCAACGTGTGGCGCTCCGCCATGGCCTGGCAGGTGACGTTGTTCATGGTCCTGCAGGCCATGATGTCCTTTAGCGTCTTTGCGTGGCTGGCCCCGATCCTGCGCGAACGCGGCGTGGACGGCGGCACGGCCGGACTGATCGTCTCGGCCTCGATTGTGCTGCAGATGCTGGGCTCGCTGTTCGCGCCGGCGCTGGCCACCCGGTTCCGGGACCAGCGCGCCATCAACACGGTGGTGGCCCTCATGACCGGGGGAGGGTTCGCGCTGAGCATCTTCGGTCCCACCGAATTCCTCTGGCTGTGGACCGGCCTGCTCGGCCTGGGCCAGGGCAGCCTGACCGCCGCTGCACTGACCCTGATCATGGTCCGCACCCGCGACGGGCACACGGCCTCCCACCTCTCCGGCATGATGCAGGGCGTCGGCTACGGGCTTGGCTCCAGCGGCACCCTCCTGGTCGGCCAGCTCCACCAGGCCACCGGATCCTTTGCCGCGGCGGGCGTGCTGTTCCTGCTGGTGGGCTCGCTGGCCGCCGTGTTCGGGTACCGGGCCGGGAGGGCCCGCTTCGTCGGCGGCTGACCCCTTCAACACGATGCGCTGGCAGTTATGGCTGTTCTGAGCCCGCCAGAAGAGCCATAACTGCCAGCGCATCGGGAGCCGACCCTGCTTCAGAGGGTGAGGTCCTTGCCCTTCGTCTCCGGGATGGTGAAGACGAACACCGCGGAGATGGCGAGCAGAAGCACGGCGTACACGTTGAACAGCTGCGGCATCTGCACCGTGGTGCCGAGCCACTGCTGGAGGTAGGGTGCGGTGCCGCCGAAGACCGCCACGCAGATCGAGTACGGGACCCCGACGCCCACGGTGCGGATGCTCGTGGGGAACAGCTCGGCGTAGACAGCCGGCACGATCGCAGCGCTGGCGGCGATGAAGATCAGCATGACGGACATGCTGACGGCCAGCTGCCAGGCGGAGTCCTTGAGCAGGGCGGTCATCGGGAAGTGCATGATGCCTGCGCCGATCGCACCGGCCCACAGAACCTTCTTGCGTCCGATGCGGTCCGCCAGTTTGCCCCAGAAGGGCAGCGCTGCGATGAACACGATATTGCCGATCACGCCGGCCCACAGGGCCTCGCCGCGGTCGATCTTCAGCGCGGTGGTGGCGTAGCTGGGGGCGACAACACCCCAAATGTAGTAGATGACGGTCAGGCCGACCGTCAGGCCGATCACCTGAAGGGCCTGCTTGCGGTGGCGGACAATCTGCGGCCAGATCGGGGCGCGCTTCTCCGCCGAGGCTTCGCCCTCAAAGACGTCCGTTTCGTGCAGCCGGGACCGCATGATCAGCGCGTACAGGCCCATGGCCGCGCCGATCAGGAACGGGACGCGCCAGCCCCACGCGTTCATGACTTCGGTGCTTAGGGTCATGTTCAGCACGGCACCCAGCAGGGTTCCGAACAGGATTCCCACCGTGCCGGAGGTGTAGATCAGGGTGGCCCAGTAGCCGCGGTGTTCCTTCGGCGCCATCTCGGACAGGTAGGTCTGCGACGACGGCAGCTCCCCTCCGTGCGCCAGTCCCTGGATCAGGCGCGCCACCAGGAGCGTCAACGAGGCCCAGGCCCCCACCGCGGCGAAGGTCGGCGCGATGCCGATCATCAGGCTGCCCACCGACGCCAGCCCCACGGCCAGGGTCATGGAGGCCTTGCGGCCGATCCGGTCGCCGATCCAGCCGAACAGGAAGCCGCCGAACGGGCGGGCAACGAAGCCGACGGCGAAAATCGCCAGCGTGGACAGCACCGCGGACGCAGGGTCCGACTTGCTGAAAAGCTGGCTGGCGATGAACGGCGTGAACGTGGCGTAGATGGCCCAGTCGTACCATTCAACGGCGTTGCCGATGCCGGTGCCGATGATCGTCTTGCGGGTTGATGTCCGGGTTGCCGGCGTCGTGGACGCGGTTGTAATCATGGTCTTCTCCCTCGGGGGTGGGGCTAGGAAAGGGTGGAGGCAGCGGCGACAGGGGCAGTCGCGGCGGGGGCGTCTGCTGCCGCAAGCGCGGTCAGCCTCGATATGGCGAGCTCCGCGTAGAGTGCGGCGCCGTCAGCCAGCACGCCGTCGTCGAACGTGGCGTATGGGGAGTGATTGAACGCGGACGCGGTGGGGTCGGCGTCCCGGGGGACGGCGCTGAGGCCGATGAACGTCCCGGGGACCTCGGCGAGCACCCTGGAGAAGTCTTCGGAGCCGCTCAGTGGGGTGGCCCAGCGGGCGAGCCGGGAATCGCCGAACAAGCCCTCAATGACGTTCTCCGCGGTGTGCGTTTCGTCCTCGTCCGTGATGGTGAGCGGGTACTCCTGCTGGTAGTCGACGTCGACGTCGAGGCCGTGTGCCGCTGCGATGCCCTTCAGCAGGCGGGGCACGGCGTCCATCATTTTCTGCCGGGATTCCTCGGAGAAGGTCCTGATGGTGGCCTCGATGCGTGCGGTTTCCGGGATGATGTTGCGCTTGGTGCCGGCCTGGAGAACCCCGACGGAGAGGACGACGGGATCGAACATGTTGAACTGGCGGGTGACCATGACCTGGAGGGCGGTGACCATCTCGGCGGCCGCCGTCACGGGGTCCTTGGCCGAATGCGGGGCCGAGCCGTGGCCGCCGGCGCCGAGTACCGTGACCACCAGCCCGTCAGACGAGCTGAGCATGACGCCGGGTTTGGTGCAGAACGTGCCGTGCGGTTCGAGGGCGGAAAAGACGTGCATGCCGTAGGCGGCGTCCACGCGCCGGCCGGCGGCATCCAGCACGCCTTCGCGGATCATGTGGCTGGCGCCGTCGAAGCCTTCCTCGCCGGGCTGGAACATCAGGACGACGTCGCCGGCCAGCCGGTGCCGGCGTTCGGCCAGGAGGGTGGCGGCTCCTGCCAGCATGGACGTGTGGAGGTCATGGCCGCAGGCGTGCATGGCGCCGTCGATCCTGGACGTGTAGTCCACGCCCGTCTTCTCCTGTACCGGCAGACCGTCCATGTCCGCGCGGAGGAGGACGGCGGGGCGGGAGCAGGCGCCCGTTCCGGGAGCCTGCCCGCGCAGCACCGCGGTGACCGACGTCGTGGCCTGGCCCAGCGTGATCTCGTAGCCGAGCCCGTCGAGCGCCTTCAGCACTTTTTCCTGGGTCCGCGGGAGCTCCAGGCCGATCTCGGGCTCCCGGTGCAGCTCATGGCGGAACCGGGCCAGGTCCGCCTGCATTTCCCGGGCGTCTGCGGTGATCGGCACGTTTTCTCCTTGCTTGTCGTTTGTCGGAATCGCGTAATTGACGAATTGGTTTTGTCGCTGCGGCTTGGTTCGGGTCCGGTGAGGACTGCCTGCGTCTATTCTCAAGTGACATGGTTCACATGCTGCTAAAGGCCTGAAAAAATGCAAAAACCGGCTGGAATCGCAGTTTTCGTGCACGAATGAGGGGAAGAATAATGGAACTCAGCGAGGACGACCTCGCCCTGATCAACGTCCTGCAGACCGCTCCGCGCCTGAGCTGGGCGGATGCCGCGGAGGTGCTGGGTGCCCACGCCACCACCCTCGCCGCCCGCTGGGAGCGGCTGCGGGCCTCAGGCGTCTCCTGGGTCACCGCCCACCTGATCGGCGACCCGCACCAGATGTGCCTGGCGTTCGTCGCCGTGGATTGCGAAATGAACCGGCGCGAGGACGTCACCGCCCGGCTCGCCGAGATGCCGGAAATCGTCACGGTAGAGGAGGCAGCCAGCAACCGGGACCTCATGCTGACCGTCATTACGCCCTCCCTGGACGACTTCAGCCTGAAGGTCATCGCGCGATTGAAGGAGATCGACGGCCTCGTCAAATACCAGACCGCACTGTGCACCAGGCTGCACGCCAGCGGCGGCTCGTGGCGGCTCAACGTGCTGAGCCGGGCACAGCAGGCCGCCGTGCGGGCATTGGCCGGCGCCGAGACCGCCGGAACCGCCCAGACCGCCGCCCTCGGACCGTTGCCGGAAAGCCACCTGGCGCTCCTGCCGTTCCTGGCCAGGGACGGACGCGCCACGGCGGCCGACATTGCCCGCGGTCTGGGCCGGCACCCTGCCACCGTCCAGCGGCAGCTCAACCGGGTGCTCGCCAGCGGCATCCTGTCATTCCGGTGCGAGGTGGCTCAGAAGTTCTCGGCTTTCCCCGTGACCTGCCAGTGGTTCGTCAACGTCCCCGCCGGCCGGCATGAGGCAGCCGCGGCCGAGCTGAAGACCATGCGGAATGTGAGGCTCAGCGCCTCCACCACAGGTCCGACGAACTTCGTGATCATTATGTGGCTGCAGTCCCTGGCCGACGTCATGACGATCGAGCTCGCGTTGCAGCAGAAGGTGCCCGGGATCGAGCTCGTGGAAAGCGTCGTCATGTTGAGCACCGTGAAACGTGTGGGGTGGATGCTGAATCCGGACTCGCGGGCGAGCGGCGCCGTCGTGGTCCCGGCCCAGGGACTCGATGCGGCCGGCTGACCCGGCCCGCTGACGTGGCCGGACGGCCGGGGCCGGGGCACGCAGCTGATGTGCGCGGCGTGCCGCTCTTGTAGGCTGTGGCACGTGCCCCGAACCGACCCACACGACGGTCAGAAACTCAGTCGGAAATCCAGTCAGAAACCTAGTCGGACCTCCAGTCAGAAATCCAGCCAGGAATCCGTCCCGGAATCAGCCGGCATCTTCCACCGCAGCTACCTGCTGGTGACGCTCGGCGCCTGCGCCCTGGTGTTCCTGGCGGCCTTCGAGTCTCTTGCGGTGACCACCATCATGCCGCTCGTCAGCCGGGAGCTGGACGGCGCAAGCCTCTATGCGTTGGCCTTTGCCGGGCCGCTGGCCACCGGGGTGATCGGTATGGTGGCCGCCGGCAGCTGGTCCGACCGCAAAGGACCCGTGGCGCCGCTCCTGGCCGCGGTGGGCATGTTCGTGCTGGGCCTGCTCATCGCCGGTACCGCCGGGACCATGCCGGTTCTCGTGTCCGGCCGGCTAGTCCAGGGACTGGGCGGGGGTGCGCTGACGGTGGCCCTGTACGTGGTCATCGCCCGGGTCTACCCGCCGGTGCTGCATCCGAAGATCTTCGCCGCCTTTTCCGCGGCCTGGGTCATCCCGTCCCTGGTGGGCCCGTTCGCTGCCGGCGTCGTGGCGCAAGTGGCTGGCTGGCAGTGGGTTTTCCTCGGCGTGGTGGGACTCGTGGTCCCGGCCCTGCTCCTGACGGCCCCGTCTTTGCGCGGCCTGCACGGAACCCCGGGCGCCGCAGCAGCCGCCCCGCCAGCCCCAGGGTCGGCAGGCGGTGAGGCGGCAGCCGTGGAGACTGCCGGGGGTGCCCGTCCGCCGGGCGGTCCGGCCAAGTTGGCGTTGGCAGCCCTGGCAGCGCTCGCGGTGCTGGGCCTGAACCTGTCCGCCGAGGTCCCGGGGGCCGGCGGCGTGCTGGCGGCGGCCGCGGTCGCCGTCGCACTACTGGCCGTCCGTCCCCTCATGCCGCGCGGGACCCTGACCGCCCGGCGCGGCCTGCCGAGCGTCATCCTCACGCGCGGGCTCGCGTCCGCCGCATTCTTCGGCGCCGAGGTCTATCTGCCGTACCTGCTCGTGGAACGCTATGCCTTTGCCCCCACTTTTGCGGGCCTCACGCTCACCGGCGGTGCCATCGCCTGGGCGGCGGCCTCGGCCATCCAGGGCAGGCTGGGAACCCGGCTGGAGCACCGGCGGGCGGTGCGGATCGGCTCGGCCCTGGTCCTCGGTGCCGTTGTCCTGGCGTTCGTGACGACGGTACTGGCCTGGCCGGCCGCTGTCGCGATCGCGGGCTGGATCCTCGCCGGGGGCGGCATGGGACTGATGTATCCGCGCCTGAGCGTCATGACCCTGGCCCTCTCCACCAGGGACACAGAGGGCTTCAACAGCTCGGCCATGTCCATCTCGGATTCGCTCGGCGGCGCCCTGGCCCTCGCCGGCACGGGAGTCGTGTTTGCCGCGTTCTCGACGGCGACGACGGCGGCGGCGTCGTTCGCCGGAGTCTTCGCGCTGACGGCGGTGATCGGCGTCGCCGCCGTGGCTGTCTCGCCGCGCGTCGCCGTCGTCCCGGCTGCCGTCAGGACACGGGAGTAAAGGCACCGCAGGCGATCGCACGATCAAGGGCAGGAGCCCCGGCCGGAAGAATCCGGTCGGGGCTCCTGCACATCCCGTCACGGCGTGTCCGTGACGGGATGTCTCTGTCGAGGCTTAGCGGAGGCTCAGGGGTCAGACGGTGGTGCGGACGACTTCCTCCGAGCGGACGGCCTGCCATTCCACAATCCGCGCCTGCTGCAGCGGTGTCTTCCGGTTGAAGTGCCAGGCGGCACCCAGCAGGAGGAACCAGATGGGGGCCACGAAGAGTGCCAGGCGGGTGTCATCGGCCTGGGCCAGCGCCACGAGCATGAAGACGAAGAACGCGAGGACCACGTACGGCATGAAGGCGGAGCCGGGCATCTTGAACTTCGACGCCGCGTGCAGGGCCGGCCGACGACGGCGGAAGACGATGTAGCTGATCAGGATCATGGACCACACGAACATGGTCAGCACGGAGGCCACGGAGGTGACGATGGTGAATGCGCCGATCACGGAGTCGCCGGCGTAGAGCAGGACGAGTCCGGACAGCAGGAAGATGCAGGAGAACAGCAGCGCGTTCTGCGGGACCTTGCGGCTGCTCAGCTTTCCGAAGGCTTTCGGCGCGTTCCCGTCCTGGGCCAGGCCGTAGATCATGCGGGAGGTGGAGTAGATACCGGAGTTGGCGCTGGAGGCCGCGGAGGTCAGGACCACAAGGTTGATGACCACGGCGGCGATCCCCAGCCCGGCGAGCGTGAACATGCCGATGAACGGGCTGCTGGCGGGATCGATGGTGCGCCAAGGGTTGACGGCCATGATGACCACCAGGGCGCCGACGTAGAAGAGCAGGACGCGGACCGGGATGGAGTTGATGGCACGCGGCAGGTTCTTCTCCGGGTCCTTGGTCTCGGCGGCGGCAGTGCCCACCAGTTCGATGCCGGCGAAGGCGAAGATCGCGATCTGGAAACCGAGGATGAAGCCGAACATGCCGTGCGGGAACATGCCGCCGTCGTTCCACATGTTGGCGAGGTTGGCTACCGCGCCGTTGGGGGACGTGAAGTGGGTTGCAATCATGATCGCGCCGGTGGCGATCAGGGCCACGATGGCCACTACCTTGATGATGGCAAACCAGAACTCCGCTTCACCGAACGCCTTCACGGTGGGGAGGTTCAGGAGGACCAGCACCACGGGGGTGAGCAGCGCCGGGATCCACAAGGGGGTGCCGGGCGCGAGCTTGTCCACGTAGCCGGAGATGGCGACGATGTCCGCCACTCCGGTGACAACCCAGAAGAACCAGTAGGACCAGCCGGTGAAGAAGCCGGCCCAGGGGCCCAGGAGGTCGCCGGCGAAGTCACTGAAGGATTTGTAGTTCAGGTTGGAGAGCAGGATCTCGCCCATGGCCCGCATGACGAAAAACAGCATGAAGCCGATGATCATGTAGACGAAAATCACGGACGGGCCGGCGAGGGAGATGGTCTTGCCGGACCCCATGAACAGGCCGGTGCCAATGGCGCCGCCGATGGCGAGCAACTGGATGTGGCGGTTGCCCAGGGCTCGGGCGAGGTGCGGCTCGCGGCTCCCGGCGCCGGATGCGCCGTGGGCGGAGACGGCGGTTCCAGCAATTTCAGATGGTGCAATGTCGGATTCTGCAGTGGCCGGAGCGGCCGTGGTGATGCGTTCAGACATGAGGCTTCTTCCTTGTCACAGGCGGTCGCAGCGGGCGGGGGTTCCGCGATGCGGTCCGCACGGATCCGTCAGAGTGTGACGGAGGTAACAGTTTTGGCGGGTAGATCAAGATTAGGGCCGGTATTTGGCGGTCCCTGTTGCCGCGGCAGTCCGCGTAGGTGAACCAGCCGGTCGTTGATACGCCGTGCTGATGCCCGCCGCACGGAGGTCCGGCGAGGTGCCGGAACGGGCCCGGAACCCCCGTCTTTCCGGGGCTTTGGGGGAAGAGGCGACGCCGGTGCGGCCGTCCGTCGCAGCCGTCGGCGCCGCTCTTCCGCCACTCATCCATCCGCAGGCGCCTTCGACAACTGTCGAACATCTTAGCCTCAGTTGTCGTCCGCTGTCTTTTGTCACATTTTTTGCGCTGCGAAGGCGGCTCCGCCGGCGCCTGCAGCCTAGTTGGTGCCGATTTGGTCGCCGCCGATGTGGACGATGGCGACCTCGACGGACACAGGCTGCGGGCTGAAATGCTGCCGCACTGCGGCGGCCACCGCACGGGCCACGTCCGGCGCCGGGTACGCCCCGCTCACTCCGATGCGCGCCTTGACCGTCGTTACCGCTGTGCCGGTGCCGGCCTCGGTGACGTCCACCGGAGACGGTGTTGCTCCGCCCACGGCGGACCGGGCCGCCCCGGCAATCGTCTGCCACAGCGGGCGTGCCGGATACACCGTCGTCACGCCGTCGACCGCCAGGATGATCTCACGGAGTTGTGCCGGCAGCGACGCCGCGGAGAACGCTGCGGGAGCGAGCACTCCGGAAGAGCGCGCTGCAGCGGGTGGCGCCACGGGTGTTCCGTTCCCGGGAAGCAAGGGCTCGGTCATGACTCCTCCTGTGGAGTCGGCGGGGCGCCGGGCACGGGGGGCTGCTCCGGATGCTGGGGTTCGGGGTTCAGGGGCTCCGGCTTTCGGGGCTCCAAGACATCGGTGATGGTGACGTCGATCGCCGTGATGTTCAGTTCGGTCTGCCGGGCAAGGGCGGCGGCCAACTTCCAGCGCAGGGTGGCGGCGCGGTCCTCCAGCGGATGCCCGTACACGACGGCGAGGTCGACGCCCACGGTGATGGGCGCCCCGGGCCGGGTAACGTCCCCGTACAGGCGGCATTTTCCGGCGGCGGTGCCGGGAAGCGAATCCGCCACGGAGCGGATCAGCGCCGAAATTGAGCCCTCTGTCTCGGTGAGGACGTCCCCGGGTGAGTCGGAGCGCAGGGGAATGATCCGGCCCGGCCGCAGTTCCAAGCGCAGGTTGCCCAGGATCGTCTTCATCCAGTCATCGCTTCCGCTGCCGGCGGCGGCGGTGTCGGCGTCGAGCAATTCATGGCCCAGGGCCGAGAGGCTTCGCAGGGATGCCAGTCCGGACTGGCATTCGGGACAGTCCGCAAGGTGGCCCGGATCGCCGATCCGTCCGGTGTCCAGGTATTCGCTCAGGTCTGCAAGGCTGTGCCCGCAGCTGAGCATGTCGCCGGGAGCGCTCATCGCCAGTCCTCCATTTCGCGGGCCAGGGTGATGCGTGCCCGGGCAAGGCGGCCGCGGACACTGGCAGTGCTGATGTTCAGGGTTTGCGCAATTTCCTCATAGCTCTGGTCATTGAACTGCTTCAGCACCCAGCAGCGGCGCTGCTCCTCGGGCAGGGCGGCGAGGGCGGCCTTGAGGGCGTCCATTCGGGAACCGCTCAGGGCGGCGCTTTCCGGATGGTCCTGGTGAGCGATCCCCGCGCCAGCCTCTACCCTATGGTCCAAATCCCCGAGGTTGGAACGGTTTCTCCGCTTCCGCAGGTGGTCGATGCCGCGGCTGCCGGTAATGCGCAGCAGCCAGCTCTTCACCGCGTCGCCGTCGCGCAGGGTATCGAGCTGCTTCCAGGCCTGCATGAGCGATTCCTGCACGACGTCGTCGGCGTCGGCGAGGGAGCCCGTCAGGCGGCGGGCGCAGACCCGCATGAGGGGCCGTGCCGGCGGGCCAGCGCCTCAAAGGCTGCCGTGTCGCCGTCGGCGGCCCGTCCGGCCAGCAATGCGTCCGGTACGAGGTCCAATTGATGTGGCGCCGAGGGTGAACCAGTCACGAGTCTGTCGCTTTCCTCTGCTTCCATAACGGGCCTTCCGTGCGGGGAGTCCGGCCCTACTCCTTGCTGAAGCCTTCCTTGAACTTCCGCGCGGCGTCCTTGAGGTTTTCTCCGATGTCGGCGGCGGCGTCCTTAAACCGTTCGCTGGCCTCCTGCAGCTTGGCGCGGGCCTGCTCCTGCTGGCCTTCGCGCTTGAGGTCCTCGTTGCCCGTCAGCCTGCCGGCACCTTCTTTGGCCGCACCGATGTGGTGGATGACCGTGTTGTTGGCCTTGTCGTCGGTTCCCATGATGTTCCTTATTTCTGTCATTACTAGGTGACGCGGTAGAGCCGTAGGTCCGCCCGGGTTAGCGGGTGCGATCAGGTCCAGCCAACTTTGTCCTGGTGCCACTGGTGATTCGGACCAGAACCGGAAGCGGATGGCCCAGCAACGCGTCGATACCCTGGACCAGGTCCTCTGCGGTATCCGCCATCTATCGGGGGGATGCTCCCTGCCGGGCCTGCAGCCGCAGCCGGAGCCCCGTTTTGCCCCTGGATTCCCAGGCTGAGACCGATGTCCCGAGTACCAGGCGGTTGCCCTCGAGTGCTTGCTTGACGGCCGCCGCGATGAGCCCCGTTTCGACCACGGTGGTGCCGCGGTCGCCGTCGGCCTCCCGGCCGACCCTGGGTGTCCGGCCGCCGCCCTGCGATGCCAGCCAGGCGATGCTCAGCCCGGCCGCCAGGATGAGCGCGGCGACTCCCGCCACGGCCCACCAGGAGCGGGCCGGGCCCGGAAGCGGTGCCGAGTCGAAGAGACTTCCGGCATGGTCCATGAGGGACGATCCCGTGGCCGCCCAGCTGGCCGCAACGCCAGGCATCATCCCGGCGGCAGCCGTTGCCGCCCCGGCTGCGAGCAGCACGAGCCCGGCCAGTGCCAGTAGGATCCGGTTCAGTGCCCTGTTGGTTTGACTCATTGCCCCAGGGCTCCTTCCTTTGAGACGTGGATTGTGGGGGTGATCCGGCGGTCCAGGGAGTACGCGGCGAGTTCGTCGTGGACCGCAGTGCCGATCGCGTCGCGGTCCACGGCAACGCCCGACGTCGGACGCACCTGGACCCGGACGGCCCGTTTGCTAACCGTGGTGGTGACCTGCCCTGGTGCGAGCCCCGCGCTGAGGCGCGCCCGCCGGGACACTGCCGATGCGATGACCTCGTCATCGACCACCACGGCGCTCCGGTCGCTGTGGAAGGCATGCCGAGACCGGCGGCCGCCCGCCGTTGCGGCGGCGAGCAGCACCAGGCCAAGGACCGCCAGACCGGCTCCGGTGGCAACCAGCCCGGCAGGGATTGTCTTGTCCGGCACGCCGGCGAGCCAGTGCCCCAGTTGGCCGGGGCTGGCGAGGACCGGGTTATCCCGGAGCAGCGCCAGCACTGATTCGAGCGCAAGCCAGAGGAAGACGACAGCGAGAACACTCGCCGTCAGTACTGATGCTGTGGCCCGGGAGGAGTGGATTTCCCGGCGGACCAGGCGCCGGAGGGATCGGTCCTGGTTCATGTGACCCTCCTCTGGTGGTTCCTGCCGCCCGGCGCGTCCACCCTGGCCGTGTCGGAGGACTGTTTGGCCCCGCTGAGTCGGATGTCCACCCTGCCCAGCGTCCTGCCGGTGAGGTCCAGTCCGCGGGCGATGATGGTTGTCCGGGCCGCCCGGGACCGGTCGAACAGTGTGCCGCCGTCCTTCCCCTGGCGGCTCATCCCCTGGGGGTCCAGCAGCGGCGCGAGCGCCAGCTGCACGGAGACCGTTGCGGCGAGCCGGCCCGAATCGTCGTCCAGCGCCGCCGCGACGTTGGATCTGGGAACGCCGAAGGCGCTGGCGGCGATGGTTTCGACGGTGTGCTTCAGGGCTGCCGGGGTGATGCGTGTCTGCCCCGCCCGCGTCATGAGGAGGAGGAGCGCTTGCCGCGCAAGGCGTACATTACGCCGCCGAGGTCCAGCCGGCCTTCGGCGGCGCGGCCCAGCACGGCCCCTGCCCCCATGAACAGCGCGGTGAGCAGGAAGCCCCAGAACCCGAAGGCCAGCGCCGCTGCGGCCAGGACGGCTCCGATGGCCACGCCGGCCGCCGTGGGGCTCAAGCCACCCTCGGCTCAGTCCGGGCGTCCTCGGCATCCTCGTCATCGGAGGGCACGTGGATGTCGGTGATGGTGATGTTGACCTCCGTCACCTCCATGCCGACGAGGTCCTCGATGGCCGTGTAGACGGCGTCGCGGGCGTTGTCCGCGACTTGCTGGAGCGGGTGCGGATATTCGACCACAAGGGTGATGTCCACCGCGACCTGGGTCTGGCCGACTTCCACGCTGACGCCCTGGGTGAGGTCCTTCTGGCCGACCTTTTCGCGCAGGGTTCCGAGCGCGCGGGCCGCTCCGCCGCCCAGGGCGTGCACTCCCTCGATTTCCTGGATCGCGATGCCGGCGATCTTTGCCACGACGCCGTCGGCCACAGTGGTGGCGCCGCGCCCGTCGTGGCCGGCTGGCTGCGCAGAGCTCTCCAGCGCAGAGCTCTTCAGTGCAGGGGTCTTCCGGGCAGGGTTGTTCAGCCCGGGCGCCTTCGAGGTGGCTGCCGGGCCGGTCTGGCCGTGGACGTCTGCCGGGGTGTGCGTCTGGGTCGTCAATGCAATCACTCCTGATCGGTTGGGGAAGGCGCTCCGCGGCGCCGTCATAAGTAAGACGGGTCCGGAGCGGACTTCCTCACGGTCGAATCAGGGTGAACTGCATCACATGAGGTTTGGGGGCAAGCCGCGCTATTGGGCGGCCAGCCGGGTGGCGCGCAGTACGGCGTCGGTGAGGGACGCCGCCTCGCCTTCGGGGCCGGTGACGCTGCGATGCCGGCTGTCGAGGACTTCCAGGCGCCATTGGGGCTCCTCGATCCGGAGCTCATGTGCAAGCTCCTCGGCGGTGAAGAACTTCTCCGGCGTGTGGTGCCCGCCCCACGGCGGCAGGCCGTCGGGGTGGTGGCCGACGATCAGCAGGGTGCCGCCGGTACGTACCGCGGCCGCGGCGAGCTGCAGCGCCTGCTGCCACGGCATCTGGGTGGAGTGCAGGAACTGGGCCGTGACGAGGTCGAACAACCGGTCCGGGACCCACGTGGCCAGATCCTGCTGCACCCACTCGATCTTGGCCGACTGGCCCCGTTCCTGAGCGTGGGCGGCCGCGCGTTCAAGGGCGACCGCCGAGACGTCCAGGGCGGTCACGGACCAGCCGCGGGCCGCTAGCCAAATGGCGTCCGCGCCCTCGCCGCAGCCCAAATCCAGGGCCTCGCCGGGACTCAGATGCGCAACCTCCGCGATCAGCTGTGGATTCGGTTGCCCGCTCCACATCCGCGGGCGGCTGCTGTACTTTTCGTCCCACATCCGGGCGGTGCTGACCGGCTCCGCAGGATCGGCGTGATGCTCGTGGCTGTGTTCCGTCATGGTTTCCCCTCATCGTGGTGGGCGGCCGCGTTAGGAAGGCCGTTTTCCGATTGGCTGTTTGCCGGCGCTCCGGTCTCCGGCGCAACGGTTTCCTGCGGACTGTGCCCGACGGCGGCAGGCACGACGGCGGTGACGAACCCGGCCGGCGCGGACCGCCGTCGGGTCTCCCGGCCGAAATTCCTGTGTTCCTCGAGGACCAACCCGTAGGACCCGACAAAGTCCGCGGCACTCTTCCTGGCCGGGGGAGTGTTGTCGATGCCGAAGGTCAGGGGCTCGCCGACAAAATTCGTCGCAGCCCGCGCGTACCGCATGTAAGGCGACCGCGAGGCGACGATTTCCTGAGAGAAGTAGTCAAAAGCCACGACGCTACCGGGGGCGGTCCCGGCGATCCTGCGCAGTGTCGCTTCGACGGAGGCCCGGTCCAAGTACATGGTCACCGCCTCCCAGAGGAAGAACGCGGGCCTGCCGGGGTCAAACCCCGCGGCCACCAGCTTCTCCATCCAGTCCTCGGTCTCGAAATCGGCGGACACATAGGTGGCCAGGTTTGTGGGTAGGCCCGCCTTCTCGAGCATTGCGATTTTGTGGGCCTGGGTTCGGGGCATATCGATTTCAAAGTAGCGCACGCGGTTCTCCGGTGACAGTCTGAACACCCGGGTGTCGAATCCCGCCCCGAGGACCACGAGCTGGTCCACGCCGGCAAGATGCCGCTGGATGGCGGCGTCGTAGTAACTGGTCCGCGCTGTCGACTGGTGGTGCATGGGCGCGCGCCCCCGGTAGGGATAGCGGTAGATCCTGGGAACGTAGCCCGTCAGCAGGTGGCCCACCAGGGTGGGTGCCGTCTCCAGCCGGAACCCTTCCTGGGACACATTCGGCATCACCGCCATGAGCCGGTCCGCAGGGCCATCCGGCCTCGTCTGCAGCCGGTGCTGCATACAGCGGGTGTAGAGGGAGGCGAACACGGTGGCCGAGACGCCGGTGCGCCGGCTGTACGCGAGCATTCGGGGGACGGTCGCGACGTAGGCCGCCACCCCCAAGGGAAGCAGGGCCAGTTGGATGACCCTAAAGGTTCCAGCGGCAACTATTCCCGGCATCGTTGCCCGTCTCCTCTCGCCACCCCATCCGCCCACCATGCTCCTCCGGGACCGAAGCGCGGTCAACAACGACGCGGGTCAAGGGCGGACGGACCTGCGGACACATGGAAATCACGCTCCGGAAACCATTCCGAAACCTCCATCGTGAATGCTGGGCACAGGACGTTGGACCGCTGGGGAAGGCACTGATCATGGACGTTGAAGAAGCACGGCACATCCGCAGCTCAAGTGAGCTGAACGTGGGGGACGAGATCGAGGCCTGGCACAACGGCAAACTCTTCCACCGGGGCACCGTAACGCAGACGGTCACGGCCGTGGACCTGTTCTGGATCCTGGACTCCCGGACGGGGACGCGTCGCCTGATCGACGCCGAGGCACTCGTTATCCTGCGGGCAGCGGACCCGGGCACAGCCAAGGCGGCGTCCCGGGCAGCCGCCCGCCCGCCCGCCCAGCCGTCCCACATGCCGCTGTTCCAAGCGCCCAGCCTGGCCGGCTAGGAGCTGCACCAAGGTCACGGAAACGGGATCCGGCCCGGCCGGATGCTAGACTGGTGAAACTTGATGTGCAGTGATGCCCACTCATATTCGGTTGACCGGCTTCGGTCCATCAACCGGATCTCCTGCCGGATTCCTTCGGGGCCCGCCCGCAGGGAGTGGGCTTTTTCATGTGAGAGGCACATCCTGCGTCGATGAACGCGTTCCATTTGGTCCTGGCCGCCGCTAGCTGAAGTTTGGCAGCAGCCCGGTTGACCACCTGACTTTTCTTCGGCGAACCCCTGAGCCAACCGGCGCCGGGGGCCGATATCCGCATGGATACCGCCTGAAAGACCCTGAACTTATGACTACTTTTGCTGCCCTCGGCACGCCCAAGGCCCTCGCTGACACCCTCACCGCACAGGGGATCGTTGAACCGTTCCCCATCCAGGTCAAGACCCTCCCGGACACCCTGGCCGGACGCGACGTCCTGGGCCGCGGCCGCACCGGCTCCGGCAAGACCATCGCCTTCGCCATCCCGCTCGTGGCACGACTCGCAGAGCGCGAAGCCAAGCACTTCCGCAAGCCAGGCCGCCCGATGGGCCTGGTCCTCGCACCGACCCGCGAGCTGGCCACCCAGATCAACGCGACCATCGAGCCGATGGCCAAGGCCATGGGCCTGAACACCACCGTGATCTACGGCGGCATCTCCCAAGCCCGCCAGGAAAAGGCCCTCCGCGCCGGCGTCGACATCGTCATCGCCTGCCCGGGCCGACTGGAGGATTTGATCCGCCAGCGCATCCTGACCCTCGAGGGCGTCGAGATCACCGTCCTTGACGAGGCCGACCACATGGCCGACCTCGGCTTCCTGCCGGTCGTCAAGAAGCTCATGGACATGACCCCCAGCCAGGGCCAGCGCCTGCTGTTCTCCGCCACCCTGGACAACGGCGTGGACAAGATCGTCCAGCGTTACCTCTCCAACCCGCTGACCCACGCGGTGGATGAATCACAGGCCGCGGTGACCACCATGGAACACCACGTGCTCGTGGTCAACGACCAGACCGTCAAGAAGCAGCTGATTGTCGAGCTCGCCTCGGGTGCCGGCCGCCGGGTGCTCTTCCTGCGCACCAAGCACCACGCCCGGAAGCTGGCCAAGACCCTGACCGACGCCGGCATCCCCGCCGTCGACCTTCACGGCAACCTCTCGCAGAACGCCCGTGACCGCAACCTGGCCGAGTTCGCCTCCGGCGAGGTCCGCGTCCTGGTCGCCACCGACGTCGCCGCCCGCGGTGTCCACGTCGACGACGTCGAGCTCGTCATCCATGTGGATCCGCCCACGGAGCACAAGGCGTACCTGCACCGTTCAGGCCGTACGGCCCGCGCGGGCTCCGACGGCACCGTGGTCACGCTGACCCTGCCGGAGCAGCAGTCCGACGTCAAGAAGCTCATGAAGGCTGCCGGCGTCGAGGTTAACTTCGAGCGCGTTACCGCCAACTCGCCGCTGGTGGCCGAGCTCGTGGGTGAGATGGCCGACAAGATCGATCCGCGCACCCGTGCCGCACTGCTGGCCGCCAAGGCCGCCCAGCACGGCGGCGGCACCTCGACCGGCGCCAACGCCGAGCGCAAGCGCGCCCGTCGCACTACCCAGGCCGCACCCACCGCGGGTGGCCGGGGCGGCCGTGGCGGACGCGGACGCGTCGGAGCCGAGGCTCCCCGCACCGATCTGCCGCGTGCCGAGCGCCGCGCCGTCGCCTATGAAGGCCAGGCCGCTGCCCGGAACGCCGCAGAGCGCGTCGCGGAGAAGAACCAGGACCGCGCCGACGCCGAGCGCGCCGAGCGCCGGAATGCGCGCGGCCGTGGCCGCGTGACCGCTTACGGGCACCACAACGATGTCCCGGCCGCCGGCGGACGTGCCGCTGCAGGCCGCGGTTCGGACGGACGCGCCGCAGAAGGACGCAGCGACGCCCGGGGCGCTTCGGCTCCCCGCAGCGGTGCTCCCCGGACCGGCGGTGCTCCCCGGACCGGCGGCGCTCCCCGCACGGGGGCTTCGGCTGGCGGCCAGCGCAGCGGACGTCCGGCAACGGGCCAGCGTGCCGCTGCCGGTGCCAAGTCCGGCGCAAACTCGGCGGTCTGGTCCTCCAACACCGGCGGAACCTCCGGCGGATCCTACGCAGGCGGCGGCAACGGCCGCTCCAGCGAAGGCCGTCCGGCACGCAGCGGCGGCCCCCGCCGCGCGTCGGCCCCGGCGTCGAACGAACGCCGCAGCCGCTAGGGTTCGGGTTTTCGCTACATAAAGTAGCTGGCGATACGCAAAATGCCGGTCGCTACGGGTATTCCCGCAGCGACCGGCATTATGCGCAGCGCAAGTCACGAAGCCTAGCGCCAGCTACCAGCCGCGGGCGCGCCACTCTTCCAGGTGCGGGCGTTCCGCACCCAGTGTGGTCGGCATCCCGTGGCCCGGGTGCACCACGGTGTCATCCGGATACACGTCGAACAGCCGCTCACTCACATCGGTGATCAGCTGGGCAAACCGCTCCGGATCCTTCTGGGTGTTGCCCACGCCGCCGGGAAACAGCGAGTCTCCAGAGAAAATATGAGCAGGGCCGTCCGGGTCCTGGTAGACCAGGGCCACCGAGCCCGGCGTATGACCCCGCAGATGGACTGCGGTCACGTCGAACCCGTCGAAGTTGCCGACGTCGCCGTGGTCCAGCAGCACATCGACCTTCACCGGCAGTTCGGGGGCGTCCTCCGTCCCGGCCGCCGTCTTCGCCCCGGTTGCTTCCGCCAGTTCCGGCAGGGCACGGACATGGTCCCAGTGCTGGTGGGTGGTGGCAATCAGCTCCAGCTTCGGCGTCGCGGATGTATCCGCTGCGGCGTCCGCGAGGAGCCCCTGGATGGCGGCCAGATCATCGGCCGCATCGATCAGGAGCTGCGCGCCGGACGCCTTGGCCGTGAGCAGATACACGTTGTTGTCCATCTCGCTGACCGAAATCCGGCGGATGGTGATGTCACGTAGCGAGTGAATGAGTGAGTCCATGGGCTTCAGTCTAGGACGCGCTATTCCCGGCCCTGGGACACCCAGCTGGGGTCTGCGGAACGGGAACCGACGACGGCGTCCGCGGCGGCGTCCAGCGTCTCCAGTTGCGCCGGCGTCAGGTCCAGCGACAAGGCGCCGAGGTTCTCATCGATCCGGTCTGCCTTGCGCGTGCCGGGGATGGGGACCACCGGAAGCCCGAGCTTTCGGCCTTGGGCCAGGAGCCAGGCCAGCGCCACCTGGGCCGGCGTTGCCGGTTTCCCGGACACGGAGAGCTCAGCGGCGACGGCCCGTACTGCGTCCACCACGTCCTGGTTTGCCGCGGCAGCGTCCTGGGCGAAGCGGGGGATGTTGCGGCGGAAGTCGTTGCTGCCCAGCGTCGAGGCGTCCAGGGTGCCGGTGAGAAATCCCCGGCCCAGCGGCGAGTATGGCACGAAGCCCACCCCGAGCCCGGCCGCGGCAGGAACAACGTTGCGTTCCACATCGCGGCTCCAGATGGACCACTCGCTCTGGACAGCGGCGATCGGGTGGACGCTGCTGGCTTCACGCAGCTCCTCGGCCGTCACTTCGGACAGGCCCAGGTGCCGCACCTTGCCGGCCTGCACAAGCTCCGCCATGGCCTCCACGGTTTCCACAATCGGAACGCGGAGGTCACGGCGGTGCATGTAGTACAGGTCGATGGTGTCGGTACCGAGCCGCTGCAGGCTGCGATCCACCGCCTGTTTCACGTAGGCCGCATCGCCGCGGATATCCGTGTAGCCGGCCGACGGGGTCCCGACCAGGCCGAATTTGGTGGCCAGCTGGACGTCGTCCCGCCGCTCCTTGAGCAGCCGCCCGATCAGCTCCTCGTTGCTGCCGCCGCCGTAGATGTCCGCCGTGTCCAGGAACGTGACGCCGGCGTCGAGGGCGTGGTGCAGGGTCTTCAGGGCCTCGACCAGGTCCACATCCCCGTAGACAGGGGTCAGGGCCATGCCGCCGAACCCCAGGGGGCTGACCGTGAGGCCGTCGCCGAGCTGGACTTGTGTTGCCGTCATCTGGGTCTCCATTCGCACTGTGAGTGGTTCCGTCCTTGCCAAGAACCCCTGAGTGCGCGCGGCTATTCCGGGCCCCGCCGGAGGATCTTCCCCCACCTTTGACGCTTGCGGGGCCAGTCCGACTGCGCGTCCCGGGGCGCGCCGTCGTCCTGCCTCAAACGTGGGGAGATTCCGCGGGGGACGGTGACAGCTCAGCCTCCGGAGCTGCCGCGTCCCCAGCCGGCAGCAGTTTCAGTCCCGCTGCGCAGCCGACAATCCCGGCGATGAATACCAGCTTGAGCGGACTGGCCGGTTCGACGCCGGTGGCCATCGCCCAGCCGACCGTCAGCGCCGCGCCGATCCCCACCCAGACCGCGTAGGCGGTGCCGAGCGGGATGCGCTTCACGGCCGTGCCGAGCCCCACCATGCTGAGCGTGGCCGTCAGCGCGAACACGAGGGTGGGCAACGGCCGGCTGAGCCCGTCGGACAGTCCCAGGGCCGTGGCCCAGACCGCCTCCAGCACGGCGGAAGCGAGCAGGATCAGCCATGCGGCTGGTGATCCCGGTGCCCTATTCGTGCCCATCCTCACGCCACCAGCTTCAGGCCGACGACGCTCGCGGCAATCCCGCCGAGCAGCAGGAGGCGGGCCGCCGTCGGGCGTTCAACCCTGGTGATGATGGCGTACGCGGAGGTCAGAACGACGCCTACCCCCACCCAGACGGCGTAGCCGGTGCCGGTCGGGATGGACTGCAGGGCGACGGCGAGGCCGCCGGTGCTGGCGAGGACGGAGACGAGGAAGATAAGGGCCGGGATCAGTCGGCGGCGGCCCTTGGCCTGCGAGGTGCGGTGCAGGGCGGCGGCCCAGACGGCCTCCAGGGCCCCGGAAAGGATGAGTATTAGCCACGACATGACAGCTCCTGTGGCCAGTCTTGTCGCGTGCCGGGTACTGAACCGTCGTCCGGAGGCCCGGAAAAGGGGGCCTTGGAATCCAAGTTTAGCAACTTCGGCGTCACGGCCCGGCGGCGGAGCCGGCGGATGAGCCCGGCGTCACAGTCCGTTGTCACAGTCCGGTGGCGTCGCTCCAGACCGTGAACGTGCGCCCCACAGGGTAGTGCCTGCACGGCTCGTCCGGCGCGGTGAGGTCTCCGGCGTCGATGTCGGACGCCGCTGAGGCCACGGCCCGGCCGTCGGCGTGGACCAGGGTTGCCCGGTCTCCGATGCGACGCAGGGCCGGCATGGCCCCGCGTTCAAGGCGCTGAACCGTGACGTCAATGCCCACGATTCCTGCGACCGGCCCGTCCGGATGGGTGAACACTGGGTGCGTGAAGGTCAGGACGTACTCGTCGCTGCACAGGAAATCCACGTAGGGCCCGGTGACATGCGCCTGGCCTGTTTCCACCGGGATCCGGAACCATTCAGCCTTGACGTAGCGGCTGATGGAGTTGGGGCTGAAGTTGGCCAGGGCGTCCACGGGTTCCAGGTCCGGACCCTGCCACCACGCGATGTAACTGCGCTCCGGGCCGAGCAGCCCGGCGTTGGCAATGAACCCCGCGCCCGCCGCGTAGCCGTCGGGCAGTTGCACCAGGTCCTCGACCACCGGCCGGATGAGTTTGTCCACGGCGGTGCCCGTAACCTTGCCGGACATGGCGGCCAGGGCTGCCCCGGCATCGGCGGCCCACGCCGCAAGCCGGTGCTCGATGCCGGCGATGGTGGAATCGAGCTCGGCGACGGCCCGGTCGGCGGACGCCTGGGCCGGGCCGGCCCCGGCTGGCGCGGCGGAGGGACCTGCTGCGGAGGGACCTGCGGTGGAGGTGGTGTCGGACATGGTTACTGCCTTAGCTCGAGGGTGCCGGTGCGGTTAGGGAAAGCGCTCAGTGGGGTGCAGTCAATAGCGTTTGGCCTGCTCGGTCAGCAGCCAGTCGGTGGTGGCGGCAATGAGGGCCTTGACCCCGGTTTCGGCGGCCGCCGGCTGGTGGGCTTCGATGGCTGCCGCCACGTCCTCGAGGATCAAAGTGGTACGCCCGCGGTAGCCGGAGTCCGCGCAGGGCAGCAGCGTGAGGGTGCCGAGATCGGCCTGCAGCCGGATCAGCTCGCGGGCCAGCCGCGCGGAGCGGGCAATCGCCGCGACTTCCAACAGGAACTCGGACAGCGCCAGGCGCCAGCTCAGGGAGTCGTCGTCTGCCGCCGGGATGAACGAGCGCAGCGTGGCGACGTCGGCGGCGTCGGAACGCCGGGCCGCGACACCTGCGCAGGCCGCCGCGATCGCCTGGTAGTGCAGTGCCAGGTCTCTGATCTGCAGCCGGCTCACCTCGTGCAGTTGGGCCAGGGCCCGTTCCCGGGAGGGCAGCACGTTGTCGGCGATGAAGCTCCCGCCGCTGCGGCCGCGCGCGGTCCGGATGATTCCCGAGGCCCGCAGCTGGGACAGCGCTTCCCGTGCCGTCACGGCGGACACCCCCAGGGCCGCGGCAAGTTCGGTTTCGTTCGGGAGCCGTTGGCCGCTGGTCAGCAGCCCTGTCTCCACCGCCTGTTCGATCCGGGCGCACACTTCGTCCACGAGCCCGCGGGATTTGATCGGCGTGAACACGGCCGCCAAGCTCCGGGAGGCGCCCTTCGGCGACAACAACATCAGGGCCTCCCTTCCCTCCGGCGGCCCGCGGCCGCCCCGGCTGAAGCATCCGTGCAGGAACCGAATGCAGCGTCTAAGTGCAGCGTCCGAGACCGTCTTCCGGGAGCGGTGCCGCCGGGCGCCGTCCGGGCTGATGTCATCCTAATCCGGGCTTTGCCGAAGGGTCTATACATAAAACCTATGAAGTAATAGCATTTTGGCCAGCAGCCCAGTGTGGACTGGATCACAGGCCGCTGCGTGGCTCTCCCGTGGACGATCCGGCAACGAAGTAAGGCGCACCGCATGACCGAAACACTGGCCGCTGGCACATCCACCGGAACCGACGAGGTTCCGGCGATACGGCTGCGCAAGCTCACCAAGGTTTTCGGGGATACCGTCGCGGTCAACGCCGTGGACCTGGACATCCGCCACGGGGAATTCTTCTCCATGCTCGGCCCGTCCGGCTCCGGCAAGACCACGGTGCTGCGGCTGATCGCCGGCTTCGAACTGCCGACCTCCGGCACCATTGAACTCGAGGGCAAGGATGTCACGGCGAAGGCGCCCTTCCAGCGGGACGTCAACACCGTCTTTCAGGACTATGCCCTGTTCCCGCACATGTCCCTCGTGGACAACGTCGCCTACGGGCTGCGGGTGCGCGGCATGCCCGGGAACCAGCGCCGGGAGCGGGCCCGGGAGGCCCTGGATCGCGTCCAGCTGGGGAAGTTCGTCGGCCGCAAACCCGCCCAGCTCTCCGGCGGCCAGCGACAGCGCGTTGCCCTGGCCCGGGCGCTTGTCGTCGAGCCGAAGGTCCTCCTGCTGGACGAGCCGCTCGGTGCCCTGGACCTGAAGCTGCGACAGCAGATGCAGGTCGAACTCAAGGAATTGCAGCGCTCGCTGGGCATCACCTTCATCTTCGTCACCCACGACCAGGAGGAGGCCCTGACGATGAGCGACAGGATCGGGGTGTTCAACAACGGCAGCATCGAGCAGATCGGTACGGCACACGAAATCTATGAGCGCCCCGGCGACATTTTCGTGGCTAATTTCGTCGGCACCTCCAATATTTTCGACGCCGGCCAGGCCCAGTCCGTCTACGGCCGGGCCGAGCCGCTGTGCATCCGGCCCGAGCGGCTGCGCGTCGCCTGGGCCGGGGAACCGGAGCGCCGGGCCGGCGTCACGTCCCGGTCCGGATCGGTGACGTCGTTCGTATACGTCGGGCACGCCACCCAGGTGCGCGTGCAGCTCGACGGCGGCCCCGCCGTCGTCGCGCTCGTCCCGGAAAAGCTTCCCGGCAGCGACGCGGAGCTGGTGAACCGGCCCGTTACCGTCAGCTGGGACGACGACGCCGTCGTCTGGCTTCCGGCGCACGGCTCCTGACGCCGGGGCGTGGAGGGCAGACACCCGGCCGTCCGCGCGGCGTTTCCACCCCGCGGATTTTCAGTCCCAGCGATTTACCCCTACATCGATTCACCCCCATCGAAAGGTAAGGATCATGGCACCAAGAACGAAGGCCTCCCTCGTGGTCGGGGTGGTAGCGGCGGCGGCGCTCGCGCTGGCCGGCTGCGGAACCAGCGGCGGATCGGGTTCCTCGCCGTCGGCGCAGCCGACCAAGACCGAGATCGGCACCGGTGAAGGCCAGCTGTCCATCCTCGGATGGCCCGGGTACGTCGAGGACGGCAGCAACGACCCGGCGGTGGACTGGGTGCATCCGTTCGAACAAGAGACCCAGTGCAAGGTCAGCTTCAAGCCCTTCGGAACCTCGGACGAGGCCGTGACGCTCATGCGCACCGGGCAGTACGACGTCATCTCCGCCTCCGGCGACGCCTCGCTGCGCCTGATCGCCGGCCAGGATGTGCAGCCGGTCAACATGAGCCTGCTGAAAAACTACCCGGACATCTATCCGTTCCTGAAGGACAAAGCCTGGAACACCGTCAACGGCGTGAACTACGGAATGCCCCACGGCTGGGGCGCCAACCTGCTGATGTACTCCACGGACAAGGTCACCCCGGCGCCCACCTCCTGGAGCGCGGTGTTTGACGACGCCGCCAAGAACACCGGCAAGGTCACGGCCTACGATTCGCCCATCTACATCGCCGATGCCGCCGTCTACCTCATGGCGCATAAGCCGGAGCTGGGCATCAAGAACCCCTACGCCCTCGACAAGGACCAGCTGGCCGCCGCCGTCGATCTGCTCAAGCAGCAGCGCACGCACATCGGCGAGTACTGGAGCGATGTGGTCAAGGAGGTCCAGGCCTTCACATCAGGGAGCACCGTGGTCGGCACCACCTGGCAGGTGGGGGAGAACATCGCGGTCGCAGGCGGCGCCAAGGTTGCGACCCTCCTTCCGTCTGAGGGTGCCACCGGTTGGTCGGACACCTGGATGATCGGGTCCAAGACCAAGAATCCCAACTGCGCCTACAAGTGGCTGGACTACATCGCCAGTCCCAAAGTGAACGCCCAGGTGGCGGAGTACTTTGGTGAATCCCCTGCCAACGCGAAGGCCTGCGAACAGACCAAGGATCCCAAGCATTGCGAGACCTACCACTCCGGTGATGCAGCCTATGCCGAAAAGATCTGGTACTGGACCACTCCGGTCGCCGAATGCCTCGATGGCCGCAAGGACGTCAAGTGCACCGACTATTCGGAATGGACCAAGTCCTGGACGGAAATCAAGGGCTGACTCCGGCAACGGACCGCACCGCATCCGGAAAAGAACAGCCGGCCCCGACGGCCGGCAGAAACTAAGGCGAGATGGCACAACAGATGCAACAGCGTCCGCCCGGCGCACCCCGTGACGCCGGGGCTGTACCGCGGGCGAAGGCCCACGCGTTCTCGGCGCTGCTTCACCGCTCACCCCGGCTGAGGCTGGCCGCGCTGCTCACAGCCCCGGCAGGGTGGCTGGTGCTGGTCTACATCGCCGCCCTGGCGGCGCTGCTGATCACCGCGTTCTGGACGGTGGACACCTTTACCGGAGAGGTGTCTACCGTCTGGACCACCGAGAACATCGTCACGGTCCTGACCGATCCGGTGTATCAGCGGATCACCCTGCGGACCTTGTGGATCGCCGTGGCGGTCACCGTGATCGACATGATCCTTGCGTTGCCCATCGCGTTCTTCATCGCCAAGGTGGCCAGCGCCCGCTGGGAGAAACTGCTCGTGGTGGCCGTGCTGATGCCCTTGTGGGCCAGCTACCTCGTCAAGGCCTACGCCTGGCGGAATGTCCTGGCCGAGGGCGGGCTGCTGGAGTGGCTGGGGGCTCCGATCGGCCTGTCGTCTCCGGGCTACGGCGAGACCGCCGTCATCGTGACTTTGTCCTACATCTGGCTGCCGTACATGATCCTGCCGATCTACGCGGGCTTTGACCGGGTGCCCGACTCCCTGCTGGAAGCCTCCGGAGACCTGGGCGCGAAGCCGCTGACCACCATGCGCCTTGTGATGCTTCCGCTGCTGGTGCCCTCCATCATCGCGGGCACGATCTTCACGTTTTCCCTGTCGCTGGGGGATTACATCACCGCGCAGATCGTCGGAGGAACCACCCAGATGCTCGGCACCGTGGTGTACGCGAACGTCGGCGCCGCGAACAACCTCCCGTTTGCCGCCGCGGTGTCGCTGGTTCCGATCGCCATCATCATGTTCTACCTCTTCATCGTCCGCCGCACCGGCGCCCTGAACAACCTGTAGCGCGAGGAGCATCATGAGACTTTCCCGTAGCGCCAAGGTGGTCCTGGGCATCGTTTCCGGGCTGGTGCTGTTGTTCATCTACACCCCGCTGATGCTGGTGGTGGTGAACTCGTTCAACGCGGACCGGACGTTCGGCTGGCCGCCGAAGGGCTTTACCCTGGAGTGGTGGGGCAAGGCTTTTGACTCGCCCGGCGTCAGGGATGCCGTCGTGTCCTCCGTATGGGTGGCGGTGGTGGCAACCATCATCTCGCTGGTGCTGGGGACCCTGCTGGCGATGTCATTGCAGCGTTACAAATTCTTCGGCCGCGACATCATCAGCCTCCTGGTGATCCTGCCGATTGCGCTGCCCGGTGTGGTCACGGGCATTGCCTTGAACAACATGTTCACCACCATCCTGGGCGTGCCGCTGAGCCTGTGGACGGTGGTGATCGCCCACGCGACGTTCTGCATGGTGACCGTGTTCAACAACGTCATTGCGCGGCTCCGGCGAACGAGCGCCGGCCTGGAGGAAGCCTCCGCCGACCTTGGCGCCGGCGTCTTCACCACGTTCGGCCTGGTGACATTCCCCCAATTGCGTTCGGCCCTGCTGGCCGGCGGTCTGCTGGCCTTCGCGCTGAGCTTCGACGAGATCATCGTCACCACGTTCACGATCGGGGCCGGCGAGACCACGTTGCCGATCTGGATCCTGCAGAACCTCTTCCGTCCGAATCAGGCGCCCGTGGTCAACGTCGTGGCCGTCGTGCTGATCGTGGTCTCGATCGTTCCCATCTGGCTCGCTCAGCGGCTCTCGGGGGACTCGGTAGGCGTCAGCGGGGCCCGCGTGAAAGCGGACTAAGGCTTGTCCCTTCGTCGTTAGACCGTCGCGTCGATGGAGACGACCGCCAGGAAGCCGCGGCCCAGGATTTCCGGCGTCGCGGTATCGGAGCCGACGACGGCGTCATAACGGTTCAGCTCGACGGGCACCGTCTCCGTCCCGGGAGCGCTCGCATCGGGCACGAGGCCGCCCGCGGTCCCGGGGCTGACGGTGGCCTGGCCCTGCAGGAGGATGCCGAACTGGCCGGCGAACACCGGATGGGCGCGCTTCTTGGACAGCTCGATGATGGACGTGTAGCCCTTGAAAGCGCCGTTGCGGGTGATGACGTTCAAGTCCCGGATGTCGCCGGTGGGCAGTGCCCCGGCAGAATCCGCGTCGCCGGAGAACCGGAACGGACGGTACTTCTCAAGCGGATGCTCGGCACCGTCCACGGTCAGGAGCAACAATTCGCCGTCAATGACCGTCAGCACGCGGTCCATCCCGGCGAAGGCCGAGAATGCCCCGGCTTTGGAGACCTCGGCAATGCTGAGGCGCCAGTCCCACCCGCTGTCATCCGCTGTGTTTTGCAGGGCGGTTCGCGCGGACGCGGTCCGGGGCTGGCGTGCCAGTTCGCGGGTCACCCCGCCGCCGTTGCGCCAGGGGTGGGCTTTGAGCTCGGCATAGCGGATGATCTCCATGGCTTCAGCCTATCGGCCCGCCCCGACCCACCCCGGCTGCGGGCGCTGACGCAAAGTCGGCGCTCGCTGTCCGGTCTTGCTACCGTCAGAGGCAGGAAGCGTGCAGAAGGAGCCCGAATGTTTGTCAAAGTGTGCGGTCTCAGCACCCCCGAGTCGGTCCGCACCGCTGCCGAGGCGGGCGCGGACGCGGTCGGCTTCGTCCTGACCCGCAGCCCCCGGGAGGTCACCCCGGATCAGGTCAGGGGCCTGCTCACCCACGTCCCGCCCGGGCTGCCGGCGGTGGGGGTGTTCCGGCACGAACCGGCGGCCGACGCTGTCGCCGCGGCCCGTGAGGCGGGCCTGGCCTGGGTCCAGCTCCACGGCGACCGCTCACCGGCGGACGTCCGGACGGTGCACGACGCCGGGATGAAGCTGATCCGGGCCGTCACCATGGGTGCCGCCCCGGAAGCCTTCGACAACTGGGGCGAGGAGCTGCTCCTGATCGACGCCACCGTCCCCGGCTCCGGCGAAGCCTGGGACTACGGCTCCGTCCGGGCGAAGGCTCTTGGCGGGCGGACATGGCTCCTCGCTGGCGGCCTCGATCCCGCCAACGTGGCCCGGGCGGCGGCGGAGGCCGGTGCCTGGGGCGTCGACGTCTCCTCCGGCGTCGAGTCCGCCCGCGGCGTCAAGGATCTGGCCAAGATCAAGGACTTCGTGCGGGCCGCCAAGTCCGCGGAATAAGGCCGGCCCGCCCCGCACACGCAGCATCGGGCACACAACACAGGCATGCACAACACGGGGCACGCACCACAGCGCACATGCGGGAGAGTGGCAGCCGGGGAGGGTTCCCTGTCTGCCACTCTCCTGGCGGGCTGGCATCAAGCGATGCTCCCGCCGCCTCACCTGTCCGCGTAGGGTCAGTTCCTATGAGCGTTTGATGATGACGTCGTCGATGTACTCGTCGCCCTTCTGCCGGTAGTGCTCGGCGCCCAGCTGAACCTTGCTCAAGCTGCTGCCCAGCATCTTGACGCTCGTGCTGCTGTACCTCTGCACGCCGTCGAACCACACCTGGATGGTTGACGTGCTGCCATTGGCGGTCACCCGCATGCTGACGTGGTGCCAGGCGCTCAAAGTGATGCTCGAGGAAATCAGCTTCGTGTAGACAAAGGTGCCGTCCGGTGCGGTCACGCGCAGCCACAGCTGCCCGTTGCTGTTGTACCGGTAGATGTCCGCAACCCGCGTGGAGCCGGAGAAGAACCGGAAGTACGGAACGTCATTGCCGGAAACGCCGATAACGGTGATGTTGAACCAGCCGTCCGCGTAGGAGGTCTTCGTTCCCGAGGGAAAGGCCGGGGCAGAGAGATTTGCCAGCGAACCGGAGTCCGTGGTCACGTGCAGCTTGGCTGATTTCGCCCCGGTATGTTTCGTCGTGCTGGAAATAGTTGCCGTGCCCGTTCCGGCTACTTGGGGGACAAGGCCACACCAGCCGCCCGCCTCAAAACTTGTGGCGAGTACAAGGGTGCCAGGGTACGAGTTTGTCGGGGCAGGACTACAGGTTGCGGCGGTAGCCGCCTGGGCGGAACCGAAAACAAGGGAACCGGCTACGAGCAATCCGAGCGTCCCCACCGTGCTGAGTGCTTTGAGTTTTCTCATTGACGATACTTTCCGTGCTTGGTTCGACTTGTTTGGGTGGGCTTGTGCCTCTGCACCGAGCGGTCCGGCTTCGTTCACGCGAGCTGTGCCAACTGGACCAGCTCCACTACGGCCGAGATGCCGACTACGGCCAGCAAGGCTGCAGTGATGATCTTTACGGCCCTCGGCAGCGCCTGGTCCGGCTTCAATACGCGCAGTACATCGCAGCTCACGAGTGCCGCCACTGTGGCCAGTCCGATCGCGACGATGATCATTTTGCACGCACCAGGACGCGCTTTGGCCTCTTGAGCTCGATGCCCAGGAAGGCGAGGGTCAGGATCGACAGGATGCAGACTCCTGCCGGAGGTGACCAGAGCCGTGCATAGATCATCGCCGTCGCCACGAGGGTGGACATCGTGAGGCTGAAGGCAATTGCGATGGCGATGCTGAGGGGAAGCGCGCCAGTAGCCTGGGCTGAGCGCGGGGGGTCGAAGCGGAGCAGCAGCACCAGCGCTGTCCCGGGACCGGCCAGCATCAACAGGCCAATCACCGCCAGGCGCAGCCCCTCGGGGCCGACGAACGAGAGCGGTATGGCGGCCACGGCGACGGCTGCCGTCGCGTAGCTCACGTAGCTGCGTTCACTTGGCATTGCTAACTCCTTCGATGTGAAAAATCACGCCGCCGGCGTTCTCGTAAACCTTCGTCCAGCCCGGAGTGGTGGCGCAGGTGGCGACAAAACGTTGAAGATCGCCCGCGGGAGTGGAGCCGCGAAGATCGGCGGCCTCCTGCTGGCTTTCGGTCACGATGAGGTACGCGCCCGCTTTGCGGGCGATTTGGCTTGCCGCGTCGCAGGTAAGCGGCGCCGCGTTGGGGACGGGCTCGGCAGCAACGAGCGCCCGGTAGTCATAATCCGCGTAGTGCTGGAATCTCCACGGGGTGTTGCGAACTGCCTCGATGAGGATGGAGCCGGTGGGCGCCATCGAATAGAGGCGGTTCACTACAGCGATTTCATCGTTATTGAAGCTCTCCATGCTGTCATTTCCGTAGCGGGAAACGACTGTGGATGTTGCCAGCACTGCGCCCATGAGCAGCAGACCGATGGCTCGCCGCATGCCCAGCCCGGCGGACTTGTCCGACATCAGCGGCAGCACCACCAGGCACACGGCAAACGGCAGGCTGAACAGATACAGGCGCAGGAGCAATTCGCCGCCATACGGCTGGAGAGGAATCAACACCAGCGGCGCAAGGGCCCCGGCCGCTGCCGTCAGCCACGGCGCCTTCCGCCGGTAGCCCACAAAGGCCCCGACAGCGGCGAGAATCCAGACCAGCGCAACCTCGGCCATGCGCGTATACACGACGAACACGTGGGCATCACTGCCTGAGACCCTGGTACTCAGCGCACCGAAGCTGTTCGCACCGATGTCACCGAGCGAGCCGAACAGTTGGCCGAAGTGCCCCTGCAGGAAGGCTGACGCCGCAAAGAGCAGCCAGCCGACCGGTAGGACCACGGCAAGAACCGGCAGGAAGCGCAACCGGAGACGGCCGGTCAGGAGCATTGCGGCCAGGATGGGGATCACGGCAAAGGGGGTGAGCTGATGTGAAGCCGTCATGGCGAGCAGGATCAGCCCGCAGACCACAACGAGCACTGCCGTGTCCGTCCGGGGCGGTTCCATGATGCCCTGCCGGGGGACCGCGCCGTCCAGCTTGCTGACATTGCGGGAAAGCCATCGCGAGAGCCGGGTGCGTTCCGTGGGCCACGCCCACCCGCCAAAGACGCTCAGCAGGCAGGCAATCAGGGTGAGCAGGAGGAAGAACGAATAGGCCTGTGGCGACAGATAGTCTTGTCCAATCCAGCTGGCCAGGTAGAAGATCCAGACGGCCGCCCACGCCTGGCGCGGATTTGCCGTCAACCGCCGGGCCAGGGCCAGCAACGGTGCCAGCATGAGGATGTTGATCCCCACCGGCGCCCACGTTGCGATACCCATAAGGTCCTTGGCTCCCGACGCTCCGGAGAGCATTCCCAGAAGGTTGAAGAATCCGGGCCAGTTGAAGTACGCGTCCAGGCTGGGATCCAGCTGACCCGTTTGGGCAATGTTGTCGGCAATGCCTAGATGGCGGAAGCTCGCCTCAAGCCGGGGCAAGCCGTGGATGACGGGATCGGCACCATTCAGGACTACCGCCGTGACCAGAAGTTGCCAGGTCAAGAGCGCCGGAACGAGGCGGCGGAGGCTCAGCGAGGCGACGAATCCGACCAGGCTGAGTGCGAGTGCGACAAAATAGGCTGGCGGGAGGACGTCGATGAGTCCGGCCCCGCCGATCCTCAGGGGGTCGACCTGCGTCATGCTCCAGACGCCGAGGACGAGGGCGACCGCGGCCACCGCAGCCAGAGCGCCGACATGCCACGTCGGAGTCAGGCCGAGGTTACGGTGGGTGGGCGGTTTGGCACCGCCGTCCCGGAGTCGCGCATCATGCCGGTGGGGGGTGCGCACAGGGGGGCTTGCTGCCATTTCGTGTGTCATGATTTCTCGATTCAGGTCGGCTGGTGGCGCGCCGCTGAAGGAATCTCGCCTGCGGTGGCGGCGGGCTTCACTCGGGTCAGGGTGACCAGACGCCGAGCAGCGATCACTGACGCTGTCGCCTGGGCGACGGCCCAGAGCACGGAGACGCCGGTGAGGCCGTAGTTGACGGCCACGGCCGCGGCGGGAGCCACGACCAGGACGGCGGCCAGAGTGGCGACCACTGTGGCTTCGAAGAGTCGCCCTTGGGCCCGGCAGAGCCCGTAGTAGACCTGCGTAACGCAGCTCAGGAGAAGTGCCGGAACGAGTACGGGAAGAAGGACCCACGCGGACGCATACTGCGGTCCGAGGAAGCTCAGGAGCAGGGGCCCGGCAACAACCAGGATCAAGCCGGCTACGAGAGTCAAGACCAGGCTGGCCCGGAGCGCTGAGGCGACGAGGCCCGGCCGCGCCCGCGTTCCCGCGAGGGCCGTCTGCAGGGTGAAGCCGGCTGACTGCGGGACGAAGAACACGGCGGAGGCCATCATCCACACTATGTACCAGGCCGCAGTGGAGGAGGGGCCAAGGGTGGATGCGACGATGAGCGGAAGCACGTAGCCGGGCGCCCGGTCGGCGAGCATGAGGGCGTGGTTGGGAAGCCCCGGTTTCAGGAGTTTCAGGGCCGGTCCGGCCCGGAGACCATGCCTCCAGTCCGGGGATACCTTGGCACGGGCAAGCTGGCGAAACCCCACGAGGACGCTGGCCAGCGCACCGGCCGCAACGGCGCCGACAACGACGGACAGGTCCCGGATTCCGACGGCGAACCCGGCCGCCAGGAAGGCCAGCTGCACAAGGCTCTGCACCAGGCTTCGGACCAGGGTTCGGTCGGCGCGTTGCTGGGCCACGCCCACATGATCCAGCTGGTACGCGCTGGCGGCCAGGAGCGCCGTGGCCAGGAACAGGACCGTGACCACGGGATCGTTCCAGGCCTCGCCCACGCCCGAGCCGAGCCACCGCGTGACCACGACCAGCAGGCCCGCGCCAAACAGGGAAGACGTAGCGACGGTGAGCAGGCTTGTGGCGACGAGGCGCCGGCCGCCGTCAGCTTCCGTCGGCAGCAGGGTCAGCGTGGCGGGGCCGACGCCGAGCATCCCCAGCTGAACGGTGAGGAGGGCGGCGGACACCACCGCGGATCCCAGACCTATTTGCTCCGGGGGAAGGACGAGGGCCGCCAGCGCCCAGAACAAAAAACCCGTGACCATCGGCGCAATCCGCGCGGCGGCAAGCCAGGCCGCGTTCCCTCCAACCGAGATGGGCTTATGGGCCGGGCGCAGGATCTCCCCAAACATGGCTCGGTAGTTGTAGAGGAGGAACCCCATCCAGTACGGCAGGAAGCGGGGAGCCTTGAAGAGGGACAGGCCCACGCCGCGCACTGTGGCCAGCAGGGGCAGCATCGCCATCCAGCCGGCACGGCCCGGATGCTTTCGGACGGTTCGGGCCATCCCGGCCCCGTCCTGGAGCCACTGGTCGCGGGCGTAGTCAAACGTGTCATCGAACCGGTGCCTGACCACGACGGAATCGGAAACGCCAAGCCGGTACCCTGCCTGCTCCAGGCGGATCCTGAGCTCCACATCTTCCCCGGAACGGAATTCGTCGTCGAACCCGACCGAAAGCAGCACGTCCCGGCGCATCAGTGTGGCGCTCACGCCGAACCAGCTGCGCACCCGGCTGTGGTTGTGGTGCCAGGCCAGCGCCGCCCCCCAATACCCGGGGCCGTCGGCTTCGCTGGCCAGACCGAACTGCAGGCCGTCGTAGCCGCCGGACTCGAATTCGTCGAGCAGCCGGCGCAGGCTGTCCGGCGGCAGGACGACGTCGGCGTCGATCAGGGCGACTACCTCACCAGTGGCGGTTCGGGCTCCGAGCATGCGCGCGGCCGGCAGGCCGCGACCTTCGTCGGAGATGACGGTTGCCCCGCACTCGCGGGCGATTGCGGCGGTGTCATCCGTCGAACAGCCGTCGACGACGATCATCTCGTGCGGATGTTGGCTGCGGATTGACTCGAGGCACTCGCGCAGCCAGGCTGCGGCATTGCGCGCCGGAACCACGACCGACACCTTCAGATCGCTCACCTGGACTCGCCTCACTCATCCAGTTTTGAGCGGACCAGGTTCGCGATGTAGTCAGAGGCCTGGTCCGCGGACCAGGCGGCGGGCAGCCGGAGCAGCCAGCAGGGAACGTCCTCCAGGGCCCGTCGCACCACGGCCGCTTTTTGGCCGAAATGATCCTCCAACGGGACGAGGCTGGTGGCACCGAGGGCCTCGACGAGCCGCCGCGACACCATGGGCAGTTCCGAATGGAAGTTGCCGACGATCCGGGACGTCATCCACTCGGCGCTTCGTGCTTCCAGCCGTGCGTCCGCGCCGTCAAAGCGTTCAAGGAAGATGGCGAGCTGGGTCGGCGCCGCGGAGGAGATCCGTTGCGCTCCGAAGACATGCTCCGGCTGCACCATGCGGTGTTCGGGGGACCATCGCCGCGTGAAGGCGGCCGTTTTCGGATAGCGGACAATGACCGGGTGGACTGCCGTGGCCAGGTGGGCCACTGGTTTTGTCATCCATCCGGGGGCCAGGGGCTTGCGGGTCCCCCGGAACATGTCCGGGTAGATGGCACGGTGGTGGGGTTTGATGAACATCGGTTTGGCGTAGCCCATGAGCATTCCGCCGGCGCCCATGAAGGCCCAGTCGTCGGCCATGAACCGCACATCGGGCATGGCGACCAGCTTCGCCACCGTGCTGGTCTTTCCGACGCCGCCCCAGGCCGGCAGGAGAACTCCGGAACCGCGGAAGTCCACCACCGCGGCATGGATCATCGCCGTCTCCTCCTGAACGCACAGGCGGTCCAGCAAGGGGATAACAGAGGTCAGGAGTTCACCGGCGCCTTCGACCCGGTAACCGTCTTTCGTCTCGATGATCTGGACGTGGTCTGCCGGGATGTAGAGGGAGTCTCCGGTGAAACGGTAGGCATCCTCCGCGTGCGACTGGCTGGAAATCGGCGATATCTGTCCGCCGACGGTTATCCGCCGTGGCGCACTGGAATCCCCCAGGAACGGGGCGAACATATCCCGCAGTTGCGGTTCACCCGGAGTCCCGGCCTCCACATCTATGCCTACGATCCCGTGGACGTCGAAGGAGGCTCCTGCAGACGCACTAATCGGCTGTTTCACGTCGCGTTCAGACTGGCTCATGATCCAAGCTTTCTGGGGTCGGGGTCCTGCGGTCAGGTGGTTCAGGGTGCAGATGATGCACCGGGCGGTGTAAGGGGACGGATGCGTCATCTGCTCGTGTCACTGGACTTCCCTCCAGGCATCTTCCGCCGACACCGGGGCCGGTTTCAGCGGGACGGGTGCGGCAGGCAGGCGGCGCCCGCGTACATAGCCGCTCGCGGTGGCCGCGAGGACGGCGATGATGACGGCCGCTCTGCCGAGTCCGGCCGGGTCTTCGCCGCGCAGCCAGCCGCGGATTCCGGCAAACACCGCCCGGGGCAGGACCTGCCGCACGTAGCGCCGTTCGGGGCCTAGTGCCCGCTTGTGGCCGACCACCCTGCTGACCTGCGCTTTGGAGATCCCTTCGGACCAGGAGCGTGCCAGCATGTAGCGCAGGGTGCCGCGCGGGGCAGGGACGTGGTGGTGCACCAGGGCCGCGGGTTCATAGACCACCCGGGAGCCGGGAGCGCCGATTACGGCGCGGATGCATAGCTCGGTTTCTTCGCAGCCCAGCGGGGTGGCGTCCTGGCGTCCCAAAGCTGTGTTGAATCCTCCGACTCGGCCCAGGACATCGGCTCGGAAGGACATGTTCGCGCCAATGACGTTGCGGACCTCGGCGGCGACTTTAGGCATTCCCCGGTACGTGCACCCGACAATCCAGTCGAGCTCGTTGGCGAAGTGGCCCGGCCGCCCTGCTTCCCAGAGCGGTTCCACCCGGCCGCCCACGGCCAGGACGTCGGGGTCGTCGTAGAGGGCGACGAGCCGCTCGATCCAATCCGGCGCGGCCTCGGCGTCGTCGTCGAGGAAAGCCACGATCTCTGCCTTGGCAACGGAGGTTCCGGTGTTTCGTGCGCCCGAAAGGCCCTTGGGGCCGCTATTTTCGACAATTACCGCGTCCGGGACGGTGAAGATCAGCCGCTTGTACAGGTCCACGTTGTAATCGACGACGACGATCGTCTGCTTGGGCGGGACGGTCTGGGTGCGCACCGAGTCCAGGGCGCCCATCAGCATGTCCCACCGGTCCTCGGAATAGGAGCAAATCACCACAGATACTGCCGGCAAGGCTGAATGCTCGGACATCTTATTCACCTGCCCTTATGCCCAGAACGCTGCTGGGATCGGTGGGGACGTGTGGGAACACCACACTGGGGTACTTGTACTTGACCCTCCGCAGGGCCTCGGGGCGGGCTCCGGCGGTTGGAGCCTCCCAGCTCACTCGCTCGCGGGCAAGGGTGCGCAGAACCCGCCAGCCGTCCCGGAAGGTGTGCAGGTTCGACTGTCCCGAGATGCGCGACAACTCGTGGCTGGGGACCTCGGCAATGCGCAGGCCGGCCCGTGACGCCCGCACAATCAGTTCCGTCTCGATCTCGAAGCCGTCCGACTCCAGCTCCAGAATGTCAACGCATTCACGGCGGAGGGCGATGTAACCGTAGCAAAGGTCCGAGTAGTCGCTGTGGAGAACGGCATTGGCCAGCCCGGTGAGCAACTTGTTTCCCCCGCTGCGCAGCCACGTGAGATCGTCTGAGCCGCCGCCCGTCACATAGCGTGAGCCTTTCACGAAGTCGTATTCGTGCTGGAGTGGAGTCACCAGCCAGCCGATCTCCTGGGGGTCCATGCTGCCGTCGCCGTCAAGCATGACGATGATGTCGCCGGAAGCCGCGGCAAAGCCGGCCCGCACCGCGTTGCCTTTGCCCGGGCGGGGTTCGGCCACCACCACGACGTCCAGACGTAAGGCCCGCGCGACGTCGACTGTGGCGTCCAGGGAACGGCCGTCAACGATTACCACCTCATCCACGTAGGAGGGCATTCGCCGGAGCACCCACGGCAGGTTCATTGCCTCATTCAGAGTGGGAATGACCACACTGACGGAGGGATTTGCCGGAGGGGGCGTCGTTTGGGGGCGCGCGTTCGGCTTGAGATTCGGGATGGACACTGGCCTCACCACTCAATGACGTGTTTCTGCTCGTCTCAACTGCAGCGCTTCCCGGCCGCTCAATCCGGAAACTAGACCCAACGCTGACGCTTACAGTTGCCGACAACTTAGTAAATTACCCCAGGGTTAAAGTCTGGTCACGGCACCTTGCATTAACCTTGGATTAACTTGATGATTCAACTAAAATGGTCGGTAAACGGTTGATGGACCGAGGCCTCCATGCGACACTGGCCGGATGCGGACATACGTGCGTAGGGGGCGCGTGCCGATGAATCGCCGTCTCCCTCTCGCTTCCCGGGTCGTGCTGTTTCCTGCCATGGTTCTTGCCTCCGCCCTGGCGCTGGCCGGGTGCGGCTCCGATGCCGCTCCCCGCGGTGAGCGGCCGCTGTTCACGTCTGTTTCGCCCTCGCCGGCCGCTCCGTCAGCCGCCCAACCCGCCGGGTCCCCGTCCGCTGGCTCCCAGCCAGGGGTCCCGACCGGGTCTGCCGAAGGCGGCGCCGCGACTGAGCCAGCTCCGGCGGCGGCCAGCCAGCCTGCTCCCGGGTCGGGAAACGGCCAGGCACCGCTCCCGGCCCGGACCACGGATGTGTCGATGACGGCCAATCTGCCAGGCTGGAAGCAAGTGTTTGTCGAGGACTTCTCCGCTGGCGACGTCCCGCTGGGCGGCTTCCCCGGCCCCCTCTACAGCGCACGATGGAGCGCCGGCTACAAGGACGGGACCCCGGACACTGCCGGGCAGAAAAACCCTGGAAAAACCGGCTACTACCCGTCGAAAGTCCTCAGCGTCCGCAACGGCTCGCTGGACTGGTACCTGCACACGGAAAACGGGATCACGATGGGGGCGGCGCCGATGCCCAAGATCCCAAACGCCAGCTCCAATCCGCCGCGGGCCAACAGTCTCCTCTACGGCCGGTATTCGGTCCGCTACCGGGCTGACGCGCTGCCGGGCTTTAAGACGGCCTGGCTTCTGTGGCCGGATAGCGGCATCTGGCCTCGGGACGGCGAGGTCGACTTCCCGGAAGGGGACCTCGCCAAAATCATCTACGGCGCCGTACATTACGATCGCAACGGCGCGGACGCCTTCGATAAGCTGGATTCGGACCAATCCGTCACATCCTGGCATGTGGCCACCATGGAATGGAGCCCCGGTCGGATCGAGTTCTTCCTGGACGGGCGGTCCTTGGGCGTCAGCACCAACGCGCCGACGACACCCATGCACCTGATTCTGCAGACCGAGTCCTGTCTGACCGGCTGCCCTGCCCCGGAGGCCCAGGGCCACGTGTCCCTCGACTGGATCAGCGTCTGGGTGCCGGCCTGATTTTCACGGCTCTACCGGATCGTGCAGGGGCCGTGCAGCGGCCGTAACCCGAAGCGCGCCCGGCACCGGGCTTTCACCTGCGGCGGAGGGTGAAGGAATCCGTGAAGGTGTATCCCTCGGCCGGAACGAAGCGGGCCGCCAGTTGGTCCGCCGTCGCCGTGACATCGAGTGTCCCGAAGGCCGGATCCCGGTTCTTTCCGGACGTGCTGGCGAAGTAGCCCATTTCCGGGTCATCGGATTTCACGTTGTAGAGTCCGACGCCGCCCACTCCCACCGTGGCGAACACGGTTCCGGAGCCCTGGTTCATGGAGTTGCCGGTATCGGCCAGGCAACCGGAGGTGAAGGTGGCGGGAACGAGTTCCGCGCAGTCCCCGCCCCTCGCCAGCTGGTGGGTCCGCTGATAGATGTGGTCGTGGCCGGACAGGACGAGGTCCACTTTCTTATCGATCAGCATGTTCGTGAAGTCCTTTCCCGCCTGGCAGTCATAGTTGCCGACGCTCAGGCAGGGGGTGTGCATGCCCACCACCGTCCACGGGATGTTCTGCGATTTGGCCCCGTCGATCGCGTCGGCGGTCCAGCGCCAGCGTTCGCTGTCCCTTGAGTAGTCCAGCGGCTCCCCGCCCCGGAAATCGATGCCGGGGGAGACCATAATGAAGCGGACCACGGGATTCTGCTCGGGAACATCGACGCGCCATTGCGTCCCGTATTCGCCCTGGAGGCCAGGCAGCCTGTTGGGCAGGCACTGGACAAATTTCTCGATGTCGCCCTCGTGGCCGTCGCTCTCGTGGTTCCCTGTCACCAGTTGGTAGGGAAAGTCCCCGCCGAGGCGTGCGGTGACCATGTCGCAGAACTGCTGTTCGATGCCGGCTTTGTACGTGAAGTCGCCGAGGGCGAGGTTCAGTTGGGGGCGGAGGCCGGCAACGACGTCGAGCACTTTCTTGGCGCCCGAACTGACGCCGATATCGCCTTGGGCGGTGAAGTGCACGGCTTCACCGGACGACGGCGCGGGACCCGACGTCGGCGTGCCCGGCCCCGGTGCCGAACCCGACGACGGCGTGCCGGGGCTTGGGCGTGGTGCGGGCTCCGGCGGCCCGGGCTGGCAGGCGGAAAGCAGCAGGCTCAGGATCAGCAGGCAGGCGCCCAGACCGGCCTTGCCACGTTTCCCCAGGGACCTGGCCACGATTCCTCACGTCACTCGGTTAATCAGGACTGTGTTAGTCAGCGCTGCGTTGGTCGGCACTGTGCGAATAGTTCTGCGAAATTGGGTGATTGCCCGGCGTCTATAGGCCAGAGTAACCCGGCCGTGGAGTGAAGGCCAGAGACCGCGTTGACCCCCGGCCGCGGAATCAGTCGGGGAATCAGGAGCCGTCCCGGTCGCCCGATCAGGCGCCGTCACAGGCGACGTCACGGGCGCTGTCACAGGCGCCGGAAGTCCGGAATCCGCACGCCCGGCGTCAAGTGCCTGCGGGACCCTAGCCCGGGAGGGGGTTCCTCGTTAGCATGCAGGGTGGGGGAATACCCCGATCGCTCTGGCGGGACAGGCCCGCCCCGCTCGAAGGAGACCGTTGTGACGCTGCCCGAAGGTTTGACCCCCGGAGTGTGGACACTGGACATGTCCCACAGCGAAGTCGGTTTTAGCGTCCGCCATGCGGGCATCAGCAAGGTCCGTGGCCGCTTCAACGAGGCCTCCGCGGAGGCCCGGGTGCGCGCTTCCTTGGCCGACGCGAGCCTGCACGCCACGGTCAAGACCGCGAGCTTCGATTCGGGGGACGCCAACCGCGACAACCACGTCCGCGGCGCCGACTTCTTCGACGTCGAGAAGTACCCCGAAATGACCTTCCGGGCCACCGGGATCCGGGGCGACGGGGAGGACTATGTGCTGACCGGAGACCTGACGATCCGCGATGTCACCAAACCCGTGGATCTGGAAGTCGAGTTCACCGGGGTCGCGGTGGACCCGTTCGGCGCCACCCGGGCCGGCTTCAGCGCAGAGGCGGACATCAGCCGCAAGGAATTTGGCCTGACCTGGAACGCCGCCCTGGAAGCCGGTGGACTGCTGGTCAGCGACAAGGTCAAGATCAGTGTTGAAGCCGCCATGGTCAAGCAGGCCGACGCCTCATAACCGGTCAGCCGGAAGCGGTACCTGGGGGTCGGGTCCGAAGCCAGGGATTATTCCGGGCCGCCCCTCAGGCCGAATGTCACTCCCACGGGCGAGAATGGATCCATGAAGACACTTCTGAACATCATCTGGCTGCTCTTTGGCGGCCTGTGGCTGGCCCTCGGATACTTCTTTGCCGGAATCGTTTGCTGTCTGCTGGTTGTCACCATTCCGTGGGGCATCGCCTCGTTCCGCATCGCGTCCTATGCGTTGTGGCCGTTCGGCCGCATGGTGGTGGACAAGCCCGGCGGACACGGCGCGTTTGCCCTGCTGGGCAATGTCATCTGGCTGCTGGTGGCGGGCATCTGGATCGCGATCGGGCACGTTGTCACGGCCTTCGCCATGGCCATCACGATTATTGGCATCCCGCTGGCGATCGCCAACCTCAAGCTCATCCCGGTCTCGCTGATGCCCCTGGGCAAGCAGATCGTCCCGAGCAACACGCCCTATGTGACGGCCTACAGCCACGACCGCCGCTACTAGGGCGGCGGCGCAGCCGGCGGAACCTGGGGGACACTTCCGCCACCGGATCCACGGAAATCGAGGGAGAGGATCATGAGCGAACTGGCGTCCGGGGACACAGACCTCATGCTGGTGATTGTCCGCGAGTTCAGGGCTCCGATCCGGGTAGTCTGGTCCGCGCTGACGGACCCGGACCAGGCTCCGGAGTGGTGGGGCCCGCGCGGCTTCCACGTCCCGCGCGAGAGCATCGACGCAGACTTCGAAGTCGGCGGCCTGTACCGCGCCTGCATGATCCAGGACAGTACCGGGCAGGAATTCTGGTGGAGCGGGGTGCACACGGATATCGAGCCGCCGCAGCTGTTTGTGTTCACCCATGCCTGGGACAAGCCGGACGGCACCCGAGGCTTCGAAACCGAGGTAACCATCCAGCTGGACGAGATCGACGGCGGCACCCAAATGACGTTCACCCAGGGCCCGTTCGACTCCGCGGCCAGCCGCGACCGCCACGGCGAAGGGTGGCGGGAGTCGTTCGACCGGCTGGCGAATCACCTCAGCGTGGCCGCCTAAGCCTCACCACTGAGCGCAGCCACGCGATCCTACGGGCGGCGGCTGCCGCTGCGCCGCGGGTACGCCGTTCACCCGAGTTCGCCCTGCAGGTTTCGGCGGGCAGCCTCCAGCCACAGCCCGCGCCCGCGGTCAGTGTGAAACAGCGGATCAAGCTGGAGGAGTTGGCGGACGACGGCGGCGCGGCCGGCCGCGAAGTCGGCGTCGCCGATGTGGGCGAAGTCTTCCCTGACGGCGGCCAGATAGCGGGCGTAGGCCTCCGGTTCCCCGCCGAGGACGGAGAGATCGGCGTCGCTAAGCAGGGCGCCGGCGTCGTCGCCCGGCTCCGGACGGTGGTCCGCCGTCAGCAGCACCAGTCGCGCCACCTCATCCACTTCGTCGGCCGGGAGTCCGGCGTGCCCGAGCCGGTCTTCGGCCAGCCGCGCCGATTCTTCCTCATCCTGGCCCGCGACGCCGCGGTACACGGCATCGTGGAACCACGCGGCCAGCACCACGGCCCGTGGCGGACCGGCCGGGTCGCAGAGCAGGTCCAGGGCCTCCAGCACGGCCAGCAGGTGGGTGCGGCCGTGGTATTTCCGGTGCTCCTCGCCCCAGCGGTCCAACAGGTCCAGGAACAGGGCGTCGTGGCCCGGCAGTACCTCGTTCCAGCGGTTCAGGAGCGGCACCCGGAGGGACTTTCCGCGCCGGCGGGCAGGAATCCGCAACCCGCTGGCAATCAGCTTCCGGACCAGGACCCGGCCCTCCACGGGGACAGCGCCGGCCGCCACCAGGGCCTCGTACCGGGCCTCGGCGACGTCATAGTGGTCGCCGTCGAACGCCCGCCCCGGAATGCCAGCGGACGCGGCGAAGGCGTGCAGCTCCTCAAGCGAGGTGTCCGACACGAGGTGGGAAAAGCGGGTTCCGTGGGCAGGCCAAAGCGGCGGATCGACGTAGACGGCCATGGAGGCAGTCTAGCGCCGACCGCGGACACCGGCCCGGGCGTCGGACGTGCGCCAGCCGGAACTACGCCGGCCCGGCCTACGGTGGCCGGAACTACGCCAGCCCGGCCCACGGTGGCCGGGCTTACGCCGGCCGGGCTTACGCCGACCGGGCCTACGCCGACCGGGCCTACGCCGGCCGGGAGGGCTCCGGCGTGCCATGCCCGGCGTCACAAAGCCTGCTTATGCGGATATTTCTCAGTGAATAAACCGCAAATGAGGAATAGTGTGGAGTTATGCCCAAGATTCGCGTCTCCGAAGCAGCCCGCTTTCTCGGCGTTAGTGACGACACCGTCCGGCGCTGGATCGAACAGGGAAGCCTGACCCCGCTCAAGGATGATTCCGGCCGGCTGGCTGTGGACGGCCTTGAGCTCGCCCGGCTCGCCCGGGAACAGGCCCAGCTTCCGGAGGACCCTGCCCGGGTGGGCAGCTCCGCCCGGAACCGTTTCGTGGGACTCGTGACCGCCATTACGGCCGATACCGTGATGGCGCAGGTGGAGCTGCAGTGCGGGCCTTTCCGCGTCGTGTCACTGATGAGCAGCGAAGCCGTGCGAGACCTCGGGCTGGAACTCGGCTCCGTCGCCACCGCCGTCGTTAAGGCCACCACAGTGATCATTGAAACGCCTAAGGGAAAGAGCCTCGCATGAGCCTCCGCACGAGGATCGCTGCCGTCGCCATGGCTGCAGCCATGGCCGCTGCCGCCGCCGGTTGCGCCGCTTCAACCGGCCAAAATTCCCCGGCCAGTGACTCCGGGAAGACTCTCACCGTGTTCGCTGCAGCATCGCTGAAGGCCCCCTTCACCAAACTCGCCACCACCTTCGAGGAAAGTCACCCGGGCACGAAAGTGGCGTTGAGTTTCGCCGGGTCATCCGACCTCGTCACCCAGATCAGCCAGGGAGCCCCCGCGGACGTTTTTGCCTCGGCGGACACCAAGAACATGGCCAAGCTCGCTGACGCCGGCCTGTTGGGCGGTGCGGCCGCGATTTTCGCCACCAACGTCCTGGCGATCGCCGTCCCGCCGGCCAACCCGGCCTCGATCGCGTCTTTCGCCGACCTTGCCCGTCCCGGGGTCCGGGTGGTGGTCTGCGCCGGCCAGGTCCCCTGCGGTACCGCCACCGCCGCCGTCGAGAAAGCCACCGGCGTGACGCTGAAACCGGTCAGCGAGGAATCCGCCGTCACCGACGTCCTGGGCAAAGTCACTTCGGGCGAGGCCGACGCCGGCATCGTCTACGTGACGGACGTCAAGGCTGCCGGTGACAAGGTCAAGGGGATTCCCTTCGCCGAAGCGGACAAGGCCATCAACACCTACCCCATCGCCACGGTCGGTTCCAGCAAGAATAAGGAACTGGCCGCGGCCTTCAATGCACTCGTTACCGGTGCCGAAGGTAAAAAGGTCCTGAGCGATGCCGGGTTCGGCACGCCGTGAGACGCGCATGAGGCACGGCTATCAGGGTGTCCCGCGCTGGATCTACGTCCTCGCCGCGGCGGGGGCCCTGTTCGTCCTGCTGCCCCTGGCCGCCATCGTCGCGAAGGTCAACTGGGCGGAGTTCCTGCCGCTGGTCACGTCGGAGTCGTCCCTGACCGCGCTGGGATTGAGCCTGCGCACCTCCGCGGCCAGCACGGTGCTGTGCATCGTGCTGGGCGTGCCGCTGGCCCTCGTCCTGGCCCGCGGGCAGTTCCGCGGTCAGCGGCTCCTCCGCTCCTTCGTGCTGCTGCCGCTCGTCCTGCCGCCCGTCGTCGGCGGCATCGCGCTGCTCTACACTTTTGGCCGGCAGGGTCTGCTCGGCCGCTCGCTGGAACTGGCCGGTATCCAGGTCGCCTTTTCGACGACGGCGGTGGTCCTGGCCCAGACCTTCGTCGCACTGCCGTTCCTGGTAGTGAGCCTTGAAGGGGCCCTGCGCTCGGCCGGGAGCCGGTACGAGGCCGTCGCCGCGACTCTGGGCGCCCGCCCCACCACGGTGCTGCGCCGCGTAACCCTTCCCCTGGTGCTGCCCGGGCTGGCGTCCGGCGCCGTACTTTCGTTCGCGCGCAGCCTTGGCGAATTCGGCGCCACGCTCACGTTTGCCGGCAGCCTGCAGGGCGTCACCCGGACCCTGCCGCTGGAGATCTACCTGCAGCGCGAGACCGACGCCGATGCCGCCGTCGCGCTGTCCCTGCTTCTTGTCGCGGTGGCGGTCGCCGTCGTCGGGCTGTCCTACCGGCGCCCCGGGGTGGCCGGCGGGCGCGGACCCAGCGGGGCTCAACGCGCAACGCGGGACGGGGCACCGGAGCCGGCACCGGAGAGAGTGGCGCCGTGAGTGTCCGGATTGACGCCGCCATTGCCGCCCGCGGCTTTGACGTGTCCATGAGCCTGGCGCCGGGAGAAACCGTAGCCGTGCTGGGCCCCAACGGGGCCGGCAAGTCCACGCTGCTGTCGGTCATTGCGGGCCTGCTCCGGCCGGATACGGGCAGGGGCGAGGTGGACGGAAAGGTCCTGTTCGACCTCGGCCCCGCGACGAACACCTGGACGGCGCCCCACCGGCGCGGCACCGCCCTCCTGGCACAGGAGCCGCTGCTGTTTCCGCACCTGAGCGCGCTGGACAACGTGGCCTTCGGCCCCCGCAGCGCCGGCGTGCCCAGGGCAGCGGCCCGGGAAACCGCGCGGCACTGGCTGGCCGAAGTCGACGCCCTCGACCTCGCGTCCCGGCGCCCCGGGGACCTCTCCGGAGGCCAGGCACAGCGGGTGGCCGTGGCACGCGCGCTGGCCGCCGACCCCGAGGTGCTGCTCCTGGATGAACCCATGGCGGCCCTGGACATCCACGCCGCGCCGCTGCTGCGCCGGCTGCTCAGGCGCGTCCTCGCCGGGCGCCGGGCCGTCGTTGTCACCCACGACGTCCTGGATGCCTACATGCTCGCCGACCGGGTGATCGTCCTGGAAGAGGGCAGGATCACCGAGGAAGGCCCGGTCCGCGAGGTGCTCCGGCGCCCGCGCAGCCGATTCGCCGCCGGTCTCGCCGGGCTGAACCTGGTGGCCGGTACCGTTACCGCCGCCGGTATCCGTTCGCCCGAGGGGCTGGAATTTGCCGGCCAGCATGATGCACCGCTCGTCCCCGGGCAGGCAGGCGTGGCCGCATTCCCGCCGTCGGCCGTGTCCGTTTTCCTCTCCGAAGCGCACGGCAGCCCGCGGAACTCGTTCCGGGTGAGGCTTACTGACCTCGAGCCGCACGGGGACCAGATACGGGTCCGCGCCGGCGAGTTGGCGGCCGACATTACGCCGGCCGCCTCCGCGGACCTCGGCCTGGCACCGGGGCTGGAGGCCTACTTCGTGGTCAAGGCCGCGGCGGTGTCCATCTACCCGGCGTAGGTTTTTGTCTTGGCAGGGGGTGGTTGGCGCGGCTGGTGCTGATTAGTCCCGGGCCGCTTAGTCCCGGGCGGCGCGGACCGGATGCTGGCTGACGATGGAGACACGGTTGAACGCGTTCATCGTGATCGCCAGCCAGCTGACGGCAGAGAACTCCTCGGCTGTCAGGTGCCTGCGGGCCTGGGCGCCCTCGCGGTCGCGGGCGTGGGCGTCGGAGATGGTGGTGATGGCCTCGGCCAGGGTCAGGGCTGCCCGTTCCTTGTCGGAAAAGAGGGCGGTGTCGCGCCAGGCGGTGAGTACGGCCAGGCGCTGGGCCGACTCGCCGTTCTTGACGGCATCGCCGACATGCAGATCCAGGCAGTAGGCGCAGCCGTTGATCTGCGAAATACGGACATTGAGCAGCTCGATCAGCTTCCCGTCCAGGCCGGCCTCTGCGGCAGCTTCTTTGGCTTTCAGGCCCAGACCGTTGAGTGCACGCCAGGCGGCAGGATGTTCCTTGTCCAGGAAGACACTCCGGTGCCCGGGATTCTGCGGTGCCGACGTCTCGTTCATGGATTCCACAATACCGACGAGCTCCCGCGTGCCCCGGAGCGTCGTGTGACAATTTTGTCAAACATATGACAAGCTTTGGAGGTGGGAGTGATTGGCCCGACGGCTGGTTCCTTGGGGGACCCGGCCGCCGTGCCGCTCCTTCCCGGCGTGCCGCTCCTTGCCGGCGGGGCTGGCTGAGCCGAGTTGTGCCAAGCCGTGCTGCGGTCCGCCAGGTCCCGCTGCGGGACATGCCCCGCGTCCGGCCCTGGTTGCGGACATATCCGGTGGTCGCGCCGACTACGGAGGACATGTCCAGCGGTCGCCTACCCCAGCAGCGGACATGTCCAGTTTTCAGATCCACGACTGGGCATGAGGGGAGGATGTCCACTCGCGCAGGTCAGCCGCGGCCATGTCCCGCAGTCACGAGCTTCAGCGGAGGACATGCCCCTCTGTCACACGGTGTAAGGGGCGACATGTCCAGCCTTCAACGCGGTGCGGAGGGCGTGGGCATTAACGCCCAGCTTCAGGGGCACAAAGCAATTCATCGCTGCGCGTCGAGGGGCGCCGGACATGCTCATTGGCCGGCCCTGGGGTGGCGGACATGCTCATTGGCCGGCCCTGGGGTGGCGGACGGGTTCATTCTTGGTGCCGACCCTGCTCATTTTGGGTGCAGGCTCGGGTGGGCATGCTCATTCTGGATGCGGGCTCGGGTGGGCATGCTCATTTCTCGCGCCCGGGTGAATTGGGCATGTCCAGGCTTTGATTCGAACGGTGGGCATGGGCATCGGCCTGCTGTGGCCTGTGGGGACATGCTCATTCCCAGCGCCGAATCCAGGGCCATGCTCGTTTTTCGCGCCCGTATGGACGGGACATGTTCATTCCTGGATCCGAACAGTGGACATAGTGGGATTATGTCCATTCCTGGCGGACAGCGGAGCGCATGTTCCGTGGCAGCAGCGGACAGGGTCGCAGGTGTGCGGCCCGGGCCCCGCACCCCGCGGCCCGGGCCCCGCACCCCGCACCCCCGCACCCACGGGCCCCGCGGTCCAGCGCGGCCCGTGCAGGCGGGGGACTCCGGCCCTAGACAGCTGTTTCGCCGTCGGCAAACATGGACCCAAAGGGACCTAATGCAAAGTTGAGTGGAGTAGACTCAACTTTAATATCAGCATGTTCCCGGAAGGAGCTCTCTTTGGACGCCAAATTCACCACCAAGAGCCAGGAGGCTCTTGCGGCTGCCGCCATGAACGCCTCGACGGCGGGAAACCCGCAGCTTGAGCCTGCCCACCTGCTCAAGGCGCTCATGGATCAGCGGGAGGGCGTTGCCGTCGCACTGCTCCGCGCCACGGGCACGGACCCGGATTCTGTCAGCGTCCAGGCCAGCTCCGCCATCAAGTCACTTCCGTCCACCTCCGGCAGCTCTGTGCAGCAGCCGCAGCTGTCCCGCACCGCCCTGCAGGCCATCAAGAATGCCCAGAACGAGGCCGAGCGCCTCGGCGACACCTTCGTCTCCACCGAGCACCTGCTGCTGGGGCTGGCATCCGGAAGTGACGCCGTCGGCAAGCTCATGCGCGACGCCGGTGCCTCCCACGAGGCTCTGCTCGCCGCCCTGCCCGGGGTCCGCGGCGACCGCAAGGTCGACAACGCCGACCCCGAGAACACCTTCCAGGCGCTGGAGAAATACGGCACCGACCTCACCGCGATCGCCCGCTCCGGAAAGCTGGATCCGGTGATCGGCCGCGACGCCGAGATCCGCCGCATCATCCAGGTCCTGAGCCGCCGCACCAAGAACAACCCCGTCATCATCGGCGAACCCGGCGTGGGTAAGACCGCCGTCGTCGAAGGACTTGCCCAGCGGATCGTCGCCGGAGACGTCCCCGAAAGCCTGCGCGGCAAAACCCTGATCGCTCTGGACCTTGCGTCCATGGTGGCCGGCGCCAAATACCGCGGCGAATTCGAGGAGCGGCTCAAGGCCGTCCTGGAGGAAATCAAGAGCTCCGAGGGCCAGATCGTCACGTTCATCGACGAGATCCATACGGTGGTCGGGGCCGGTGCCTCCGGGGACAGCTCCATGGACGCGGGCAACATGCTCAAGCCCATGCTGGCCCGCGGCGAGCTCCGGCTGATCGGCGCCACCACTCTGGATGAATACCGCGAGAACATCGAAAAGGATCCCGCCCTGGAACGCCGCTTCCAGCAGGTCTTCGTCGGGGAGCCGAGCGTGGAGGACACCATCGGCATCCTGCGCGGCCTCAAGGAGCGCTACGAGGCCCACCACAAGGTCGCCATCGCCGACTCCGCACTGGTCGCCGCCGCCACGCTTTCCAACCGCTACATCTCCGGGCGGCAGCTGCCGGACAAGGCGATCGACCTCGTGGACGAGGCAGCGTCCCGGCTGCGCATGGAGATCGATTCCGCCCCGGAGGAGATCGACCAGCTGCGCCGCTCCGTGGACCGCCTGACCATGGAGGAACTGGCCCTGGCCAATGAAACCGATCCCGCGTCGGTGGAGAGACTCGCCGCGATCCGGGCGGACAAAGCGGACAAAAATGAAGAGCTGGCCGCCCTTAACGCCCGCTGGGAAGCCGAGAAAGCCGGCCTAAACCGCGTCGGCGACCTCAAAGCCAGAATTGACGAACTGCGCTCCGCCGCCGAGAAGTTCCAACGCGAAGGCGACCTCGAGGCGGCCTCGCGGATCCTTTACGGCGAACTGCCCGCCCTCGAGCGAGAACTCAATGAAGCCGCTGAGGCGGAGTCGGCCCGGGTGGCCGGCGGCGGGGCCAAGCAGGATCTCATGGTGGCCGACGAGGTCACCGCCGACGACATCGCCGAGGTCATTTCGGCCTGGACCGGCATTCCCGCCGGGCGCATGCTGCAGGGCGAGAGCCAGAAGCTGCTGGACATGGAGCACGTCCTGGGCGAGCGGCTGATCGGCCAGAAGAAGGCCGTCGCCGCGGTCTCCGACGCCGTACGCCGCGCCCGCGCCGGAATCAGCGATCCCAACCGGCCCACCGGCTCGTTCCTGTTCCTCGGTCCCACCGGCGTCGGCAAGACCGAGCTCGCCAAGTCCCTCGCCGACTTTCTCTTCGACGACGAGCGCGCGATGGTGCGGATCGACATGTCCGAATACTCGGAAAAGCACTCCGTGGCGCGCCTCGTCGGGGCCCCTCCCGGGTACGTCGGCTACGAGGAAGGCGGCCAGCTGACCGAGGCCGTCCGGCGCCGGCCCTACTCGGTGCTGCTGCTCGATGAAGTGGAAAAGGCCCACCCGGAGGTCTTCGACATTCTCCTGCAGGTGCTCGACGACGGCCGTCTCACTGACGGCCAGGGTCGCACTGTGGACTTCCGCAACGTGATCCTGGTGCTCACCTCGAACCTGGGCAGCCAGTTCCTGGTGGACCCCACCCTCGACGCCGAGGCCAAGAAGAACGCCGTCATGGCCACCGTGCACGCCTCCTTCAAGCCGGAGTTCCTGAACCGGCTGGATGAAGTGGTGCTGTTCGATCCGCTGAGCGTGGAGGAGCTGTCCCGCATTGTGGAGCTGCAGGTCAAGGAGCTGGGCGAACGACTCAAGGGCCGCCGGCTGAACCTTGAAGTCACCGAGGGCGCCCGCGCGTGGCTGGCGGTAACCGGCTTCGATCCCGCCTATGGCGCCCGGCCGCTGCGCCGGCTGGTGCAGCGCGAGATCGGCGACCGGCTGGCCAAAGCCATCCTGGCCGGCGAGATCTCCGACGGCGACACGGTTGTGGTGGACACCGCGCCCGACCTCATGGAACTCACCATGGGCGGGCCTGCGGTCACAGACCGGCCCGACGGCGGCGCGTCCACCGGCAGCGGCCTCTCGGTCCGGCGCAAGGAGTAGGCGCCGCCAGAAACAGAAAGTTAAACGCCACTGGCAGCCGGGTCATCCCGGCTGCCAGTGCGCTAAGCCCGGTTCGCTAAGGCCACGCCACGCCAGGCCAGGGCCGGGCAGGGTGGGGCAGGGCTCTAGGGAAGCAGGGACTCCATGATGACGTTCCCGCCGTCCGTCACGGCATAGCAGTCCACCCGGCGGTCGCCCTTGTTCCAACTGCTCGAACTCGGGTAGGCCAGCTTGTAGCTCAGCGCGTAGTCGCCGGCCTTGTCTGTCAGGGGTGCGTCCTTGCAGGCATCGCGCGCCTTCTGCTTGAGCGCATCCCGACCGGGGTAGGAGTCATCTGCCGCGTACCTCTCCACGGCGACCAACTGGGCCGAATGGCCGGTGGAGCAGTCCACGATCGTGGACTGCTCGGCATTCGGGTCGAAGTCCTTGAAGCAGTCACGCAACTGGAAGTCCAGGGGGCTGACGCCTTCCAGCGGCAAGGCTCCCCGGCTGGCCGACGCCGACGCCGACGAGGGTGCGGGGGTCGGGCCGCTGCTATCCGCGGAGGGCTGGGCGCTGCCGGCAAACGAGGCCACCGCCCACCACACCAGAAACCCGAGGACGACGAGCACACCCGCGGCCATGCCGAGCCGCTTGGCCCCTTGCCGGCGGATCCGGCGGGCAAGGGGGCGTGCGGTGTCTGAGATTGCTGTGGTGATGCCGGTGAGGCTGACGCCTGGGAGCTTCGCGGACAGGCGGTTGGCCGCGGACGGTTTCGTGGCCGAGTCGTCGGCCTGGGGCATCCCGGCGATCGTATCCGCCGGAGATGTCGCGGTCCGTTCCGGGTCGGCCGTCACAACGGGTAGGGCGGACGTCGGCAGCCTCGAAGGCGGCGGCGGGACGGCCCCGACGTCGTGCCTTGGATTCTCTTCAGTCACTGAGAAATTCACCACTTCCGTGCATCTTTGCCGGGGCTGGAGGCCCGGCATTGTCACCCTTTTCCGGGCGCACATCACGAAACTCTATCGAAGAAGCGAGTCGGGGCGCATACGCCGGGGGCGGCGACGGCGGCTTCCGGAGGCGCAACACTGTCCACAGGGGGCGGCCCGGCAAGCAGTTGACGCCGAAAGCATGTAATCTAGGTGTACGACAAATTGACCAAACATTCCGGGGCCTCACCGATCGCCAAAGGTGACCACCTCCGGTCCAAGTACAAAAGGGGGTCACGCCATGGGGCGCGGCCGTCAAAAGGCAAAAGCTACCAAGCAGGCTCGGGACATCAAGTACTACTCCCCGAACACTGACTATTCGGCCCTTCAGCGCGAGCTCACGGGCCCGGGAAGTCGTGCCACGAACCACTTCACGGATGACCCGGTCGAGCCGGATTATTCGGCGTATGTGGATAAGTACGCGGACGATTTGGAAGACGACGACGACGAGGTAGATACCCGTCGGATTGGTTAGTCGACGCTTCCTCCCGGGAGCTTTGTCCGGGGGGAACCTTCCGGCACTGCGGTGCCAGCCATAGATTTTCAGGCCGCCGGCCACACCTGTGCTTCAGGCGTGGCCGGCGGTTTTTCTTAAGCCCTCGGACGGACCACGTCGCGACGCCGCGCAGTTGTCACCGCCGGGGCCCCGGGCTACGTTGATCGTGCCGGATTTTCCCGGACACGACGCCGACGCCCGGAAGGACAGCCATGACCATGCGCACAGGATTCGCCGAGGGCGAACTCTGCTGGACGGACCTCCAGACCAGCGACGTGGAGGCGGCGAAGGCCTTCTACGCTGAAGTTTTCGGCTGGCGTTACGAAAACCTGCCCACCCCGGACGGGCGCAGTTATGCGAAGGCCTTCCTCGGCGATGACCTCGTGAGCGTCATCGCCCCGCAGACCCCCGGGCAGGAATCCGCGGGCCAACCGGGCTGCTGGAACGTGTATTTCGCCACCGACGACGCCCAGGACCTGGCTGCCGAACTGGCCCATTCCTCCGGACATCTTGAGTTCGGCCCCGAGGCCGTCGGCGACACCGGCGTCATGGTCTTCTTTGCCCCGCCCGGCGGCGGAACCACGGGTGCCTGGCAGGCCGGCAGCCACTTCGGAGCTGCCCGGAGCCAGGAGACCGGAGCCCTGGCGTGGGCCGAGCTGCTGACGCCCGAGCCGCAGGCCGCCGTCGGGCTCTTCCAGCAGCTCTTCGGGCATGAGGTGACCGAATACCCCCAGGACGACGGCGGCACGTACACCACGCTCATGGTGGACGGCACCGAGGTGGCTGGGATCGCGCGGGTGCCCGGCGATGCGCAGGACACCCTGCAGCCCTGGTGGCAGGTCTACTTCGGCGTGTCCGACGTCGCGGAAGCAGTGAAGGCGGCGGTGGCCGCGGGCGGCGTCGTGCTGGTGGCACCGGATGAGGGAGAACCGGAGGACGCCGAGGAAGCCGGCACCATCGCCACGCTCAGGGACCCGCAGGGCGGCGTCTTCAGCGTGCTGGAGGTTTAGGGCCGCGGCTTGAGCGCATCGAGTGCTCCATAACTGCCGTTTTCAGGTCTCAAAACGGCAGTTATGGAGCACTCGACGTCGGGTCGGGCCTTTAGGCGTAGGCGTTGACCAGGCGGACCGCGCCGCCGTCGACGCCCTTGGCGCCCTGGACGTAGTCGGGGCCGGACTTGATGATCGAATCCGAGTTCTCCTCCACCGTGCCCATGATCCAGGACGGCAGGCCGCGGTCGTTGAGCCGGTTCACGGCGGCGTCGGCGGCCTCCGGCGAAACGATGGCTACCATGCCCACGCCCAGGTTCAGGGTGCGCTCGAGGTCGGCCAGCGGGACGTTGCCGAGCTCGGAGACCAGCTTGAAGATGGCCGGCAGTTCCCACGTGGCGCGGTCAACGGTGGCCAGCAGGCCCTGCGGGAGCACGCGGGCGAGGTTGGCCGCGAGGCCGCCGCCGGTGACGTGGCTGAAGCCGTGCACGGCCTTGCCGCCCGCGGAGCCGTTCACCGGGAAGGTGCGGGCGAGGTCCAGGCAGTCGGCGGCGTAGACGCGGGTGGGCTCAAGGAGCTCCTCGCCCAGGGTGCGGCCGAGTTCGGAGACCTGGCGGTCCAAGGCCCAGCCTGCGTGGTTGATGACGCGGCGGACCAGGGAGTAGCCGTTGGAGTGCAGGCCCGAGGAGGCCATACCGATCACGACGTCGCCGGCGCGGACACGGTCCGGACCCAGCAGGGCGTCGGCCTCGACCACGCCGGTGGCTGCACCGGCGACGTCGTACTCATTTTCGCCGAGCAGGCCGGGGTGTTCGGCGGTCTCGCCGCCCACCAGGGCGGTACCGGCGACCGAGCAGGCGGCCGCGATGCCGCGAACGATGTCCGCGATACGTTCCGGCACGACCTTGCCGCAGGCGATGTAGTCGGTCATGTACAGCGGCTCGGCGCCGACCACGACGATGTCGTCCACCACCATGCCGACGAGGTCAAACCCGATGGTGTCGTGGATGTCCATGGCCTGCGCAATGGCCACCTTGGTGCCGACCCCGTCGGTGGACGTGGCCAGGAGGGGCCGCTTGTAGGTCAGCAGCCGGGAGACGTCGTAAAGACCTGCGAACCCGCCGACGCCGCCGATCACCGAGGCGTTGTGGGTTGCCTTCACGGCATCCTTCATGAGTTCGACGGCGCGGTCTCCCGCTTCGACGTCGACGCCGGCGGAGGCGTAGGTGATGCCAGCGTTCTGGGCGGCGTTCATGTCAGCGGCCGGGGAGGCGGAAGTCATACTGGCTCTTTCTTGTCGGCTTTGGTGACGCGGTCGGCATCGGTGAGCAGTTCTTCGAATTCGGAGTCCGGCCCCGGATCGCAGCCCGTGGCGCCGGCCTTCTCGGCCGGGTCGTCCGAGATCGAGGTGCCGGGTTCGGCGTCGGGGGAGTCGGACGTGGCCTCTGCCGGTGCGGCCGGCGCGGAAGCGTCCGCTCCGGGAGCAGCTCCGCCGGCGGCGGGAAGACCGCCGAGGTCCGTGCGCTCGAGCAGGTTCTTGCCGAGCTTGTCTGCGCCGGGCAGCTCGATCGGGTACTTGCCGGTGAAGCAGGCGGTGCAGAGGCGTTCGCGCGGCTGCCGGGTGGCGGCGATCATGCCGTCCTCGGAGATGTAGGCCAGCGAGTCGGCGCCGATCGCCTGGGAGATCTCGTCGATGGTGGCGCCGTTGGCGATCAGTTCCGCGCGGGAGGCGAAGTCGATGCCGTAGAAGCACGGCCACTGCACCGGCGGGGAGGAGATCTTGACGTGCACGGAGGCGGCGCCGGCTTCGCGGAGCATCCGGACGATGGCACGCTGGGTGTTGCCGCGGACGATCGAGTCGTCCACCACCACGACGCGCTTGCCGCGGATCACCGATTCCAGGGCGTTGAGCTTGAGCCGGATGCCGAGCTGCCGCAGGGTCTGTGACGGCTGGATGAAGGTGCGGCCCACGTAGGCGTTCTTGACGAAGCCGTGCGCGAAGGGGATGCCGGATTCCTCGGCGTAGCCCACAGCGGCGGGCGTGCCGGATTCCGGGACCGGAATGACAATGTCCGCTTCCTGGGTGTTCTCGCGGGCCAGCTGGCGGCCCATCTCCACCCGGGATTCGTAGACTGAGCGGCCGGCAATGGCGGCGTCCGGGCGGGCAAGGTAGACGTATTCGAAGACGCAGCCGGCCGGGGTCGCGTCGGCGAAGCGCTGGGAGCGGACGCCGTCCTCGTCGATCGCGATGAATTCGCCGGGCTCGATTTCGCGGATGAAGCTCGCGCCGACCGTGGCCAGGGCTGACTGCTCGGAGGCGACCACCCAGCCGCGCTCCAGCCGGCCGAGGCACAGCGGGCGGATGCCGTATGTGTCGCGGGCCGCGTAGAGGGTTCCCTCATCCATGAAGACGAAGCAGAAGCCGCCCTTGATCTTGGGCAGGAGCTCCAGGGCGGTCTGTTCTAGGGACTTGCCCGCTTCACCCTCCAGGAGCGCCGTGACCAGGGCGGTGTCCGAGGTGTTGCCCTGTTTCATCTCGCCGCTCAGGTTTCCGCCGTTGCGGTCCGTGATCATGGCTTTGAGCTCGGCCGTGTTCGTCAGGTTACCGTTGTGGGCCAGCGCCACGGTGCCCGTGGAGGTCGCGCCCAAGGTGGGCTGGGCGTTGGCCCAGTGGCTCGCACCCGTAGTGGAATAGCGGCAGTGGCCGACGGCCAGGTGCCCGGTCAGGGTGTTTAGCGTAGCCTCATCGAAGACCTGGGATACGAGCCCCATGTCTTTGTAGACGTTGATCCGCTTGCCGTCGCTGGTTGCAATACCAGCCGACTCCTGACCACGGTGCTGCAATGCATACAGCCCGTAATAGGTAAGTTTTGCTACTTCTTCACCGGGTGCCCAGACCCCAAAGACGCCGCATGCGTCCTGAGGGCCTTTTTCGCCTGGGAGAAGATCATGAGAAAGTTTTCCATCGCCGCGTGCCACTGGTCGATTATCTCACGATGTGCGCTAAGACTTTTCCGGCGCCCGGTTTATGACCTGCCGGCAGGCTCAGGCGCGGCTCAGGCGCGGTTCTCGCCGTCGGCGTCGGGTGCGGAGTCCGGAACGGACTCGACGACGGCGCGCTCGGCGCGGCGGACGCTGATCCGGTCCAGCACCAAGGCCGCCACGGCACCTAGAATGACGCCGCCGGCCGCGCAAAGGACCATGAAGAAACCAAATACGGAGCCGCTGTCGTAGCTGGCATCACCCGGGAGGGCGTAGGCGATGATGGCCGCCGCAACGACGCCTACGAGCCCGCCCAGGATCAGGAACGGCACGTACTTCGGCGCCCGCCGGACGGTGACCTCGCGTCGCTCCGGGACGCTGCCGGGGGCTGACTCCCCGTGGGGTTCGGTGCCTGCGGTGCCGGGGGTTTCGTGGGAAGACATGCCGTTAAGCCTACTGCCCTTCGACTCATTGCCGGAGACCCGTTCCGGGAGCAGACTGGGGCTAGGAACAGACGAGCCAAGGATCCGCCATGTTAGCCTCAGCCGACCGCGTTCGCGACCAGCAGCGCCTGCTCTGGGATGAGTTCTCGGCGGGCTGGAAGAAGTGGGACGTTGAACTGCTTGACTGGCATGCCCCGTTCGGGGACGCCCTGCTCGAGGAGCTCCGGCTGCGCCCCAACTCCTGGGTCCTGGATGTCGCGGCAGGCACGGGGGAACCTGCACTCAATGTGGCCGGTCAGGTGCCGGACGGGCGGGTGGTCCTCGCTGACATTTCCGCCGGTATGCTCCGCGTGGCCGAAGAAAAGGCATTGACCCGGGGCCTGCACAACCTGGACTTCAAGGTTTGCGACGCTGCTGCCATGCCCTTTGGTGACAACACGTTTGACGCCGTGTACTGCCGCTTCGGTTTGATGTTCTTTCCGGTCATGTCCGCGGCCATGCGCGAGATGGCGCGCACCGCCAAGCCGGGCGCCCGGGTCGGCGCCGTCGTCTGGGGACGCGCCGCCGAGAACCCGTGGGCCAGCCTGATCCTGGGCACGATTGCCCGGCACCGCGAGCTGCCCATTCCGCCCGCAGGGACTCCGGGGCTTTTCCGCTGTGCACCCACCGGGTTCATGACGCGGATGTTCACGGACGCCGGGCTGGTAGACGTGACCGAGCGCAAGGTCAGCACCGACCTCGTGTTCGAATCCCCGGAGAGCTATTGGGAATTCATGACCGACATCGCGACCACAGTGGCGATGGGGCTGGCCAAGGCGGACGAGAAGTCTCGGGCTTTGATCCGCTCGGACGTATTCGCGTTGCTGGGCCGCTATGAGCACGACGGCGCCATCCAGCTCCGGTCCACCGCCACGGTGGTAGCCGGGACCAAGGTGTAGGCAGCCGGCCGGTTTTCGCGCCGTTTTCGGACCGGCGCGTCGCCATTGTTCGGATGCGGCCCGGATCCGCGCTGCATCCGACTGGTTCCGGAGCCGTGGTCCGAAGCCGCAGCGAAAACCGCCCGGAGCGCGGCCCGGATCCGCGCTGCCCGTGTCCGATTCCGTAGCGCGTTCCCGGAAGCCTGGCAGGATCAGCGTCGGCAGGACGGGAGTGTCTGCCGCGGAACGCCTGCCGCGGCCAGAAATACCTCAAATTTTCCGGGATTGGACAGCTCCGACCACGTCCAGCGGATCACGCGTCGGCCGGTGGCGCGAATCCGGTCCTCCCGGCGCTTCTCATCGGTGAGGGCCTCAGCGGGTGTCCGGCCCTGCAGGAACTCCGCCTTGCGGTACTTCACGAGTCCGTCGAATTCACCGCACAGCTGCTCCTCCGGCCAGTCAAAGTCTGTGAATGCGACCAGCCCGCGGGCGTCGCGGATTTCGACCTGAAGGAGGGGAATCCGGAAGCCGAGCCGGTGCATCAGGGCGCGGCTCACCGATTCTCCCGGGGAGCCGGACGCCGGATCAGCGAAATCCAGGGCGGTCCGGATTCGCCGGGCAGCGGCTTTTGTGTAGTTGCCGTCGATGCCGGTGTGGAGTTCCTCGCGGCTGAGCGGTGGCAGATTGTCAGGCTGCGGCCGGAGGACGTGGTCGAATACCGTGACTCCCTGTTCGAACGATTTCAAGGCGGCCAAGTCCAAGGCTGTCCGGACGCGGTCCGTGACGAGGAGCCCGTGACGCTCCTTGATCTGTGCCGAGTCCAAATCGACGAAGTGCCGCCGGACCCCGGCGCGCGAGCGGCCGCCGCCGTCGTCGGAAGTGCAGGCATGCACCAGATGGCCGTGGCCCAGCAGCGGCATGTCCCACAGGGCTGCGGAAGACTGGCGACAGAAGATGGTGCGGCTCTTCAACGTGGAAGCCGCCGCCCGGATGAGGACCGGATACCGGTCCCACGGCGTCAGCGATTCCCAGTCCTGCACCCGGACGTAGACGCCCTGCCGGATCCGCCGGAGCTGCCCGGACTTCGCCTGCCGGGCAAGGCCCCGTGCATCCTGGCCGAGCCGCGCAAGGTCGCTGCTAAGAATCAGCGGTGGTAGTTCCATGCCCCGATGGTGGCCCGTGAGGCGGGGCCGGACAACCACCACTGGGGCGGATGTGGAGAACTCCTCCGCGGCAGTTTCAGACCGGCGCGACGACGTCGGACTGGCGCGCCGTGGATCCGCGTTGCCTGTGTCCGGTTGCGTAGCCGTGGTCCGAAACCGCAGCAAGAACCGCCCCGAGCGCATCCCGAACCTCCCGGCGCGGACGCTTGGACGCCCGAACCGCGGGGCGCGGCGGGGCGGCGCCGGGCGCGGACGGTTAGACGCCCAGTTCTTCCTTCAGCGCCGCGACGTGGCCCTGGGCCTTGACCTGGTACTGCGCCAGCTTCACCTTGCCCTCGGTGTCCAGCACCACCGTGGAGCGGACGAGGCCCTCGGTGACCTCGCCGTGGACCAGCTTCTCGCCCCAGGCGCCGTAGGCGAGTGCGACAGCGTGGTCCTCGTCGGCCAGGAGCGGGAAGGTCAGGGCAAAGTCGCCGGTGAAGTGGGCCAAGGCCTCGGGGGCGTCGGGGGAGATGCCCAGGACCTCGTAGCCGGAGCCCTGCAGGGACGCGAGGTTGTCGCGGAAGTCGCAGGCCTCGGTGGTGCAGCCGGGGGTCGCGGCCTGCGGGTAGAAGTACACGATGACGTTCTTGCCGCGGTAGTCGGCGAGGGACACGGGCTTGCCCTCGGCATCGGGAAGGGTGAATTCCGGGGCCGGGGTGCCGGGCTGGAGCTTGACGGTCGGATTGGCGTTCATGAGGATCCTTTAGGGGAGGGAGACAACGGGTCTGTGGTGCACAACACCGGTGGTGCAGGCTGTATTCCGCCGTCTGGCAACGCCCGTCGGCGTCCGCCAGTTGCGCCGGGTCCGGTGCGCGGTGACAGCTTTTTCATAGCTCCGGCATAGGTGTCGTGGCTAGTTTGAAGCAACTATGGAACAGCACACGCCAGGCCAGCGACGATTCGGACCCCGGCCCGCGACGGGCGGCAAACCTCGGCTGGCGGCCGTCCGGCTGCGGACCCTGATCGCGGCGGCCTGTGCAGCAGTGCTCGCCGTCGCGCTGGCTGCCGGCATCTTCTCAGCCGCGGAGGCACGAACGACGACGGCCGCCGCGGGAGCACTCGCTGCCAGTCCGGCGGCCGGCAGTGTTTCGCCGTCGGCCGGTCCCGGCGCGTCGGCCCCGGCATCCGCCGCGGCGGCAGGATCCGTCGACGCCGCACTGGACGCGAAAATCCAGGCCATTATCGACGCCAACAGCCAGTATCAGATCGGCGTGGCGCTGGTCGACGTGGCGTCCGGCGCGGACCCCGCAGACGTCCACGAATACGGGGTCCGGGAGCAGTTCGTGGCGGCCAGTACCGCCAAAGTCCTGGCCGCCGCGGCCTACTATCACCTGGTCGAAACCGGCGCCGCCAGCCTCGATGACCCTTTGGGCGACTACACCGCCGGGTTCCAGCTGCGCGAAATGATCCAGCAGAGCGACAACGACTCGTGGTCGCTGATCATGGATGCCGTGGGCCACGAAGAGCTGACGGAGTACGCGGCGTCGCTGGGCGTGACCTACGATCCGGAAACCAACACGCTGACCCCGGCGGAAATGGCCGGCATCCTGTCCGGGGTCTATTCCGGAACGCTCCTCAACGCCGAGGACACCGCGCAGCTGCTGTCCTACATGCAGGACACCAACTACGAGACGCTCATTCCCGCCGCCGTGCCGGACGGGATCACGGTGTTCCACAAGTACGGGCTCCTGGACGATGAACTGCACGACGCCGGCATCCTCACCAAGGACGGCACGGCCTACGCGCTGGTCATCTACACCAAGGGCCAGAGCCTGAGCGACGTCCCGGAACGCACCGAGGTGATCCATCAGCTAACGCAGGCCGTGACGGGCGCCCTTTTCTAGGCCGCCCGTGAGGGAATGTGCGGCGTCTTCGGGAATCCGCGGCGGAATCAGACGACCGCACCGTGGATCCGCGGCGCCCCTGTCCGAAACCGTGGCAGAAAACCGAACGCGGCGCGGAGCGGGCGTCCGGCGCTTAGACGCCCAGCTCCTCGCGGAGAGCCCGCACGTGGCCCTGTGCGCTGACCTGGTACTGGGCCAGGACCACGTTGCCGTCGGGGCCCACCACCACGGTGGACCTGAGGGTTCCTTCGCGGACTTCGCCGTCCACCAGCTTCTCGCCCCAGGCTCCGTACGCCAGGGCTGTGGCGTGGTCTTCGTCCGCGAGCAGCGGGAAGGTCAGGGCATGCTCGGCGGCAAAGGCGGACAGGGCCTCCCGCGCGTCGGGGGAGATGCCCAGGACCTCGTAGCCCGCGCCTTGGAGGGCAGCGAGGTTGTCGCGGAAGTCGCACGCCTCCGCGGTGCAGCCGGGGGTGGCGGCGCGGGGGTAGAAGTAGACAATGACGTTCTTGCCGCGGTAATCGGCCAGGGAAATCCGGCGCCCCGCAGAGTCGGTCAGCGTGAACCCGGGGGCCGGAGCGCCGGTCTGGAGCCTGGTGGTGGCGTGCAGCTGGGTGGGTACCGTAGATGGCATGGAGTTCCTTCGATTGCGGGTCGGGATGGTGGTGGCAGCGGGGGTCAGATGCTGTATTCCGCTGGTCCGCGGACGGTCGCCAGCGGACCGGGGACGAAGCGGTAGCCGCCGCTGCGGACGGTGACGACGGCGTGCCGGCAGCCCTTGAGCTTCCGGCGCACCCGGCCGACGTACACATCGATAGACCGGGTGGCCGCACCAGGGGTGTCGAACGCGTCGAGGCAATGCTGCAGTTCCTGCCGGCTTACCGTGCGGGAGCAGTTCTGCACGAGGCATCTCAGGAGGGTGAACTCCACGTCCGTCAGGGGCACGCGCTCGCCGTCGAGCCTGGCCTCCCCGGCCGCGAGGTCGACGGCGAGACGGGTGATGCTGCCCGGGGCAGCCGCGAGCGGCGCCCCGCCGTCGGCTGCGGCCCTGCCGTCGTCGTCAGCCCTGACAGGCAGTTCAGCCCCGGCGGGAAGTTCACCTCTGGCAGGCAGTTCAGCCCCGGCGGGAACCTCTGGTGCGGTTCCCGCCGGGGTGCCGTCCTCGCCGGGGGACCGGACGATGGCGGACGTTGCTGCCCCGGCGGCGGGCCTAAAGTGGACTTCCGCCTCCGGGGCACATCTGAGGGCGCGGCCAAGCACGAGTTCGGCCGCCCGCGCCAGGGCCGCCGGATCGCAGTCGGCGTTGTCCGGAAGGGTGACCCAGACGGCCAGCCCCTTCGCGGTGAGGCCGGACTGTCCAGCTCGTCCGACCCGGCCAACAGGTCCGACCCGGCCAACAGGTTCGGCCCGGCCGACAGGCCCGGTCCGGCCAACCGGGCCGCACTGTGCGTAAGCGGCGTGTGCCGGGCCGGCCGCGGCCGGCTGGCTCATACGCCGCCGCGGCGGATCAGCTTGCCGGTCGGAGTCCGGCCGTCAACCAGGGTGCCGCGGAGGTAGGTCTGCCGGACAACGCCGGAGAGCGCCTTGCCGTCATACGGGGTGATGGGGTTCTTGTGCTTGAGCTTGGAGACGTCCACGACGTACGCCTCGTCCGGGGCAAAGACGGCGAAGTCGGCGTCGTACCCCAGCGCGAGCTGGCCCTTGTTGGTGAGGCGTGCCAGTGCGGCCGGCTTCTCGGCCATCCACGAGACCACCTGTTCCAGGGGGATGCCGCGGTGCCGGGCCTCGGTCCAGATCAGGGAGAGGCCCAGCTGCAGCGAGGAAACGCCGCCCCAGGCCACCGCGAAGTCCCCGTTTTCCAGGTCTTTCAGGTCAAGCGTGGACGGGGAGTGGTCCGAAACGATGCAGTCAATGGTGCCGTCTTGCAGGCCAGCCCAGAGCAGTTCGCGGTTGGAGGCCTCGCGGATCGGCGGGCAGCACTTGTAGGCGGTGGCCCCGTCGGGGATTTCCTCGGCCATCAGGGTCAGGTAATGCGGGCAGGTCTCCACCGTGAGGTGGACGCCGTCGCGCTTGGCGCTGGCGATCATGGGCAGGGCATCTGAAGACGAGAGGTGCAGGATGTGGGCGCGGGCGCCGGTCCAGCGGGCCCGTTCGATGACCTCGGCGATGGCCTTGTTCTCGGCGCCGCGGGGGCGGGAAGCCAGGAACGTCGAGTAATGGTCGCCACCCGGGTGGGGTGCCCGGTCGATCGCATGCGAGTCCTCGGCATGGACGATCATGAGCGAGTCAAAGGTCTTGAGCTCGGCCATGTCCTCTTCCATCTCGTCAGCGTCCAGGTGCGGGAACTCGTCCACGCCCGAGTGCAGCAGGAAGCATTTGAAGCCGAACACGCCCTCGTCGTGGAGGCCGCGCAACTCGGCCTTGTTCCCCGGCACGGCACCGCCCCAGAACCCGACGTCTACGAACGCCTGGTCCTCGGCCACCTCACGCTTGAGCTTGAGCCCTTCGACGGTGGTGGTGGGCGGGATGGAATTCAGCGGCATGTCGATGATGGTGGTCACGCCGCCGGCCGCGGCTGCCCGGGTGGCGGAGGCGAAGCCTTCCCATTCGGTGCGGCCGGGCTCGTTGACGTGGACGTGGGTGTCCACGAGGCCCGGCAGCAGGGTTTCGTCGTCGGCGAGCTCAATCACTTCTGCGCCGGCTAGCCCGTTGCCCAAGGGCTCGATCGCGACGATCTTGCCGCCGCGCACGCCCACTTCACGCGCCGCGATGCCGGCGGTGGTGAGGATGCGCCGGCCCCGGATGACGAGGTCAAAGCGTTCTTCAGACATTGAGGGGCTCCTTTGTGCAGGCAATTTTCGCTGGTGCGGTGCTGGCCGGGACCAGGCCCGACAGTTCCGCGCCGATGCGCTTTCCCAATTGTTCAAGCAGGGGACCTGCTTCGGCTATACATGTTTCTACCTTGGCCTCCAGCGAAGTCAGCGGGTAGACCTGCTGGAATCCGGATTCCTTCTGCTGTTCCGGTGTCAGGGTGGTGCGGCCGCAGACCGCGACCACCGGGACCCCGGCGCGCCGGGCCGCCCGGGCAACGCCCGCGGGAGTCTTACCCAGCAGAGTCTGTTCGTCCAGGCTGCCTTCGCCGGTGATCACCAGGTCCGCGCCGGACAGCCGCTCTGCCAGCCCGGTGAATTCGAGGACGACGTCGATGCCCGGCCGGCGGGTCGCGGCCAGTGCCGCGATCGCCGCGTAGCCCACGCCGCCGGCTGCGCCCGCGCCCGGAGCCTCGGCTGCCCGGAGCGCCCGGGGGCCGATCTCGGAAGTCAGGACCTGCACGAAGTGGGCCAATGCCGCATCCAGGAGCACGACGTCGGCGGGGGTGGCGCCCTTTTGCGGGCCGAAGATGCGTGCGGCGCCGGACGGTCCGAGCAACGGGTTGTCGACGTCGCTGGCGAGCACGAAGCGTGCCTCGTCCAGGCGGGAATCGAACCCGGAGAAGTCGATCCAGGCCAGCCGGGCGAGGGCTGCCCCACCGAGCGGCAGCTCACGGCCGTCGGCGTCGAGCAACCTGGCGCCGAGACCCTGCAGGACGCCGGCGCCGCCGTCGGTGTTGGCGCTCCCGCCGACCCCGAGGATGATCTGCCGGCACCCGGCGTCGAGCGCTGCGCGGATCAGTTCGCCGGTGCCCAGGCTGCTGGCGCCGGTGGCGCTCGCCGAATCCGGCGCGGCACCGGCGCCACTTCCGGGCAGCACGGCGAGCCCGGAGGCGGTGGCCATCTCGATGACGGCAACGCGACCGCGGACGGCGAAGTCCGCGCGGACCGGCTCACCGGTGGGGCCGCTGACGACGGCGCTCCGGCGCGCGAAGCCCGAGCCGACGGCGGCATCGAGGGTGCCCTCGCCGCCGTCGGCCACGGGAATCCTGAGTACCTCAAGGTTGCCGCCACAGGCCCGTTGGAGCCCCGTTTCAACGTGCCGGGCAACGTCCGGGGCCGAGAGCGAGCCTTTGAACTTGTCCGGCGCTATGACCACCCGCATCTCAGGCCTGCATCGCCAGGATGGCGGTCGGGGCGTCTTCGGCGGTCTCGGCCAGTTCTTCGAACTCGTTGACCGCGTTGATCTCCACACCCATCGAGATGTTGGTGATCTTTTCCAGGATCACTTCCACCACCACGGGAACCTTGAACTCGCCGGCCAGCGCCTTGGCCTTGTCGAAAGCGGACGCCAGGTCGTTGGGGTCCTCCACGCGGACGGCCTTGCAGCCCAGGCCTTCGGCCACCTTGATGTGGTCCACGCCGTAGCCGCTTGCCGTTGCCGAGAGGTCAGTGGAGTTGATGTTCTCGAACGCCAGGGACACGTTCTGTTCCATGTTGAAGCCGCGCTGGGACTGGCGGATCAGGCCCAGGTAGGAGTTGTTGACCACCACGTGGATGTAAGGCAGGTTGAACTGCGCGCCCACGGCCAGTTCCTCGATCATGAACTGGAAATCGTAGTCACCGGACAGGGCAACAACGGTCTCGTCCGGCTTGCCGCGGACAACGCCGAGGGCGGCCGGGGCAGTCCAGCCCAGCGGGCCGGCCTGGCCGGCGTTGATCCACTTGCGGGGGCCGAACACGTGCAGCATCTGTGCGCCGGCGATCTGTGACAGGCCGATGGTCGACACGTACGTGGTGTCCTTGCCGAAGGACTTGTTCATCTCCTCGTACACGCGCTGCGGCTTGATCGGGATGTTTTCGAAGTGTGTCTTGCGGTGCAGGCTGGCCTTGCGCTCGGCGCACTCGGCCGCCCAGGCGCTGTAGTCCGGCAGGGTGCCGGCAGCCTTGCGCTCGCGGGCGAGCTCGACCAGCCCTGCCAGGGCTGCGCCGGCGTCGGAGGCAATGCCCAGGTCCGGTGAGAACACGCGGCCGATCTGGGTGGGCTCGATATCGATGTGCACGAACGTGCGGCCGGCCGTGTAGGTGTCCACGCCGCCGGTGTGGCGGTTGGCCCAGCGGTTGCCGATGCCGATCACGAAGTCGCTGCGCAGGTAGTTCTCGTTGCCGTAGCGGTGGGACGTCTGCAGGCCCACCATGCCGGCCATGAGCTCGTGGTCGTCCGGGATCGCGCCCCAGCCCATCAGGGTGGGGATGACCGGAACGCCCAGCAGTTCGGCCAGTTCCACCAGCTGCTCGGAGGCGCCGGCGTTGATGATGCCGCCGCCGGCCACGATCAGCGGGCGTTCGCCGGCCGTCAGCATGTCAAAGGCCTTTGCCAGTTGCTTGCGGCTGGCCTTCGGCTTTTCCACGGGCAGCGGCTCGTAGGTCTCGATGTCGAACTCGATCTCGGCCATCTGAACGTCGATGGGCAGGTCCAGAAGCACCGGGCCCGGGCGGCCGGAGCGCATCAGCTGGAAGGCCTTCTGGAAGGCGCCGGGTACCTGGCCGGGCTCCAGGATGGTCATGGCCATCTTGGTGACGGGCTTGGCGATGGACTCGATGTCCACGGCCTGGAAGTCTTCCTTGTGCAGCTTGGCAACCGGGGCCTGGCCGGTGATGCAGAGCATCGGGATGGAGTCTGCCCAGGCTGCGTACAGCCCGGTGATCATGTCCGTTCCTGCGGGGCCGGACGTGCCGATGCAGATGCCGATGTTACCGTCCGCCGCGCGGGAGTAGCCGTCGGCCATGTGGCTGGCGCCCTCAACGTGGCGGGCCAGGGTGTGGCGGATGCCGCCGTGGGCCCGCATCGCGGAATAGAACGGGTTGATTGCCGCCCCTGGCAGGCCGAACGCCTCGGTGGCGCCCTCCTTTTCCAGGATGGCGACGGCTGCGTCAACAGTGCGCATCTTCGTCATGGTGTGCTCCTTGAAAGTCTGTTTTGGGTGTGGAGGGGGAGCCGCCGTCGTGAAGTACGACGGCGGTTGCCCTGTTTTGCTTGGTTCCGGCCTGTCGCCGGGCTGCTTGGTTCCGGCCTGGGTTACTTTCGACCGCTGAGCTGGAGGACCTGCTTGAAGAGGCCCGAGTGGTCCAGTCCGCCGTCGCCCTGGTTGACGGTGGCGGCGACGAGCTGCGCGACGACGGCGCCGAGGGGGATGGCGACGTTGGCCTCGCGGGCAGCGGAGGTGACGATGCCGAGGTCCTTGTGGTGCAGGGCCAGGCGGAATCCGGGGTCGAAGTTGCGGTCCAGCATCTTCTGGCCCTTCTGGTCCAGGACCTTGGAGCCGGCGAGTCCGCCGCCGAGGACCTTGAGTGCGGCGTCGGTGTCCACGCCGTAGGCCTCGAGGAAGGCAATCGCCTCGGCCAGGACCTCGATGTTGACCGCGACGATCAGCTGGTTGGCTGCCTTGACGGTCTGGCCGGAACCGGACGGGCCGACGTGGACGATGGTCTTGCCGACGGCCGTCAGGACGTCCTGGGCGGCCTCGAAGTCAGCGGCGTCGCCGCCCACCATGATGGACAGCGCGGCATCAATGGCGCCCTGTTCGCCGCCGGAGACCGGGGCATCGAGGGGACGGATGCCGGCTGCCTTGGCGTCGCCGGCCAAACGCTTGGCGACGTCGGGGCGGATGCTGGATGCGTCGATCCAGAGCGCGCCCTGCTTCGCGTTGGCGAACACGCCGTCGGCGCCGCTGACGACGCCTTCAACATCGGGGGAGTCCGGGACCATGGTGATGACGACGTCGGCGTTCTTGACGGCCTCGGCAATGCTGCCGGCGCCGCGACCGCCTTCGGAGACGAGCTTGTCGATCTTGTCCTGGCTCCGGTTGAAGCCGGTGACCGCGTGGCCGGCCTTGACGAGGTTGATGGCCATGGGCAGGCCCATGATGCCGAGTCCGATCACTGCAACGTTGCTCATTGTGTTTCCTTTACTGAAGTCTTGTTAGCGCGGGCGGGTGGGGCTAGCCTGCGGCGTGCTGGCGGATGGCCCAGGCGAAGGCGGTTTCCGCCGGTTCCTTGTATTCGAGGCCGATGTAGCCCTCGTAGCCGAGTTCGCGGCTGCGGGTGATCCATTCGCCCAGCGGCAGGGTCCCGGTTCCGGGGGCGCCGCGGCCGGGGCTGTCGGCGATCTGGATGTGGCCGAAGTCTTTGGCGTGGCCTTCGATGACGGCAGCGACGTCGTCACCGTTGACCGCCAGGTGGTAGAAGTCGGCCAGGAGCTTGATGTTCTCCGCGCCGGTTTCGTTCTTGACCCGGGCGATGACGTCGAGAGCATCCGCCGCGGTTAGCAGCGGGTAGCGGGCCGCGCCGCTGACCGGTTCCAGCAGGACGGTTCCGCCGATCCGGGCGACTCCGGCGGCTGCGGCGGCCAGGTTCTGTACGGCCAGTTCGTCCTGTTCCTCGGGGGAGTGCTCCTCCTGGCGGTTGCCGTAGAGGGCGTTGAAGGCGGTGCAGCCGAGTCGCGCGCCGACCCCGGCGACGACGTCGATGTTGTCCTTGAATTCGGCGCTGCGGCCCTTCCAGGACACGAGGCCCCGGTCTCCGGCGGGCATGTCGCCGGCGTTGAAGTTCAGGCCGGTGAGCTGCACGCCGGCATCGGTGATGGCGTTCTCGAACCGGGTGACCTGGGCGTCGGTAGGGACGGAGGTCTCGAAGGGCCACCAGAATTCGACGGCGTCAAAACCGGCGGCCTTCGCCGCGGCCGGGCGTTCCAGGAGAGGGAGCTCCGTCAGGAGGATGGAGCAGTTCACGGTGTACGTCATTGTGGGTTCCTTCCGGTGTGGGCGGGAGCTGGATCCCGGGCTTCGTTGCCTTGCAGACCGTTTCCTGCGATTTCCGCTTTGTGGAATTTAGATTCTGCTTTATGAAAAGTGTAGGGAAGTTAGGGCAGGAGAGTCAAGGGGTGCGCGTCAAGCGGCGTACGTCCGGGAAGGGCGCGGGGGTGCTGCGGATCCGGCGAAGGGTGGTTCTACCGCTTCGTGGGATCTTTCCGGGCTGCCAGGCCCACGAGCGCGCCGATGCCCAGGCCGATCAGCAGGCCTGTGAACGGCTTGTCGACGGTCGTGACTCCGATGGCGAAGCCGAGGGCCGCGCCAAGGAGCATTCCGATCCACAGGGATTCGTACTTCACAGCCTCAGGCTAGCAAGCATCGCCCGGGCCGCAAGGGTTTCCGGCTTGGGAACCACATTTGGTGCGGAGGCGCGCACGGCCCCGGAACCACGAAAGAGTCCGGAACCACGAAGGAGCCCGCCCCGACAGGCGGGGCGGACTCCACAGGGTGATTCAGCACAGCGCGGATCAGCACTCGCTGGAGCAGCAATGTGCGGACCAGCAGTGCGTGCACCGGTTCGGCGCGGACCTGCCTTAGGTCAGGCGGATCTGGCGGTTGACGTCCTTGTAGAGCAGGTAGCGGAACGGACCCGGGCCGCCGGCGTAGCAGGCCTGCGGGCAGAAGGCGCGGAGCCACATGAAGTCGCCGGCCTCGACTTCCACCCAGTCGTCGTTGAGGCGGTAGACGGCTTTGCCCTCCAGGACGAAGAGTCCGTGTTCCATCACGTGGGTTTCGGCGAAGGGGATGGACGCCCCGGGCTGGAACGTGACGATGTTGACGTGCATGTCGTGGGCGAGGTCGTCGGGGTCCACGAAGCGGGTGGTGGCCCAGGCCCCGTTGGTGTTCGGCATGGGCCGCGGCTCGACGTCTTGGTCACGGGTGACGAAGGATTTGGCCGTGAAGCCTTCCAGGGGCTCGTAGGCCTTGCGGATCCACTGGAAGCTGGCGGCCTCCCCGGCGGAGTCGTTGGACACTTTCCAGTCCGAGCCGGCGGCGAGGTAGGCATAGCCGCCGGCCTCGAGGTGGTGGATTTCGCCGTCGAGGGTCAGTGTCAGTTCGCCCTTGGTCAGGAAGATCACGCCTTCAACGCCGGCCTCTGCCTCGGGCTTGTCGCTGCCGCCGCCCGGGCCCACCTCGACAATCAGCTGCGAGAACGTCGTCGCAAAGCCGGCGATGGGCCGGGCGATGATCCAGGACCGGGTGTTGGTCCAGCCGGGAAGGTTGCTGGTGACGATGTCGCGCAGCACCCCCTTGGGGATGACGGTGTAGGCCTCCTTGACCACGGCGCGGTCGGTGAGGAGCTGGGTCTGGGGCGGGAGACCGCCTTCGGGTGAAAAGTAGTTGCTCATGGGTGTGTCCTTTTCGCTGAGGGGGTGGAGGAAGCGGCCAGCCGCGGGTGGGCCAGCACGGTGAGCTGGGGAAGTCCGACGCCGGCCAGCGCCAGGACTTCATCGGCGCCGACAGCGCCACATTGGACGCCGCGCAGCACAAAGGCCGCCAGGGCGCGTGCGGTGGCGGGCTCATCCATGACGCCACCGCCGGTTTGTTCCACGTAATTGCGGAGCCGGGCAGCGGCAGCGGGGAGCCCTTGCCGGTAGAAGGCGTAGGTCGCGGCAAACCGGCTGGGCAGCTGGGCCGGGTGGAGGTCCCAGCCCTGGTAGTAGCCGCGTTCCAGCGACCGGCGGACCAGCCGGCCGTGGAGCTGCCAGGCCTGTTCCACGTTGTCGCCCACCGGGATGATGTTGGTGGAGCCGTCGGAGAGCCGGATGCCGGTGCCGGCCACGGCAAGCTGCATGACTTCCTTGGCGAAGTCCGCCACGGGATGCTCCATGGACTGGTATTCGGCCGAGATCTGCAGCGACGCGGAGTAGTCGTACGTCCCGTAGTGCAGCCCGCTGATCCGGCCGGGCACCGCGTGCGGCAGGCGCGCCACCGGAGAGGTCCCGTCCGGGCCCAGGATGAGCTGCGGTGTTTCCACCTGCACCTCGAACCGGAGCCGGCCCGCGGGGAGCGAGTGGACGTCCTCGAGCCGGCACACGGCGAAGGCCATGGCCTCCACCTGCGCCACGGTGGTGACCTTGGGCAGGGTGAGGATGAGCCCATCCGGGAGTTCGCCGGCCGCGGCCAGCTGCGACACGAAGAGGTCCAGGGTCCGCAGTCCCCGGGCCCGGGTGGCGGCTTCGAAGCACTTGAAACGGATTCCGATGAACGGCGGCGCGGTGCCGGCGGCGACGGCGGTGGCCACGGCGGACCCCGCGGCGACAGCGGCGGTGTCCTCGGCGTCGTCGCCCCGGTCCCCGAACCCGTCCTCGAAGTCCAGCCGGAGGTCCTCGACGGGCTCGGTTGAGAGTTTGGCCCGGACCCGGGGCGCGACGGCGGCGGCCAGGTCGGCGTCCTGGCCCTGCAGTGCGCACAGGCTTTCGACGCCGCCGCGGGCGTCCACCGCGGCGAGGGCCTGGGCGCCCCAGTCGGCGGTGAACTCCGGGCTGAAGCGGTCGGCGGGAACGTAGACCGTGTGCACGGGCTGGCGGGAGCCGTCATCGCCCGGGTAGTTGCGCTCCAGCAGCCGGTCGGTATCGGCGAGCTGCGCGTCAATCCTGGCGAGGTCGGCCCCGGACAGGGACTGCGTCACCGGTCCCTGGCTGCTTCGGTGCAGTCCGGCGCCGGCGGAGGTGGCTGCCATGCTTCAGCCCACCAGCTCGTAGGCCGGGGTGGTGAGGAAATCGGTGTAGTCCTCGGACAGGCAGATGTCGCCGATCAGGCGGCTGGCCGGAAGGTAGTGCTTCGCAAAAGCGTCCTCGCCCACCTCGCCGCGGAGCTTCTCGGTCTCCTCGGCGAGGATGGCGGACACCAGTTCGCGGGTGACGGTCCGGCCGGTGTCGGCGAGCACCGAGTGGTTGCGGATCTGCTGCCAGACCTGGGACCGCGAGATTTCTGCCGTGGCGGCGTCCTCCATCAGGTTGTGGATGGCCACGGCGCCGTTTCCGGAGATCCAGACGGCGGTGTAGGCCACGGCCACGTAGAGGTTCAGGCGCATGCCTGCCTCGGTCACCTGGCCCTGGGCGGAACGGATGTCCAGAAGCTGCTCGGCGGTGACGCTGACCTCGGGCCGCTGCTTGTCCAGCTGGTTGGGCCGCGCACCCAGGACGGAGTCGAACACCTCGCGGCAGATCGGCACCAGGTCCGGGTGCGCCACCCAGGAGCCGTCGAAGCCGTCGTTGGCCTCGCGGGTCTTGTCCGCCCGGACCTTCTCGAAGGCCTGAGCGGTCACCTCGGGTTCGCGCCGGTTGGGGATTACCGCCGCCATGCCGCCCATGGCAAAGGCGCCGCGGCGGTGGCAGGTCTTGACCAGGAGTTCGGTGTAGGCCCGCATGAACGGCGCGGTCATGGCGACGCTGGCCCGGTCGGGAAGGACAAAGCTCTCGCCGGCGTCCCGGAAGTACTTGATGATGCTGAACAGGTAGTCCCAGCGTCCGGCGTTCAAGCCGGAGGCGTGGTCGCGGAGTTCGAAGAGGATCTCGTCCATCTCGAAGGCCGCCGGGATGGTCTCGATCAGGACGGTGGCGCGGACGGTGCCCTGCGGGATGCCGAGATAGTCCTGCGCGAAGACGAAGATCTCGTTCCACAGCCGTGCCTCGAGGTGGCTCTCCATCTTGGGCAGGTAGTAGTACGGTCCGTGGCCGTTCTCCAGGAGCCGCTTGGCGGTGTGGAAGAAGTGCAGGCCGAAGTCCACCAGGGCGCCGATCGTGTGTTCCCCGCCGATCAGCAGGTGCCGTTCGCCCATGTGCCAGCCGCGGGGCCGGGCCACCACGACGGCGAGCGGGGCGTCAGTGCGCAGCGCGTACTCCTTGCCTTCGGGCGAGGTGTACTTCAGTGTTCCCTCGGCGGCGTCGCGGAGGTTGAGGATCGATTCGACCACATTGGACCAGGTGGGCGTGCTGGCGTCCTCGAGGTCGGCGAGCCACACCTTGGCGCCGGAGTTCAGCGCGTTGATGGCCATCTTGGCCGGGGCGGCCGGCCCGGTCATCTCGACCCGGCGGTCCTTCAGGGCTGCCGGTGCCGGAGCAACGCTCCAGTCGGCGTCGCGGATTTCCCGGGTCTCCGGCAGGAAGTCCAGGCGGCCGGTCCGGGCAACGTGCTCGCGCTTGACGGCTCTGGCCTTGAGAAGTTCGGCACGGGTTCCGGCAAAGCGGAGGTGAAGTTCCTCGACGAAGGCGAGAGCCTCCGGGGTCAGGATTTCCCCAGCCCGGTCGACGGGCTGGGGATCGGTGACGGTGAGAGCCATTTCTGGTCCTTTCCTAGGCTGCGAATCAGGCGTGGGCCGGGACGGCGCGGGTGGCGGCGTGCGCGGAGTTCGCGCGCGCCGCCGCGGCGACGGCGGCGGCGACGTCGGCGGCAACGTGCGGGTCGAAGACGCTGGGGATGATGTAGCTGGCATTGAGCTCATCGTCCGCCACGCGGTTGGCGATTGCCTTCGCGGCGGCCACCAGCATTTCCGGGATGATGTCGGAGGCGCCGGCGTCGAGCAGCCCGCGGAAGAAGCCCGGGAAGGCCAGTACGTTGTTGATCTGGTTGGGGTAGTCGCTGCGGCCGGTGGCCACAACGGCCGCGTGCTTCGACGCGATCACCGGGTCGATTTCCGGCGTGGGGTTGGCCATGGCAAAGACGATCGCATCCTTGGCCATGGAGGCAACCTGCTCCTCGCCGATCACGTTGGGGGCGCTGACGCCGATGAAGACGTCCGCACCCTTGAGGGCCTCGTGCAGGGAGCCCGAGAAGCCGGCCTCGTTGGTGTTGGCCGCGATCCAGGAGCGGTGTTCGTCGTCGTATTTGGCGCCGTGGTGGATGGCGCCGGAGCGGCCGGCGGCGATGATGTGGTTGGCGCCCTGGGCCTTGAGCAGTTGGATGATGGCCGAGCCTGCGGCGCCGACGCCGGAGACCACGATCTTGACATCGGCGAGCTTCTTGCCCACCACGCGCAGGGCATTGACCAGGGCGGCCAGGGTGACGATCGCGGTGCCGTGCTGGTCGTCATGGAAGACCGGGATGTCCAGTTCCGCACGGAGCCGGTTTTCAATCTCGAAGCAGCGCGGCGCGGCGATGTCTTCCAGGTTCACGCCGCCGTAGACGGGGGCGAGGGCCTTGACGATCATGATGATTTCCTCGGTGTCCTGGGTGTCCAGGCAGACCGGCCAGGCATCGACGTTGGCGAACTGCTTGAAGAGGGCGGCCTTGCCTTCCATGACCGGGAGCGCCGCGGCCGGGCCGATGTTGCCCAGGCCCAGGACGGCGGAGCCGTCGGTGACGACGGCGATGGTGTTGCGCTTGATGGTCAGGTTCCTCGCGGCGGAGGGGTCCTCCGCGATCGCCAGGCAGACGCGGGCGACGCCGGGGGTGTAGGCGCGGGAGAGGTCGTCGCGGTTGCGCAGGGCCACCTTCGGGACCACCTCGAGCTTCCCGCCAAGGTGCATCAGGAAGGTGCGGTCCGAGACATGCTGGACCTTCACGCCGTCGAGCGCGTTGAGGGCGTCCTTGACGCGGGCCGCGTGGTCGTCGTCGGTGGTGTTGCAGGTGACGTCGACGACGAGCGTGTCGTGGTGGGATTCGGTGACGTCCAGGGCGGTGATGGCCGCGCCTGCTCCGCCGACTGCCGCCGCCAGTTCGCTGGTGGCGGTGAAGCTGGACGGCGCTTCCACGCGCAGGGTGATCGAATTTCCGGGGCTGGGGTTCGCCATTGAGTTCCTCCTGGTATGGCCCGTGACGGGCCGCTCACGCTTCGATGGATGTTTTCGTATTATGGATATTATTATCTGCTTAGTGGAAAAACAACCCTTGTTGTGTCATTGGCCGGGTGGCGGGGTGCTGTATCTTTGGTTTTCAGCTGTATTTCACGATGTGGATAAGAAATGTCGACGCCGACGCGCAGGAGAGAATCTTTATGGCTGATAAGCCCTCGGGAGGCGTGCAGTCCGTTGAGCGCGTCTTCGAACTTCTGGAACTGATTACCGATGCGGGCGGCGAGGTCACCCTCAGCGAGCTGTCCAATTCCACCGATCTGCCCCTTCCCACCATTCACCGGCTCCTGCGCACCCTCGTTGCCCTGGGGTACATCCGGCAGCTGCCGAACCGCCGCTACGCGCTGGGGCCGCGCCTGATCCGCCTGGGTGAGGCGGCCAACAAGCAGCTCGGCTCGCTGGCCAGGCCCCAGCTCAAGTCTCTTGTGGACCGGCTGGGTGAAACGGCCAATATGGGTGTCCTGGACTCCGACATGGTCATCTACGTCGCCCAGGTGCCGTCGCTGCACTCGATGCGCATGTTCACCGAGGTGGGCAAGCGCGGCTACATGCACGCCACCGGCATGGGCAAGGCGATCCTGGCCCAGCTGGACGATGACACGGTCCGCGGCATCGTCGGACGCCAGGGGATGCCGACGCCCACCCCCAAGAGCATTGGCGACGTCGATACGCTCCTGGAAGACCTGAAGCTCATCCGCCAGCGCGGCTACTCCATTGACGAGGAAGAGCAGGAGGTTGGGGTGCGGTGCTTCGCGATGGCCATCCCCGATGCCCCGACGCCGGCCGCCATCTCCGTGTCCGGGCCCGTGTCCCGGGTGGACCAGGCATTCGCGGACAAGGCCGTGCCGCTGCTGCGGGAGGCCGCCCGCGCGATCTCGGACGAGCTCAAGCAGGGCTGATCCGCCGGGGCAAAACGCCGCCGTCCGGATCCGGACGCACGACAAGCGGGACCTACGGTGGTAGGCCCCGCAAGTCGCTGCCGTGTGCGGGATGGACGGACGCCTAGTGCTCGTCGGCTGCAATCCTGGACTGCTCTACGGGAACTTCCTTGCCGTCGCAGTCAAACAGTTTGCCGTTCTCGTAGCGGTCGCCCTCAGCGAGGCATTTAAGGTCTTCCTGACGGATGACCCTGTCGGTTCCGGCCACGAAGACCGACTGGTTCTCGGAGTTCCCGGCCTTCAGGTGGTTGAAGAGCAGGTTCAGCAGGATGGCCATGAGGGCTGCCGAGCTGATGCCGGAGTGGAAGATGGTGCTGAACCAGGTGGGGAACTTGTCGTAGAAGGTCGGTGCGGCGATCGGAATCATGCCGAAGCCCAGTGACGCCGCGACGACGATCAGGTTCATGTTGTTGCGGTATTCCACTTTGGCGAGGGTCCGGATGCCGCTTGCGGCGACGGTGCCGAAGAGGACGACGCCTGCACCGCCCAGGACGGGCGTCGGCACCGAGGCCACGACGCGGCCCAGGACGGGAAGCAGGCCGAGGACCACCAGGATGAGCCCGCCGGCGCTGACCACGAAGCGGCTCTTGACGCCAGTGATGGCAACCAGGCCCACGTTCTGGGCGAAGGCGCTCTGGGTGAATGAGTTGAACAGCGGCGAGATGGCGCTGGAGAGCATGTCCGCCCGGAGACCGTCGCCAATCCGCCTGGAATCAACCTTGGTGCCGACGATGTCGCCCACGGCAATGATGTCGGCCGAGGTTTCGGTCAGGGTGACCAGGATGACGATCAGCATCGAAATGATCGAGGCGACCTCAAAGGTGGGAGGGCCGAAAGCAAACGGTGTGGGGAAGGCGACGATTGCGCCCTGGGCCACCTTGGAAAAATCTGCCATGCCGACTGCGAAGGCGATCAAGGTGCCCAGAACCATCGCGAGCAGGATCGAAAGCCTCGAGATCGCGGCATTCCCCACCTTGCTGAGTAGCAGGACAATCGCCATGGTGACCGCGGCGAGGCCGATGTTTGCCACGCTTCCGTAGTCCGGCGCCTTGCTGTTGCCGCCCATGGCCCAGTTGGCGGCAACCGGCATCAGCGTCAGGCCGATGGTGGTAATGACCACACCGGTCACCACCGGAGGAAAGAAGCGGATAATCTTCGAGAACAGGGGCGTGATGAGCAGCCCGATCAGCGATGCCGCGATGACGGAGCCGAACACGGCCTGGATGCCGCCACCGCCGTGGACGATCGCCACCATCGTGGAAACGCCGGCAAATGAAACGCCCTGCACGAGCGGGAGCCGGGACCCGAAGAACGGGATGCCGATGGTCTGCAGGATGGTGGCGAGGCCGCCGACGAAGAGGCAGGCGGCGATCAGCAGGCCGATGTCCTGCGACGACATGCCGGCGGCCGCGCCGATGATCAGCGGCGGGGCGATGATTCCGCCGTACATGGTGAGAACGTGCTGCAATCCGTACGCGAATGTGCTTCCCAGCGGCAGGCGCTGGTCTTCGGGGCGACCGGACCGAGCGGCGCGTGCCGCTGTCGCGGCTAATTTCTTCTTGGTGTTCATGGCAGACTTTCTTGGTTCATGGCAGACGTCTTTGTCTGGCTAACGGTGTCTGGCTAACAGTTGTGGCAAAGCAATTCGGCCCGTTTCCCTGGGTTCTTGTCCGGCTGTTCCCCGTGCCGGAGCAGCGTAAGACCGGACAAGAACCCGGGGTCGCGCCGGGCAAGCGCGCGGTTCCGGGACCGGCCTAGCAGAATCCTGCGATACCGCTCCAGGCGATCTCCGCGGGGCCGGCGTCCTCGCGCTGGACCGTGGCCTCGATCAGGCCGTAGGGCCGGTCCGCGGCAAAGAAGACCTCGTTGGGGTTGTCGAGGCCAAACGGTGAGAGATCGACGAGGAAATGGTGCTTGTTGGGCATGGAGAACTTGATCTCGTCGATCTCTCCGTGGGCCTCGAGGACCTTGGCGCCCATGTCGAAAAGCGTCTGCTGCAGGGCGTGGGAGTAGTTTTCGCTAAACCCTTCCAATAGCAGGCTCTTGACGTCGTCGTAGCTCTTGTTGAAGTCGGTGGTGCTGAAGTCGGTGCCGGTCTTGAAGCGCCAGCGGGCGGAGACGTCCGTGGCAAGGATACGATCCGTGGTTTCCGGCAGCGTAGTGTATTTGTCCCGTGGGTAGCCCACAAAGCCGGACTGCGTGGACTTGAGGACCGTGAGGTCCTTGAGCCCGGAAATCAGGTGCACGTCGGCGCCGTCCCGGACCAATACCGCGGTGCGCACCTCCTGGCCGTTGCGGACGAAGGAGTGGTCGTGCTCGGCGCCGTGCGCCTGGATGCGGTCCCAACTGTACGACTCCGCTTCCCACCGGCCGCCGGAGACCCAGTCGAAGCTCGAGGTGAAGTGCTCGCCCAACCGCAGAAGGAACGCTTCCGGGGAGCCGACGCCCTCCCGGGCGAAAGCGTAGATCGTGTTCTTCTGGGTGTCGGTGGCGACGACATGACCGTTGTCGCCCGCAAGGTGTGCGGCGGCGAAATCGCCGCGGAGCTGTGAGGTGACGTTCAGGTCCTCGATCTCGTGGCGGTCCGTGTCCCGGGTGATTTTGACGACCCGGACTTCGGCCTTTCCGTACTGGTTGTGGCCGAGGATGATCTTGTTGCTCATGGCTATTCCCAACTTCCGTGATGTGGAACCTAGGTTCCATCATTGAAATTAAGCGCGTGTTTCGCACGCGTTTCCGATGGAGCCGACCCAACAAAAAGAGCCGACGTCCAGTGACGTCAGCTCATTACAACCCTGCCTGCTGCTCCCAGGTTACGTGACCTACGCCACGAGTTGGTTTAAACACTAGCCCGGCAGGGCCGTGGTGTACATCACTTTTTCAAAAATCGGATTGTGACTGGCGCTCCTCCCGGCGGTCCGGCCTCGGCCCTTGACCGCCGCTGCGGCGCTCCCTAAGATTTCCACATAACAATAAAAATTTTCCAAAATGTGGAAAAGTGGATGCAGCCCCGGCGCGGCCCTTGAGGGACTGGGGGCCGCGCCGGGAACGAGGAGGAACCGATGGACCCGCAGGATAAGGGCGTTGCCGCTGATTTTCCGGCCGCCGGTCAAGAGCTGTATCTGCCTTTCGGCGGCACGGACCCGGACTTCTACATCCCGGCCGACCATGAGCGGACATCAGGCGGCATCTCCCGCTGGTTCCGGATGCTGCCTGTGTTCGGACGCCGGCAGCCCTGACGGCGTCCGAACACAGGCCGCGCCGTCGCGTAACGGCCGGCTGTCGGATGGGCGCGCCGGCCCTAGTCGCCGACCAGTTTCCGCGCAGCCGCCGAGTGCTCCGCGATGAGCCCGGCGATATCCAGCCCTGGAATCTGCCCGTCGACCACCCGCCACTGGCCAGCCACCATGACGCGGTCGGCCCGGTCCGCCCCGCAGAGCAGGAGCGCGGCCAGCGGGTCGTGGCTGCCGGAGAACCGCAGCTCGTCAAGCCGGAAAAGGGCCAGGTCAGCCTGCATCCCGGGCGCCAGTTGGCCCAGGTCCGGCCGGCCGAGGGCCGCGGCCGACCCCCGGGTGGCCCACCCCAGGGCCCGTTCCACCGGCACCTGGGCGCCGTACCGCAGGCGCTGCAGATACAGTGCCTGCCGCGCCTCAAGGATCATGTTTGAGGCATCGTTCGACGCCGAACCATCCACGCCCAGTCCCACCGGGACGCCGGCATCCTCAAGCTCAATCACCCGAGCGGTGCCCGATGCCAGCCGCATGTTGGAGGTGGCGCAATGCGCGACGGCGGTCCCTGCGGCTCCCAGCGCCGCAATCTCGGCGTCGCTGAAGTGAATGCCGTGCCCCAGCCAGGTCCTGCCGCTGAGCCAGCCGACACTTTCCAGGTACTCCACGGTGCGTAGTCCGAATTTCTCCCGGCAGAACTCCTCCTCATCCAGCGTCTCGGCGAGATGGGTGTGGAGCCGGACATCCAGGCGCTCGGCCATGGCGGCGCTGTTGGACATAATCTCCTGCGTCACGGAAAACGGTGAACACGGGGCGAGGGCGATCTGGATGACTGCGCCGTCGCCCCGTTCGTGGTACTCGCCGATGAGCCTCTCGCTGTCCGTCAGGATGATATCCGCCGCCTGCACGGTGGACTGCGGAGGCAGGCCGCCGTCGTCCTCCCCGAGGGTCATCGACCCCCGGGTGAGGGTCGCCCGCATTCCCAGTTTCCGGACCGCGCCGACCTCGATGTCGATGGCGTCTTCCAGGCCGGAGGGAAAGAGGTAGTGGTGGTCCGCGGCCGTGGTGCAGCCGGAAAGCAGGAGTTCTGCCAGGGCAACGGTGGCTGCCAGCTCCAGGTCCCGCGGGGTGAGCCGCGCCCATACCGGGTATAGCTTCTGCAGCCACGGGAACAAGGGGGCGTTTGCCACCGGGCCCCAGGCTCGGGTGAGCGTCTGGTAGAAGTGGTGATGGGTGTTGATCAGGCCGGGCAGCAGGACGTGGTTGCCGGCGTCGAACGTTTCCTGGCATGGTGCCGACGGCTGCTGGCCGGCGGCCAGAACTTCGACGATGATTCCGCCGCTCACCACGATTCCGCCGGAGGCGTCGAGGGCGTTGGCGGTGAAAGCTCCAAGGGGATTGCGGATCCAAAGGCGGGAGTCGGAGGGGCGCGTAGGCATGGCAGGTTTCCTGTCTGAGCGTAGGGACGTAGGCCAGCTCAGTGTGGGCCTGTCTGCTGATCCAGGCGTCCGGCTCGAGGCGCCGGTTGGAGATCAGGCTAGGCTGGCGGAGGCGTGCCCGTCAACAGTGCGCATTGTGACCACTCGGAAATCAGAATTTCACATCACGAAACTAGGATTCCAAAAATCTATGGCGCAGCTCACGTTTCGCTGCTACTCTGGAGTTTGCCAAAGGCGGGCCCCGGTTTCCGGAGAAGCTATCTACCAGGCGCAAGTACACCTTCAAAAGCACGCGCTGAAGCCTGGTAACCGTCGCAACTGGTCATTGCGTCCCATTCGTCGGACCGGCTTCCACAGCACAAGGGAGCCGCATCATGAGCGCCACCGCCCAGGCATATCTGGCCAGGTCCATTGAGCTGGCCACGGCAAACGTCCTGAACAACGGCGGACCGTTCGGTGCCGTCGTTGTCACCGCGGACGGACAGGCGTTCGACGGCGTCAACCGCGTCACCGCCCTGAACGACCCCACCGCGCACGCCGAAGTCACCGCAATCCGCCGCGCGTGCAGCGAACTTGGCACCTTCGCCCTCACCGGAGCCATCCTTTACAGCAGCTGTGAGCCCTGCCCCATGTGTCTGGCGTCCGCGCTGTGGGCGCGGGTCGCGCGGGTGGTCTTCGCGGCGGACCGCCATGACGCCGCGTCCGCGGGTTTCGACGACGCCGTGTTCTATGAATTCTTCGAAAACGACCAGCGCGACGCCCTGATGCCTGTGGGCAAACTGGAACTTCACGACCCGCAGGCGCCGGCCGTCCTGGAACCCTTCACAACATGGAATGCCCTTGATTCCCGAATTGACTACTAAGGTCCTTCCACCGGCCCATGACGGGCACAAGAATATGGACATCATCGCCGCACCGGGAAAGAGGGAGCAGCAATGCTGGAACTGATGCCGTCATTGCAGGAATGGCAGCCCGCCGTTAGCGGGCAGCGGTGCGCCGTGGCCACAGTGGTAGGGGCGGCAGGTTCCGTTCCCCGGCCGCTCGGAACGTCCATGATCGTGTCCGAGGCCGGCGAGGTCCTGGGCAGCCTGTCGGGCGGCTGCGTCGAAGGTGCCGTGGTGGAGTTGGCGTTGGAGGCCATGCGCGACGGCGGCACCCGCCGTGAAGTTTTCGGCTACAGCGCCGAAGACGCGTTCGCAGCCGGGCTCACCTGCGGCGGCGAACTGGAAATCCACATTGAACCGCTGGGCACCGAACCAGGCACCTTGCAGCGTGAAAGCCTGGCCGCCCTTGGAGCCCGCGGACCCGCAACGCCTGTGGCACTGATCCGCAGGGTCGACGCGCACGGCGGCGGCGCCGTCGTTGTCCCGGAGCCCGCAGCCTACCAGGCCGAAACCTGCCCCGAACTGGCCCTGCTGCTGGGCCCGTCCGGCGGGGGCGGCCCGGCGGGCCGCGCGCTCGTGCAGGCCGCAGCCGCCCAGGTGGAGCCGCTGCTGCGCCGGGGACAGACCGGGCTGGTCCGGCTCGCCCCACCGGACGGTTGCCTGTCCGGCCCCGCAGCCGAGCGGGCATCCGGACCGGCTGGCGTCCGGGAGGCTCGGGCCACGAACAACGAGCCTGTAACCCTCCTGGTGCAGAGCCGGCGCCCGCCGGCACGGCTGCTGATCTTCGGCGCCAACGACTTCGGCGCGGCGCTGCTGCCGGCCGCCAAGCTACTCGGATATGACGTGACGCTCTGTGATGCCCGCCCGGCTTTCGCGGCCCAGGACAGGTTCGCCGGCGCCGACCAGGTGGTCACCGCGTGGCCCCACCGCTACCTCGCGCAGGAAGCCGCGGCGCGAAGGACCGACGCCCGGACCGTGGTCTGCATCCTCACACACGACCCCAAATTCGACATTCCGCTGCTTGAAACCGCTCTGGGCCTCGAGTTGGCCTATATAGGTGCGATGGGATCGCGGCGAAGCCACCAGCAGCGGGCCGAGTCCCTCCTCGCCGCGGGCGTGCCCGCCGCGGAACTGTCCCGGCTGCATTCGCCGATCGGCCTCGACCTCGGAGCCGTCACCCCGGCCGAGGTGGCGGTCTCCATCACGGCGGAGGTCCTGGCGCGCCGCGGACACGGCACGGACCCCGACGGTACAGCTTCGGCCGGAATATCCCGGGCAAATCGTCCCCCGGCCCAGTGCAAGTCCTTGAAGGACGGTGCGGGTCCGATCCACCACCGGGGCGGCAGCTCCGCCGCCCCACAGGCCGCAACCCTGACCCCCTCACCCCGGCAGCCCCAGGAGACACCATGGATATGAACACCATCGAAGCGGTGGTCCGCACCGGGGATCCCGGCGAGTGGCGCAACGGGGATGCCTGGCTGGCCGGCGGCACCGTCTTGTTCTCCTACGGCAGCTTCGCCTTCGGCAAGGAGCCGCTCCGGCGGCTGCTGGACCTCAGCGCCACCAACTGGCCCGCCCTCACGGTGACCGACTCGGGTATCGAGATCGCGGCCACATGCACGGTTGCACAACTGTACGCACTGCCGGATTCGGACGCGCTGGCCCTTGTTGCAGGGAGGAACCGGGGTGAAGTGGTCGCCGGCGCAGCCGCCTGGCCGGCCCTGGACCTGATCCGTCCCTGCTGCGACTCCTTTGTGGCTTCCTTCAAGGTCTGGAACATGTCCACAGTGGGCGGCAACCTGTGTACCTCGCTGCCGGCCGGCCCCATGATCTCGCTTTGTGCCGCGCTCGACGGCACGGCCACCATTTTCGGCCCCGGCCCCGGCGGCGCCAGCCGCACCGTGCCGGTGGCCGAGTTCGTTACGGGGGACGCGAAGAACTGCCTGGCCCCCGGCGAGCTCCTGCGCAGCATCCACCTCCCGGCGTCGGCCCTGTCCTCGCGGGTGGCCTTCCGCAGGCTCTCGCTGAGCAACCTGGGGCGGTCCGGCGCGCTGCTGATCGGACGGTCCGACGCCCACGGCGCACTGGTCCTGACCGTCACGGCGGCCACCAAACGGCCCGTGCAGCTGCGCATTACGGCGGCTCGGGGCGCAGGCCCATCCGCGTCGGCCCTGGTCGCCGCCCTCGATGCTGCCATCCCGGACTCGCTTTATCACGATGACATCCACGGGCTGCCGGCCTGGCGGAAGGACATGACGTACCGGCTCGCAGAGGAAATCCGGGCGGAGCTGGCCGCGCCCGAAGGAGTTGCCCCGGCCCGAGTCTCCGGCGACTTCTGGCCGCCACGGCGCACGCCCGGCCCCGCCACACCAACACCGGAACAGTCACAGCAGGAAGGGCGCTGATCATGGCCAACAACACCAGCCGCACCGACACTAGCCGCATCGTTGTCAATGGGACTGCGGCAGCGGACAGCCCGCGGCCGGGCCAGTGCCTGCGGACGTTCCTGCGGGAACAGGGCGCCCTCGGCGTCAAGAAGGGCTGCGACGGCGGCGACTGCGGGGCCTGCACGGTCCACGTGGACGGAACCCCGGTGCACAGCTGCATCTACCCGGCCGTCCGGGCAGCGGGACGAGCCGTCACCACGATCGAAGGACTGGCTGCCACCTGTGACCCCGGCGGACCTGACACCCCAGGCGGCGGCGCCGCCGGGACCACAGCACTCCACCCGATGCAGCAGCAGTTCCTGGACCGGCAGGGCTTCCAGTGCGGTTTCTGCACGGCGGGCATGGTGATGACGGCGGCCACCTTCGACGACGAGCAGAAGGCGGACCTGCCGCGGAACCTCAAGGGCAATCTGTGCCGCTGCACCGGCTATCGCGCCATCGAAGACGCTGTCTGCGGGCGGGAAGGGCACCCCGACGCCGCAGGTCCGGGATCCGGGGTCGCCGGACCAAGCCAGCCGGCACCGCGTCCCGGACAAATGGGCGATGACGTTCCGGCACCCGCCAGCTTCGCCGTCGTCACGGGACAGGCCCGCTACACCCTGGACGTCCCCGCCGACGAAATGCCCGGACTGCTGCACCTGAAGCTGCTGCGCTCACCGTACGCCCACGCCCGGGTGGTCGCCATCGATAAGTCCGCAGCGTTGCAGGTCCCCGGAGTCGTGGCCGTCTTCACCCATGAGGACGCCCCGGCCCAGCTGTTTTCCACGGCCCAGCACGAGCAGCACACCGACGACCCGGATGACACCCGGGTCCTCGACGACGTCGTACGGTTCATCGGGCAAAAGGTCGCCGCCGTCGTAGCTGAATCTGTTGCCGCGGCGGAAGCCGGAGTCCTCGCCCTGGCCGTCGAATACGAGGTCCTGCAGGCCGTCTTCACTCCCGAAGAAGCGATGCACCCGGGTGCGCCGGCGATCCACGGGGACAAGGACGCCCTCACAGCCCGCATCGGCAGACCGGAGCAGAACGTGGTGGCCGAACTGCACTCCGAGCTGGGCGACGTCGCCGCGTCCTTCGCCACCGCGGACTTCATCCACGAGCAGACCTACCGGACCCAGCGGGTTCAGCACACCGCACTGGAGACCCACGCCGCCATCGCCTCGATCGATGACGATGGACGGCTGCAGGTCCGAACGTCCAGCCAGGTGCCCTTCCTGGTCCGGCGCACCCTGGGCCGGGTCTTCGGTCTGCCGGAAGAACAGATCCGGGTGGTGGCCGGCCGCGTTGGCGGCGGCTTCGGCGGCAAGCAGGAAGTCCTCACCGAGGACATTGTGGCCCTCGCCGCGCTGACACTGCGGCGCCCGGTGCAGCTTGAATTCACCCGCACCGAGCAGTTCACGGCCGCCACCACCCGGCACCCGTTCACTATCCACCTCAAGGCCGCCGCCAGCAACGAGGGCAAACTGACGGCGCTTCAACTGGACGTGCTGACCAACGCCGGCGCCTATGGCAACCATTCCGTGGGCGTGATGTTCCACGGCTGCGGCGAATCCCTGGCCGTGTACAACTGCGCCAACAAGAAAGTGGATGCCCACGCCGTGTATACCAACACGGTGCCGTCCGGCGCGTTCCGCGGCTACGGGCTGAGCCAGGTGATCTTCGCCATCGAATCCGGCATGGACGAGCTCGCGACCGGGATCGGCATGGACCCGATGGAGTTCCGCCGCCGCAATATGGTCCGCGAGGGCGACGACATGCTCTCCACCCACCCCGACCCCGAAGAGGACGTGCTCTACGGCAGTTACGGCCTGGACCAGTGCACCCGGCTGGTACAGGATGCCCTGGACCGCGGCCGGGAACGCTACCGGGTCGCCGGACTCGAGGACCTCGGCCCGGACTGGGTCACGGGGGAGGGCTCCGCCCTGTCCATGATCGACACCGTCCCGCCGCGCGGCCACTTTGCCCACTCACGGCTCCGGCTCCTGCCCGACGGGACCTACGCCGCCGCCGTCGGGACGGCTGAATTTGGCAACGGCACCACCACCGTCCACGCCCAGCTCGCCGCCACCGCCCTGTCCACCACTGCCGCCCGCGTCACTGTGCGGCAGTCCGACACCGACCTCGTCGAGCACGACTCCGGTGCGTTCGGCTCGGCCGGCACCGTGGTGGCCGGGAAGGCCACGCTCGCCGCCGCCGAGGACCTCGCCGTGCGCATCCGCGCCTTCGCCGCCAGACTCCGGCAGGTCCCCGCCGCCGGGTGCGTGCTGGAGGCGGACGCCGTCGTCCGCGAGGGAACCCGGGTGCCGCTGACGGAAATATACGACGCCGCTAAGCAGTCCGGCGTCGAACTCGCCGCCGAGGGTCACTGGGGCGGGACGCCGCGCTCCGTGGCGTTCAACGTCCAGGGTTTCCGGGTGGCCGTGAACACCGGGACCGGTGAGCTGCGGATCCTGCAAAGCGTCCAGGCGGCCGACGCCGGCATGGTGGTCAATCCGCGCCAGTGCCGCGGCCAGATCGAAGGCGGCATCGCCCAGGCCCTCGGTGCCGCGCTGTACGAGGAAGTCAGGGTGGACGACGCCGGCCGCGTCACTACGGACATCCTCCGGCAATACCACATCCCCTCCTTCGCGGACGTGCCGCGCAGCGAGGTGTACTTCGCCGACACCAGCGACAAACTGGGCCCGCTCGGCGCCAAGTCCATGAGCGAAAGCCCCTTCAACCCGGTGGCGCCGGCGCTCGCGAACGCCATCCGGAACGCCACCGGCGTGAGGTTCGCGGAGCTGCCCATCTCCCGCGACAAGATCTACCTGGGACTGAAGGAAGCCGGGCTGGTCCCCTCCCGCTAGACCCAACGTGGGGCCGTAGGAACGGTTTGTGACTGGCCGCGATCCGGTGACCCTTGACTGACACGTGATCCAGGTCATACCGTTATTTCACTACTCGATACCCATCTTCCGCATTGTGGAATGAATGCAATGACGCTCCTGCCGGTAGTTTCCGGCACATATCCCAGCGCGGAATGCATGGAAGACATCTTCAAGAAGTGAGATCACGATGCAGACGACCCCGTTGACCGGCGTCGACCCGGCTCCCGAGACCGCAGTTGGCTTGAGCAAAGCTGCCCACCCTTCCATGGGTGTCGACGCGCTTTGCGAAGCAGCCAGCGCCGCCTCCGGCCGAACGATCAGCCCTTCCCTTTACAACATCGACCTTGCCCCGACGAAGCGGGAAGGTCGCCGCTGGACCAGCTACAGCATTTTCACGCTCTGGGCCAACGACGTCCACAGCCTCGGAAACTATGCCTTTGCCATCGGGCTCTTCGCCCTCGGGCTGGGCGGCTGGCAGATCCTTCTCGCCCTGGGCGTCGGAGCCGTCCTCTTGTTTGGGCTTCTCAGCTTCTCCGGTTTTATGGGTGTCAAGACCGGCGTCCCGTTCCCGGTCATGAGCCGGATCAGCTTCGGCATCAGGGGAGCACAGATCGCCAGCCTCCTGCGCGGGGCGGTGGCCGTGGCGTGGTTCGGTATCCAGACGTACCTGGCATCTGTGGTGCTCCGCGTCATGCTCGTGGCCATGGTCCCCTCGCTGCGGGAGCTGGACGCCAACTCCATCCTCGGCCTCTCCACGCTGGGCTGGGCCTCGTTCGTGTTCCTCTGGATCGTCCAACTGGTCATCGTCAGCTTCGGCATGGAAATGATCCGCAAGTATGAAGCCTTCGCCGGGCCCATCATCCTGGTGACCATGGCGGCCATGGCCATCTGGATCTTCGTTCAAGCCGGCGGCTCCATCGCCTGGACCTCGAACCACGCCCTCGAAGGCGCCGAAATGTGGCGCACCATCTTTGCCGGCGGTGCGCTGTGGGTGTCCATCTACGGAACGTTCGTCTTGAACTTCTGTGACTTCACCCGGTCCGCCGTCTCCAAGAAGGCGGTGGTGCGGGGCAACTTCTGGGGTATCCCCATCAACATGCTTCTCTTCGGCGCGATCGTTGTGGTCATGGCCGGCGGCCAGTTCAAGATCAACGGCACGATCATCAAGAGCCCGTCGGACATCGTCCAGACCATCCCGAACACGATGTTCCTGGTCCTGGCCTGCCTTGCGCTGCTGATCCTGACCATCGCCGTGAACCTGATGGCCAACTTTGTGGCTCCCGTCTATGCGCTGACCAACCTCTTCCCGAAGCACCTGAACTTCCGCAAGGCGGCCTGGGTCAGCGGCACGATCGGCCTCATCATCCTGCCGTGGAACCTGTACAACAACCCGATCGTGATCGTGTACTTCCTGGGCGGACTCGGAGCGCTGCTCGGCCCGCTATTCGGCGTCGTAATGGCCGATTACTGGCTGCTGCGCCGCGGCAAGGTCAACGTCCTGGAGCTCTACACCGAGGACCCGGCGGGAGCCTACTTCTACAAGAAGGGCTTCAATCCCCGGGCGATCATTGCTTTGGTGCCGGCCGCCTGCGTTGCGCTCCTGGTCGCCTTTGTTCCGGCGCTCGAAGCCGCCGCCCCGTTCGCGTGGTTCGTCGCAGCCGGCATCGCCGCGGCGGTCTACTACGCCATCTCGGACCGCTCCCAGCGGCTCGTCGACGTCGACGGCGAAGCAATCGCCGTCGCCAGCAACCACTGACCCATCTGTCCGAAAGCGGAAAGCACCATGCGCATTCTTGTCGCCAACGTCAACACCACGCAGTCCATGACAGACACCATCGCCGCCCAGGCACGCCAGGCCGCGCTGCCGGACACGGAGATCGTGGGACTCACTCCCCGCTTCGGCGCCGACTCCTGCGAGGGAAACTTTGAGAGTTACCTCGCGGCGATCGCCGTCATGGACAGGGTCCTGTCCTATCCGGAGCCGTTCGACGCCGTCATCCAGGCCGGCTACGGTGAGCACGGCCGCGAAGGACTCCAGGAGCTCCTCGACGTTCCGGTAGTGGACATCACCGAAGCGGCCGCGAGCACCGCGATGTTCCTTGGCCACAAATACTCCGTGATTACCACCCTGGACCGTGCCGTCCCCCTGATCGAGGACCGGCTGAAGCTGGCCGGCCTCGACGCCCGGTGCGCCTCGGTCCGGGCCAGCGGAATGGCCGTGCTGGAACTCGAGGAGGAACCGGAGCGCGCCGTGGAAGCCATCATCGAACAGGCACTCCTGGCGGTCCGCGAGGACAAGGCGGAAGTCATCGTCCTCGGGTGCGGCGGCATGGCCGGCCTGGACGAGGAGATCCGTAAGCGTGCCGGCGTCCCCGTGGTGGACGGGGTGGCGGCTGCCGTCACCATCGCCGAATCGCTGGTCCGGTTGGGACTGAGCACTTCAAAAGTCCGGACCTATGCCACCCCGCGGCCCAAGACGGTCATCGGATGGCCGCTGACGGGGGCCGCCACGGCGGCGATGCCCTGAGCCGGAGCTAGAGGCGCCCGACGCCGTCGGCCACTCACATTGAGGGCGCCGACGGCTTATAGTCGGACGATGGAACAGCGAATGTTGGGCAAGACCGGACGGAACGTCTCCATCGTTGGCCTGGGGACCTGGCAGCTGGGCGCGGACTGGGGCAACGTGGATCCCGCGCAGGCGCAGGCTGTTCTCGCCGCTGCGGCGGAGGCAGGCGTCACCTTCTTTGATACCGCCGACGTCTACGGCGACGGGCGCAGCGAGCAGGCCATCGGAGCGTTCCTGGCGGACAACCCCGGCCTGGACATCACGGTGGCCACCAAGATGGGCCGGCGGGTGGAACAGACGCCGGAGAACTACAACCTGGCCAACTTCCGCGAATGGACGGACCGCTCCCGGCGGAACCTGGGGATGGACTGCCTGGATCTGGTCCAGCTGCATTGCCCGCCCACCGCCGTGTACAGCAACGCCGAAGTCTACGACGCATTGGACACCCTCGTGGCCGACGGCGCCATCCGGAACTACGGCGTCAGTGTGGAGCGGACCGACGAAGCCCTCGAAGCCATCCGCCACGAAGGCACGTCAACGGTGCAGATTATCTTCAACGCCTTCCGGCTCAAGCCCCTGGACGAGGTGCTTCCCGCCGCACAGGCAGCCGGTGTGGGCGTCATTGCTCGCGTGCCCCTTGCCTCCGGGCTGCTGTCAGGCAAGTACACCAAGGACACGTCCTTCGCGGAGAACGACCACCGGAACTACAACCGCACCGGCTCCGCGTTCGATGTCGGGGAGACCTTCTCGGGCGTGGACTTTGAGCAGGGCCTCAAAGCGGTCGCCGAGTTCGAGGAACTGGTGCCCGACGGCGTCAGCACCGCCCAGGCCGCGATCGCCTGGATCGCGGCGCAGGACGGCATCAGCACGGTGATTCCGGGGGCGCGGAACGTGGACCAGGCGCGCTCCAACGCCGCCGCGGCGGGCGTCAGCGGCATTGACGCCACATTCGACGTCGGCGTCCGGGAAATCTATGACCGCTACTTCCGCGAATCGATCCACCCGCGCTGGTAAGGCGCAGGATTCTCCACGGTCAGGCGCACTTCGGCAGCGAGGAATTGACCCGTGACCAAACGATCGGACTACAGAGCGGTCCTGGAATCGCTCCCGCCTGAGAAGTGGGTGGGATACCTGAACGCCGAATCCGGCCTTCCCGGTCCCAGGGGGAACATTGAACTTGCGGAGGCGTTCGCTGATGTGGCTGACCCTGCGCTGATCCGGACGTGCGCGGAGAGCCCGGACGAATACCTGGCGACGTGCGGCGCCGTCGGCTTTGGCCGACTGCTGGCCGACGGCGAGCGGCACGCCGCCGAGACGTTGAGGGTGCTGGCGGCCGATTCGCGCTGGCGCGTGCGAGAGGGCGCTGCCATGGCCCTGCAGCGGCTCGGCGATGAGAATATGCCGTCGTTGTGGACCCTGGCTGAGGATTGGGTAGATGGTCCGCCGCTGGTGCAACGCGCCCTTGCGGCCGGTATCTGCGAACCCCGCCTGCTTCGCGCACCCGACGACGCCGTCCGGGCCCTGGACACCCTGGACCGGATCACAGCGTCATTCCGGGGCATGGATCATCAATCGCGGCGTGACGAGCAGTTCCGCGTGCTGCGGCAGGGGCTTGGGTACTGCTGGAGCGTCGCAATTGCGGCTGCACCGGCGGAGGGTTTCGGACGCCTGGAAAGGTGGGCCGCCAGCGACGACAAGGATGTGCGCTGGATCGTGCGGGAGAACCTCACGAAGGCACGGTTGGCCAAGGCCGACCCTGCAGCTGCCCAACGCGTGGCCGCCGTCCTGGAGCGGGCCGGCAAATGACCGCTTCTTCCCTCGATGCCTTCATTGACCGGCTCGCTTCGGTGGAAACAGGGCCCTGGTGCAACAACTTCTTCGATCACGCCATCCCGGGGAACGCGCAGCGCCGGCAGAACCTGCGTATCTACCTGCAGGAGATGCTGAACCGCTCCCCGCAGGTGTTGCTGCTGGGCGAAGCCCCCGGTTTCCGGGGCATGCGGATCACCGGCGTGCCCTTCACCAACCGGACCATTTTGGAGGGGCCCGCCAACGGCTTCGGGCTCTTCGGGCCGGGAAAGGGCTACGTGCTGCCGGCGGACGCCGCCGGCGTCGCGGCGGAGCCGACCGCAACGGTGCTGTGGGAGGTCCTGGCCGAGCTGGACTTCCTTCCCCTGTTATGGAGCGCCTGCCCGTGGCATACCCACATGCCGGGTCGGCCGCTGTCCAACCGCACCCCGACATCCGCCGAAGCAGCCCTCGGAACCCCGTTTTGGCAGGCGCTAACAGAGCTGTTTCCCATCGAAGCCGTGGTGGCGGTAGGCAATGTGGCGCACCGCAGCCTGCAACGCAGCGGCCTGGACGCACCGAAAATCAGGCATCCTGCCCACGGCGGCCGCTCCGGATTCAAACGCGGCCTGCAGGAGCTGCTGGGCACCTCCGGCTAAGACCAACCCTCGGTTGCCGCGCCGGACCCTAATCCAGCAGGTGCAACTGGTCCGGGGTGTCGAGGTCCTCACCGCCGGAGAGGTCACTGCAATCCACCAGATCAACCAGATCCGGGCGGGCCTGCAGGAAGACGCGCGCCCCGGCGTCGCCCGTCGCCGTTTCCGCGGCCGCAGCGCGAAGGCCGGCATCCAGGAGCAGCGGATGTCCCCGCCGTAGCTTGCCCTGCGGGCCGCGGTAGGCGGCCGCCGTCACCCGGCCCGGCCGATGGGCCGCCAGCAGCCGGGCGACCGTCCCGGCGGTCAGGCCGGGCTGGTCCACGAGCGCGATGAGCACATGATCCTCCGGAGGCGCCGCGGCGACCCCCGCCCGGAAGGAGCTGCCCATCCCGGACTCCCAGTCCGGGTTTTCGATGACCTTGTGCCGGCTGAGGTCGGTGGTGGCGCGGACCGTTGCCGCGTCCGCGCCGAGCACCGTCACCACTTCCCGGCAGCCGCCCTGCAGCAGCATGTCAGCGAGCACTTCGACGAGCGTGCGGCCGCGGAACCGGAGCAGCGCCTTGGGGCCGAGCCCCAGCCGTGTGCCGGCGCCGGCGGCAAGCAGCACCGCCGTCGTGCGTGTAGTCGGGCTCAGGGTTCCGCTGTCGCTCATCTGCCCACCCTAACGCGCGCCTCGAACGCAACGCTCAGGAGTCGCCGCCCGCTCCGCCGGTGGTCCCGGCGTTGACATCCAGGAGCTTGTAGCGGTCCATGGCGTACGACGGCGCGCCCCCCTCCACGTCGCCCCTCGCCGCGAGCAGCTGCAGGGTCTTCACCACGATCGAGTGGGTGTCGTTCTTGAAGAAGCGGCGTGCCGCGGCGCGGGTGTCGGAGAAGCCGAAGCCGTCCGCGCCGAGGGAGGCGAACTGGTGCGGGAGGAACTGCCGGATCTGGTCCGGCACGGCCTTCATGTAGTCGGTCACGGCCACGATCGGACCGGTCGCGTCCGCGAGCTGCTGGGCCACGAACGGGACGCGGGCCGGCTGGCCGGGGTTGAGGAAGGCCTCTTCCTCGGCGGCCATGGCGTCGCGGCGCAGTTCGCTCCAGGACGTCACGGACCACACATCGGCGGAGACGCCCCAGTCCTCGGCGAGGATCCGCTGGGCTTCGAGAGCCCAGGGGACGGACACGCCGGAGGCAAGGATCTGGCTCTTCGGCCCGGCCACTTCCGAAGCCGACACCCGGTAGATGCCCTTCAACACACCGTTGACGTCGAGGTTCTCGGGTTCGGCCGGCTGGGAGATCGGCTCGTTGTAGACCGTGAGGTAGTACATCAGGTTCCGGTCTTCGGAGTCGGGTCCGTACATCCGCTCCAGGCCGTCGCGCATGATCACGCCGATCTCGTAGCCGTACGCGGGGTCGTAGGTGACGACGGCCGGGTTGGTGGCGGCGAGGATCGGGGAGTGGCCGTCGGCGTGCTGCAGGCCTTCACCGGTCAGGGTGGTGCGGCCGGCGGTGGCGCCGATGATGAACCCGCGGGTCATCTGGTCCGCGGCGGCCCAGAAGGAGTCGCCGGTGCGCTGGAAACCGAACATCGAGTAGAACACGTAGATCGGCACGAGCGGTTCGCCGTGCGTGGCGTACGAGGTGCCCGCGGCGGTGAACGCGGCCACCGCGCCGGCCTCATTGATGCCCGGGTGGATCAGCTGGCCCTGGGCCGATTCCTTGTAGGCCAGGACGAGGTCCCGGTCCACGGAGAGATAGCCCTGGCCGTCCGGGTTGTAGATCTTTGCCGAGGGGAAGAACGCGTCCATGCCGAAGGTGCGGGATTCGTCCGGAACGATCGGGACAATGCGGTGTCCGAACTTCTTGTCCCGGAGCAGGTCCTTGAGCAGGCGCACAAAGGTCATGGTCGTGGCGGCCTGCTGCTTTCCCGAGCCGCGCTTGGCCACCTCATAGGTTTTGCGGTCGGGAAGCTCCACGGGCGCGTGGTCCGGCCGGCGTTCGGGGACGAAGCCGCCGAGGGCGCGGCGGCGTTCCATGAGGTACTGGATTTCGGGTGCGTCCGGGCCGGGGTGGTAGTACGGGGGCCGGTAGGGGTCGGCTTCGAGCTGGTCATCGGTGATGGGGATGCGCAGGTGGTCGCGGAAGGCCTTCAGGTCCGCGAGGGTGAGCTTCTTCATCTGGTGCGTGGCGTTGCGGCCCTCGAAGTGGGTGCCCAGGCCGTAGCCCTTGACCGTGTGGGCCAGGATGACCGTCGGCTTGCCCTTGAACTCGGTCGCGGCCTTGTACGCGGCGTAGACCTTGTTGTAGTCGTGGCCGCCGCGCTTGAGGTTCCAGATCTGGTCGTCGGTGAGGTCCTGGACCATTTCCTTGGTCTGCGGGGTCTGGCCGAAGAAGTGTTCGCGGACGAACGCGCCGGATTCGGCCTTGTAGGTCTGGTAGTCCCCGTCGACGGTCTCGTTCATGATCTTCACGAGCGAGCCGTCCTCGTCCTTGGCCAGCAGGTCATCCCACTCCCGGCCCCAGACGACCTTGATCACGTTCCAGCCCGCGCCGCGGAAGAACGCCTCGAGTTCCTGCATGATCTTCCCGTTGCCCCGGACCGGGCCGTCCAGGCGCTGGAGGTTGCAGTTGATCACGAAGTTCAGGTTGTCCAGCTTGTCGTTCGCGGCGAGCTGGAGCAGGCCGCGGGACTCGGGCTCGTCCATTTCCCCGTCGCCCAGGAACGCCCAGACCTGCTGGTCGGAGGTGTCCTTGATGCCGCGGTTGTGCAGGTACCGGTTGGACTGGGCCTGGTAGATCGCGTTCATCGGCCCGATGCCCATCGAGACCGTGGGGAACTCCCAG
>NZ_BAAAQB010000033.1:22694-51184 GCF_039531445.1 Arthrobacter humicola | reverse complement strand
GAAGCCCTCGGAATCCTCGTCCTGAACTACCCCGACCGGCTCGGACCCTACCTGAACCGATGACACCCCGCCCCACTCACACAAACAACTTGACAGGCTCGCACCATCTTGAGATTTTCGCGACCACCGAACAGTTCGAATACCTCCTCACCGTCATGAACACCGGCACCAACCCCCGCACCGCCACCACAAACACACCCGCCGCCGCTTCTGAGGGCCCCGCGGCCTGCGCTGAGCGCTCCGCCACCGGTGTCGCCGCCTCGGATGGCTGGCCCGCCGGTGCTGCCGGCGCTGAGGGCTCCACCACCGGTGCCGCCGCCTCTGATGGCTGGGCCGCGGGTGCAGAGACTGTCGCCGGTCACGGCTGGACGGTTGATGCCACCGGCGGTGCCGCCGCTTCTGCTGGCTGGGCCGCCGAGCCCGCCGGCGCCGCTTTCGCGGTGGGGTGGGCCGCCAATGAGCCGGCCCGTGACGGCTGCGGCGTCGGCACACACGCCGGCGACGTGGCCTGTGACGCCAGGGCCGGCGGCGTGTCGGCTCACGCGGATGCCCAGACCCCGGCCCCGGCTCCGGCCCCGGGGACTCATGCCGTTCTGGATGTCGCCCCCGCCGTATCGGGGCAGCCGGTGTGCGAGGAGGATCCGGGGGCGGCGGGGCTGGATCCCCGGACCCGGGCCCAGCGGCTGCTGGACGGCCTGGTCGGTGCCTGCGGGATCGCCCTCGCCACCGGGGGCCTGCCCGCCGCGGGCGGGCTCCGGCCCCAGGCCATGGTCACCATCGATTACCGGGACCTGCTGGCCCGGCTCGGCACCACCACCGACGGCCAGACCGGCCCGACAGAAGCTCAGGAAACGGCCGGCGCGGGCGGCACCGCGGCCGCGGCCGCCGGCCAGGCCGGTCCGGAATGTGGGGCGTTCCGGCCCGCGGGGGCGGTGCGGGAAACGGGTGCGCTGCTGTTCACCGGACCCGTCACGGCCTCCACGGTCCGGAAGATCGCCTGCGACGCGGACATCATCCCCGTCCTGCTCGGGGGTGAGGGACGGATCCTGGACATCGGCCGGGCCTCCAGGATCTTCCCGCCCCACCTCCGCAAGGCCCTCATCGCCCGGGACCGGGGCTGCGCGTTTCCCGGCTGCACCATCCCCGCGCCCTGGTGCGAAGCCCACCACATCACGTACTGGTCCCGCGGCGGGACCACCGGCACGGAGAACGGGGCCCTGCTCTGTTCCCATCACCACTACCTGATCCACAAGGAGGCGTGGACCATCCGGGTCCGGACCGGGGTCCCCTGGTTCATCCCGCCACCCCACATCGACCCCGGCCAGAAGCCCCGCCGCAACCACTACTTCACACCCGCCCGACCCGCCCAGGCCGCATAACCGCAACCCGGACAGAGACGGCATGATCCGATCCGAGCCACCCGTGTCATTACGGACCCGGCAATCACGGCGTGATTCGCGCAGCGACGGCGTTATACAGGCCAACGTGCCACCACGTGATCGCACACCAAGGGGTAACGACAGCACGGCTGCCGTCCGCGGTGGCCACGGCTCCTTGGCACTGCCGCACGACGGCGAGCAGGATCAGTCACTGCGTTACCCGGGCCGAGTTACGACCACGTAATCGCAGACCAGGCGGTCGCGGTAGCCAGGCAGCGAAGGCGGCTCCCGGTTACGGCCGTCTGACGGACGCCCGAATTACCGGCGGTGGCAGTTGCTGGCGCTGTGCTGGAGCCGGGGCAGTGACACGGCGGCGAGCCATGAGCTACTTCTGCATAGGGTGCCCCCGATAGGAAGAGTTAGCCCGAGAGAGCTCGGGGCCGGCCTCAGCAGCGCCGGCTCAGCGCTTCACGGGAGGCGCGAGCGGGAGCAGTGCCGCCCCGGCAGTGGCGGTGTCGGCCGACATTTCCCAGACGCGGCGCAGAGCGCAGAATTTCCACCAGTGGTGTTTCAGGACGTCGGGATTGGCCCGCTGTGGACGGACTTCCGTCTCGCCTACTGCCACTGCCAGGAGGATTGGCGATTCGCCGTGCTGCCATGCTTCCCACTCCCCCGCCACGGGATCCACGAGGCTTTCTTCCGCCTTCATACCGGCGACGAGCTGCATCACGACCTTGTCATCGAGCGGTTTGACGGTGCCGTCCCGGCTGGTGCCCTTGGTCTTGTAGTCGATGAGACAGGTCCGGCCGTTGATCTTCGCCACGAGGTCCAGGGTGCCGGCATAGCCGACCGTCTTGTTCCACACCGTAATCTCTGGGGCGATGGGTTCAACCTGGAAGAGCTCCCACCATTCATCGAATCGCGCAGCGAAGGCTTCCTCACCATTGGCGGCGAGGGCTTCGCGGGTTTCCTTCATCTGGTGCGGCCGGCCGAGCGCGCGCAGCGCAACCTGCTCACAGTAGTTGTGGACCCGGTCGCCGCGCTTGGCGGCCTCGTCCCGGTAGCTCTCCGCTGCCTTGGCTGCCCGGCTGACTGCCTGGCGCAGCTTGCCTGGGCTCCCCAGAATGCCGGGAAGTTCGGGATCCTGGGCAAGGCTGTTGGCCCCCATGTAGCCGAACCAGCCATCGAGTCCATGGGGCTGTTGGCCAATCACCGTAGTGATTGACGGGACGGAGAATTGTGCCGATGTGGAGCGTGCGTACATCCGGCCATAGTCAGTGGCGTGGGCGAGGAGTGGAGCAGTCATGTAAAGACTCTTTCACGGGGGTCAGACAACGATGAAAAGCAAAATGGCCCGCCCCGCATGTCAGCGGAACGGACCATTTCGTTGGTGGGCGATACTGGGTTCGAACCAGTGACCTCTTCGGTGTGAACGAAGCGCGCTACCACTGCGCCAATCGCCCCAACGACATTGAATGCTAGCCCACCCGGCCGGATTTTAGAAATCGGCGCCGATGACGACCCCTCGACCGGGGTCACGCCCGTCGTTACCAAGGGTCGGCCACTACGCCAGACCACTGCCTGCGCGAGCAGCACCTCACCCGGCTCCCAGCAACGCGTCACCAGCGCAGGCGAGCCTTTACTCCCCGACTGCAGCGTCGCCTTACCAGCCCGGGCCCCGGACGCCGGGTCCCCCTGCACCCTGAAACTCCGCACGCCGGGTCGCCCTAGACCCTGGGACCCACACCCGGATTCCAGGCACGGAGTCCCCCACGAGCACGCAGCCGCCCACCCAATTCCCAACCCGGAGACTCCAAGCCCAAGCCCGAGCCCAAACGGCCGACCGCCTTCCATCGCCGCCACGGTATGCCTGCGAAGCTAATTACAGCCCTGTAATTCGTAAAATCCCCTAGAAATCAAGGAAGTAGGGCCATTGAGTCGGGGCCATCGGGCCTCGATTTGTAGATTCCCAGAACCTCCTATAGAGTTCTTACTCGTTGGAACGCGAGGAAATGCCGAATGCGGCAAGGAAATGCACCCCAATAATGCGGACGTAGCTCAGCTGGTAGAGCACCACCTTGCCAAGGTGGATGTCGCGAGTTCGAATCTCGTCGTCCGCTCGCAGGACACTGTCACGGCAAAGGTTCTTCGGAATCCTGCTTACACGGTGGGTTGGCCGAGAGGCGAGGCAGCGGCCTGCAAAGCCGTATACACGGGTTCGAATCCCGTACCCACCTCGGTGAAAACCATGGTTTCCGGTTTAGGCCGGATGAAATGGGCGATTGGCGCAGCGGTAGCGCGCTTCCCTGACACGGAAGAGGTCACTGGTTCGATCCCAGTATCGCCCACCAAAGCAAGGTAACTTGCTTGATGCAGTACCACCGGCCAAGCCGGCATGGACTTCATATTGCGGACGTAGCTCAGCTGGTAGAGCACCACCTTGCCAAGGTGGATGTCGCGAGTTCGAATCTCGTCGTCCGCTCTCTTGTGTAAATGATTGACACAAATCCACTCCGGATTCTTCCGGTTGCGGGCGATTGGCGCAGCGGTAGCGCGCTTCCCTGACACGGAAGAGGTCACTGGTTCGATCCCAGTATCGCCCACCATCAAGCAGCTCCCCTGGAGCTGCTTTTTTCGTGCCCTTGTGGCGTCCTGGATGTTAGCTGGACTATCGGTATCGGGCGTTGATCTGGGCGGGCCCTGCCGGACCGGGCCACAAGGCCCTTGACAGGAGTTCCCCGAGAACGGGCTGGCCCTTGGCATGACCCCTACGGGCCGTTAGTATCGGAAGCCGGAGGAGCGATCTGGCTCCGCGACCGAAGGGAGGTGCCCGTGGGTTTACTTGACGATCTGAAGGGCAAGGCTCAGCAAGTCATTGGTGGCAACGAACAGGCCATCAAGGACGGCATCGAAAAGGCCGGCGATTTCGTCGACTCGAAGACCGACGGCAAGTACGCCGACAAGGTCGATGCAGTGCAGAAGGGTGCTTCCGACTTCGTGGATCAAGCAGACGACAGGCCGACCACGGCCCCCGTCGTCGAGCGGCCCCTCGTCGCGGATGAGCCTCCTGTAGCCGGGGAAACCCGGCAGCAGGGCCTCTGACCCAGGTACGTCAGCGAGGTGTCGGTCCCGCCGAGAGGCGGCGCCGGCACCTTCGGCGTTTAACGACGCCGAACGAAGCAACGCGGGGATCTTCGAGCCCATCCGGAAGCTCAGGATGGGCTCGAAGTGACTCCGCGTTGCTTTGCGTGGAGGGGTTCGCCTTGGCGGGGTTTCGACGTCGGAGTGTCACCACGTCGCCGCGTTCCGAATGCGAACGGTTCAGACTCGAGACGATACCGGCCCAGGCGGGTCCACGCCTACGCCGGTCCTCGACTAAGCCGATTGGGGGCTAAGACGGTTCGTGGTTCTGGCCCTCACGGGCAAGCGCGGTAAGCCGGGAAACGGCGCGGAAGTACTTCTTCATGTACCCGCCGGTCATCATTTCCTCGGTGAAGAGCTTGTCGAACGGCACGCCGCTGGCCAGGATGGGCACGTCCTTGTCGTACAGCCGGTCTGCCAGCACCACGAACCGCAGTGCCACGGCTTGCTCGGTGATCGTGTGCACGTTCTTCCACACGACGCCTTCGATCCCGTCCAGCAACTGGCGGTAGCGGCTCGGGTGCACGCCGGCCAGATGGTTGATCAGGGTGCTGAACTCGTCGCGGGCCACGGTCTTGCCGTCGAATTCGGCCTGCATGTGGTGGGTCAGGTCATCATTGCGCAGCGGAGCGGGCGCTGCCGGCAGGCCGCGGTGGCGGAAGTCCTCGCCGTCAATCCTTACGACGTCGAACTGGTCTGCGAGCACCTGGATTTCGCGCTGGAAGTCGACGGCGGCAAAGCGTCCGTCGCCGAGTGAACCCGGTAGGGTGTTCGACGTCGCGGCGAGCTTGACGCCCGCGTCGGCGAGTTCGCGCATGAGCCGGGACATCAGCACGGTGTCGCCCGGATCGTCGAGCTCAAACTCATCGATGCATACGAGCTTGTAGTGGCTCAGGGCCTCCACGGTCTTGCGGAACGACAGCGCGCCGACGAGGTTGGTGTACTCGACGAAGGTGCCAAAGGCCTTGGGGCCGGGGGCGGCGTGCCACAGCGATGCCAGCAGGTGGGTCTTGCCGACGCCGAATCCGCCGTCGAGGTAGATCCCCGCCCTGGAGGTGTCCTTCTTGCCGAAGAGCCGCTTGAACAGGCCATCGCCGTCGCGCGCGCCCACACCAGCGGCGAAGTGCTGAAGGGCGTGGACCGCGTGCGCCTGGCTGGGCTGGGCGGGGTCGGGACGGTAGCTCGAAAACGACACCTCACCAAACCGCGGCGAAGGATAGAACCCATTGAGGAGTTCGTCCACGGAAACTGCCGGCGTGCGGGCGGCGAGCTGTTCGATGTGTACCAAGGTGGTCCGTTCTGCTGGTCTCTTGTCCCCAGCAAGAATACCGGCAAGGGAAGGCCGCCCCGTGTGCGCGGATGCGAACGGGCGGCCGGCGTGAGCAAGACCACATTTCCCCGTGTGAACCCGGTGGAGCATTCCCGCGGGGCCGTGACTAGTGTTGTAACAGGCTGGCGTCGCGCACTCTTTTCCGCGCCCGGCCTCCTGACCGTTTCAGTGAAAGGCCATCACCATGTCCTACCCCGTTGAGCAGAACGAAAAGTTCGCCGCGTACGCACACCCCGAGCGCCTGGTATCCACCGACTGGCTCGCCGCTGCAATTGATGCCGGCGAGCTCGACGGCGGCAAGCTCGTGGTGGTCGAGTCGGACGAGGACGTGCTGCTGTACGAAACCGGCCACATCCCCGGCGCCGTCAAGATCGACTGGCACACGGATCTCAACGACGAGGTCACGCGCGACTACATTGACGGTGAAGCCTTCGCCGCCCTGGCCGCGGCCAAGGGAATTTCCCGGGACAGCACCGTAGTCATCTACGGCGACAAGTCCAACTGGTGGGCCGCGTACGCCCTGTGGGTCTTTACCCTGTTCGGCCACGAGGACGTCCGGCTCCTGGACGGGGGCCGCGACAAGTGGATCGCCGAGGGCCGTGCCCTCACCACCGAAACCACGGTTCCGGCTCCGGGGACCTACCCGGTGGTGAAACGCAACGATGCCCCGATCCGCGCCTTCAAGGAGGACGTCCTTGCCCACTTCGGCAAGCCGCTGATCGACGTCCGCTCCGCTGAGGAATACACCGGCCAGCGCACCCACATGCCGGCCTACCCGGAGGAAGGCGCCCTGCGCGGCGGGCACATCCCCACCGCGGCCTCCATCCCCTGGGCCCGCGCGGCTGCCGAGGACGGCACCTACCGCGACCGCAGCGAGCTCGAGGCCCTGTACCTGGGCGAGGCCGGGCTCAAGGAAGGCGACGACGTCGTGGCGTACTGCCGGATTGGCGAGCGGTCCAGCCACACCTGGTTTGCGCTGAAGTACCTGCTGGGCTTCGACACCGTACGCAACTACGACGGCTCCTGGACCGAATGGGGCAACGCCGTGCGCGTCCCGATCGTCAAGGGCGCCGAACGCGGCACGGTTCCGGCCGGTCGCTAGGTTCGGCGCCGGCGGTTGCGACCGGGACACAATTGCCGCTCGTGCGTAAGCTGGGAGTGATGAATACTTCTGCCCTCCCCGCCGCACTGGCGGAAATTGTTGACGACTTCCAGGCCTTGACTGAACCCGAGCGGCTTCAGCTGCTCCTTGAGTTCTCGCAGGGACTACCGGAGCTTCCGGAGAGGCTCCAGGACCACCCGGAACTGCTCGAGCAGGTGGTGGAGTGCCAGACGCCGCTCTTCCTCACCATTGAGACAGAACCGGCCGACGGCGGCGCGCCGGAGCGCGTCCGGCTCTACTTCAAGGCGCCCAAGGAAGCCCCCACTACCCGCGGCTTCGCCGGCGTGCTCCATGAAGGACTCGACGGCCTCAGCGCTGCGGAAATCCTGGCCGTCCCGGACGATATGCCCGAACAGCTCGGCCTCACCCGGGCCATCACTCCCCTGCGGATGCGCGGAATGACCGCCATGCTGGGCCGGATCAAGCGCAAAGTCGCCGCCTCCGGATCCCAGCACGCGCCGGCGCAGTCCTGACCTGCGGCGCTTAGACAATCAGCTAAGGACAATCAGCCGCGATGGCCCGAAAACAGGCATCCCAGGGAACTCCGGCCACCGCGGCACTCGCGGCCGCCGGGGTTCCCTTTGTCGTGCACCCCTACGCGCATGATCCTGCCGTAGCGAGCTATGGCCTTGAGGCCGCGGAGATGTTGGGCATCGACCCCGCCCGGGTCTTCAAGACCCTGATGGTCGACGTCGACGGCCGGCTCGCCGTCGGCGTCGTGCCCGTGAGCGGAAATCTGGACCTCAAGGCGATGGCTGCGGCCTTGGGCGGCAAGAAGGCCGCAATGGCGGACCCCGCCGCCGCGCAGCGACGTACCGGCTACGTGCTCGGCGGCATTTCGCCACTGGGGCAACGCCAGTCCTCCCCCACCGTGGTGGATGACAGTGCCCTGGCGCTGGCGACCATCCTGGTCTCGGGCGGCCGGCGCGGCCTGGACATCGAACTGGATCCGGCCGAGCTCATTCGGCTTACGGCCGCCCGCACCGCGAGGATCGGCACCCGGGACGACTGACTCTCCCGGCGATCGCGCGGCACATCACGGCAGTGTTGGCGTGAATCACCGCCGCCACCTGTCAGCCCGGTGTGGACTGCCCGGCCGCCGGCTCCTGGTCCCCGGGATTGACACGGGGCGCCAGCTGCTGCCGGAGCCAGGCCATGACCTGCCGCTCCCAGCGCTCCGGATCCACATTCCATTCTTTGGTGTGCCGAGCGGTGTTGAAGGACTCGAACGTGACCATCTCGGGATTCTTCTCAGCCAGCTCGGCGGAGGGCCCATACGGGACGTATTCGTCGTCAACGCTGTGCACAATGAGGGTCGGCGTCCGCAGTTCCACGGCTCGCGACACCCAGTCCATCGCCTTGAGGTCTACCGGGGCGGCCAGCCCGGTCAGCCGCCGGCCCAGAGGGTGGCTGAGCATCAGTTGCCCGTACCGCCCCACCGACGACGGGATCCGGTTCAGCTCCGCATGGTGGGCCAGCACGTTGACCCAGTTGATCACGGGGGCGTCCAGGACCATCGCCCGGATCAGCTGCCGATGCCGCGAGAGGTCGGCCGTCTGGAGGCAGATCGCGCCGCCCATCGACCAGCCGAACAGGACGACCTCCCGGGCGCCCTGCTCCAAGGCAAAGTCAATGGCAGCTTCGACGTCGCGCCATTCGGTGGAGCCCAGCCCGTAGCGCCCGTCGCTGGCTGACGGAGCCAGGCCGTCGTTGCGGTAGGAGATCAGCAGACTGGGCATGCCCAGGTCCCGAGCGGTCCGGACGGCCCTCAGGCCCTCCTGCCGTGAGGCGCCGCGCCCGTGCACCATGATCGCCCAGACGTCCGACACCGTGTCTTCCGTCGCCGGTACGGCGCGCACCAGCCATGCCGGCGCGGTTCCGCCCTCGACGTCGATCAGCACGTCGTCCGCCGAAAGGCCGATGGCGGCCGGATCCGGATAGGCCGCCCCGCTCCACCAGCCGCGGCGGGCGGTGGAAATGTCTCCGCTGTAGACGGTCTCGACTTCCCGCAGCACGGTGCGTTCGGCCGGCGAGTAGGAGAGGATCCGGCCGATCCGCGCGTGGCCCCGGCCGCCGTCGAAGAAGAACCCGTACACCCCGTCCACCGTGGCGTCCGGGGTTGCGGCCAGGATGACCTGCAGCCCGCGGCCCTCCCGGATCACGGCCAGCACTTCCTGGTCCGCGTCGCGGAACCTGGCAGGGGTGATGACACGGCGGGCGAAATACAGCGCGAGGGCGGATGATCCGGCGGCGAGCACGCCCGCAGCGGCGCTGCCTCCGATGATCCCTCCGACCGCCCACTTGGCGCTTCCGGAGGGCCCGGCAGCGGCGGATGGAGCAGGGACCGTTGCAGAGGCTGCGGCAACAGTGGTTGCCGCTCCGCGTGTGGCGGTCCGGGAGAGATCCGGCGGGAGGCGCAAGGAGGATGCCATGGCACCATTCTGACTGAACTGTCCGACAACGACGGCATTATGGCCCTTCACGAAGAAGGGGGTTGCTCCCGCAGCACCGCGCAGGTAGTTCCCCGCCAGCGGGGACACGGCGGAGCGGACAGAAGGCGGGGCCGACACGCGGCGGAGATACACCAGCGGGACACGGCATGGTGCGCGCCGGGACAGAACCATGCACGGCGACACGAGCGCGACTAGGCTGGGGTCATGAGTGATCCAATCGTCATTTTGACAGAAGAGCCCCTCGGTGCGGATGACCGCGTCAACATCGAAACCCTGATTGCGGGCGGTGATGCGCCCTTGCTGATCCTGGTTCCGGCCAATACCGAGCGGCACCTGATGGTGGATTTCCTGGAAAACCTTTCCATGCTCGAAGTTTCCAAAGCCTTCCGCGAACTGACGGCGCATTCCGACCCCGCCGAGGAGCGGGCCGAAGCCGCCGACACCCTGGCAGCGTCCCTTGCTGCCTTGGCCGGCCTCGGCGGCGGAGTCTCGGGCGAAATCGTCGAGGGCAAGGCCGTGGATGGCCTGGTCGCCAAGGTCAAGGAACTCAGCGCCGGGCAGGCCGTGGTGATCACCCGCCCGCACGCTGTCGCCGACACCTTCCACACCGACTGGGCCACCAAGGCACAGGACAAGCTGGGCCTGCCCGTCCTGCATCTGTACGCCGGTTCGGGATTTATAGGGGACTCCTAAGCGTTATTGAGGCTATGAGCATCTTCAAGAACAGGCCCAAACCCATGACCCTGGCAGTGCCCTCCGCCGAGCCCGACGCCGGCACCGCCACCACGCCGCTCGAACACAACCAGGTCGAACACAACCCGGTCGAAAAGACGGATGCCCAGTGGCGCGAGGAACTGACCCCTGAGGAGTACCGGGTGCTGCGCCAGGCCGGGACCGAACGGCCCTACACCGGCGAATACTGGGACACCCACACCCGGGGCGTGTATCAGTGCCGGGCGTGCGGCACCGAGCTCTTTACGAGCAATGAGAAGTTCGACTCGCACTGCGGCTGGCCGTCCTTCTGGGCGCCGCTTGCCGACGGCACAGTCCGCTATATCCACGACCGCACCATGGGCATGGACCGGGTGGAAGTCCGCTGCGCCACGTGCGATTCCCACCTGGGCCACGTGTTCGACGGCGAGGGTTACGGCACCCCCACGGACCAGCGGTACTGCATCAACTCCGTTTCGCTGAAGCTCGTACCCGCAGACGACGCCGGGAAGTAAGTCCGCCTGCCGGGCCCACCGGTGCCGAAACGCCGCCGCCGGGCCCGGCAGCCCTCCCTCTTCTTCCGCTGGAACAGTCTTTCGGAATCACTTGCCACAGTCTTTCTTATGCTCGAGGCACTTTTGCATTAGAGCTGCTGTTTGCTTGCTACGCTCGATTTAGATCCAGCGACACGCACCACAGCTACTAGAAAGGCGACCGTCGACGATGACCACGACCGCTCTTACCGCCCCCGCCCAGATCACGGCCAGCAACCAGGAATGGCTGCGGCTCAAGGCTGCCGCCACCGCGCTGCAGGCCCTTCAGATCCAGGACGGATCCGTCCCGGAAACCACAGCCCACGAAGCCGCGGCCGGGTACGTCGCAACCATCACCGCAGCGATTTCGGCCCTGGCGCCGTCCTTCCCGCACGACGCCCGCTACCTTGAACTGCTCGTCACCGACTTCGGCCGCTGGGCCGATGGCGGCTTTGGCGTGCCGGACTTCCTGGATTCCCTGCAGGCCTTCCAGCCGCAGCAGCACCGCGTCAACGGGCTCCAGCACCTCGTCGTGTTCCCGATGTACACCCAGAACGGCAGCAGCAACCGTCTGGTCGAGGCCGTGCTCATCGAGGTCATCTGGCCCGAGTTCATCGGCGGCCTGGAACAGGGCGAATACTCCAACAAGCTCTTCGTCCCGATCCGCTTCCTCGACTTCACCCCGGGCTACAACACCAACTCCGCCGTGCTCTTCCCCGAGACCGTCGCCGTCCGCGAGACCCCCACCTTCACGTGGGGCGCGATCTTCGCTGACCGCGAGGCTGCCCGCTTCCGCCGCGTCCTGCGCGCTGCTGCGGACATCACCTCGCTGCAGCTTCCCGACGACGCGGCAGCACTGCTGGAGGACCAGAAGCTGACGCAGGAAACGTTCGTCATGTGGGACCTGATCCATGACCGCACCCACATGCGCGGCGACCTGCCCTTCGACCCGTTCATGATCAAGCAGCGCATGCCGTTCTTCCTCTACTCGCTCGAGGAACTGCGCTGCGACCTCACCGCCTTCCGCGAGTCGGTCAAGATCGAGAAGGACGAGGACGCCGACCCTGAGGCACGCCGTCACGCCAAGCTCGTCCAGTACGCCGTGATCTTCGACCGCATCTTCCGCTTCGCGATCACCGGAACCCGCGTCCGCAACTACGACGGACTCGGCGGCCAGCTGCTCTTCGCGTGGATGCACCAGCACCACGTCCTGCACTGGACCGACAGCAAGCTCAGCATCGACTGGGACGAAGTTGCCGACGTCGTGGTTGAACTCGGCGCCCGCATCGAGGAACTGTACTGGCGCTCGATCGACCGCCCGAAGATGGCCCACTGGCTCGCCGCCTACGAACTCATCTCCGGCACGGTCACGCCCAACCCGGCGTCGGTCTGGGCCAAGGGTCCGGACGCCCTCCCGCTGGCCGGCCCGCCGCGCGGCCTCACGGACCAGGTCCTGGACGACGAGTTCCCGCTCTCCATGTTCTACGAGGCCCTCGAGAAGAAGATGCGGCCGGTCATTGAATCCACCGCCGGCATCACGGGGTCCTCTGACACCGGAGAAACCAGCGGCAGCGGCGCCGAGGCCCTGAACGCCGGATGAGTGCCGGACGCACTTTGAACGTGCTGGTCACGGGGGGCAGCGGGCCGTCGGGAATCGCGACGGCCCGCGCCCTGCGCGACGCGGGCCATGCGGTCTTCACCGTCGGCTCGGACGCCGCCCGGATCGAGGCCGCCGCTGCCGACGCCGGCAGCGGCGTCACGCCGCTTGTCTGCGACCTCGCCAGCCTGTCTGACGTCCGCGCCTTGCGGTCGAGCGTCGCGGGCCTCGTGGGAAGCGTCGACGGCGTCATCCACCTCGTGGGCGGCTGGCGCGGCGCGAAAGGCATCACGGACCAGAGCGACGAGGACTGGGACTTCCTGGAACGCAACGCCATCACCACGCTGCGGAACGTCAGCCGTGTCTTCTTCGATGACCTCGCAGCCTCGGACACCGGGCGCTTCGCCATGGTGTCCTCAACGGCCGTGAGCGCCCCGACGGCCGGCGGCGCCAGCTACGCCGCGGCCAAGGCCGCAGCCGAAGCCTGGACGCTGGCGGTCGCGGACGGCTTTCGACGGGCCCGGCCCGCGGCCGACGGCACAGGAAGCACCGAGCCAACCGGCCCGGTGCAGCACGCCACCGGCCAAGACAAAACGGGACTTAGCAGCGCCGCCGTCATCTTCGTGGTGAAGGCCCTCGTTGACCCTGCGATGCGGGCCAAGGCCCCCGAGCGCAAATTCCCCGGCTTCACGGACGTCGCAGACCTGGCGGCTGCCGTCGTCGGGCTCTTCAGCACTCCCGCCGGGGAACTGAACGGCCAGCGGTTGCTGCTCGGCCACTGAACTGCCCCCCGAACTTAGCGCCGTCTCCGGACTTAGCGACCGGACTTAGCCCTTGCGGGCCGACCTCTTAGACTGAAAGCGTGAGCAAAGCGATGACCAGCACAGTTGAAACTGCCCCTGCCAGCACTGCGGTGCGGCTCCATGATCCCTCCGTCCGCGGCTTCGCCTCGGACAACTACTCCGGCGTGCACCCGGAGGTCCTCGCGGCCCTGGCTGCCGCCAATGAAGGCCATCAGGTCTCCTACGGCGAGGACGAGTACACCGCCCGCCTGCAGAAGCTGATGGAAGACCACTTCGGCGACGGCATCGAGTGCTTCCCCGTTTTCAACGGCACCGGCGCCAACGTCCTGTCCCTGCAGTCGCTGCTGCCGCGCTGGGGTGCCGTAATCTGCGCCTCCACCGCCCACATCAACATGGACGAGAACGGCGCACCGGAGCGGATCGGCGGCATCAAGCTCCTGCAGGTCCCCACCACCGACGGCAAGCTCACGCCTGCCCTGATCGACCAGGAAGCCTGGGGCTGGGGCGATGAGCACCGCGCCCAGCCGCTGGCCGTCTCCATCACCCAGACCACCGAACTCGGCACGTGCTACACCCCGGAGGAGGTCCGGGCCATCGCGGAGCATGTCCACTCAAAGGGCATGAAACTGCACATGGACGGCGCCCGGCTGGCCAACGCCGCCGCGCACCTCGGCGTTCCGCTGCGGGCCTTCACCCGCGATGCCGGCGTGGACATCCTCTCCTTCGGCGGCACCAAGAACGGCCTGCTGTTTGGTGAGGTCGTCATCGCGCTGAACCCGGATGCCGCCCACGGCCTGATCTACCTGCGCAAGATGAACATGCAGCTGGCCTCGAAGATGCGCTTCATGTCAGCGCAGTTCATTGCCCTGCTCGAGGGGGATCTGTGGCTGCGGTCGGCCTCGCACGCCAACGCCATGGCCACCCGGCTGCGCGCCGGCGTCGAGTCGATCCCCGGCGTCACACTGAGCCAGAAGACCGAGTCCAACGGCGTCTTCGCCATCCTGCCTGCCGGTGTCGCAGACCGGCTGCGTACGTCCTTCCGCTTCTACGACTGGAATGAGGCGGCCCGTGAGGTCCGCTGGATGTGCTCCTTCGACACCACCGAGGAAGACGTTGATTCGTTCATTGCGGCCATCAAGCGCGAGCTCGCAGCTGCCTGAGCCCTGCACTGCTTCCCCTGTCCGGCGGCGAGCCTGCCGGGCAGGGGCGCAGCCGTTGCATAATCTTCCATGGTGAGCTCCCTCGATCAGGTTCCGGCAGATTTCCTCTTCGCCTTGGGGACCCTTCGACAGGCTCGGTGCCGCAGCGAACTTCACCTGGATGAAATTCCGGCGCCGTCGCGGCTGGCACCGTTCGCCGTCGCCTTGGGCGCAGAAGTGATCGGCCCGGGCGAATCCGCCGGCGGTGCGGTCCACGGCCCGGCCGCTGCGGCTTTGGCGCGTGCGTCCGGCAGCGACGACGTCGAACTCGCCACCGGCCGCTTCATCCTGCTCCACGATCCCGACGGCTCGGCCGTGTGGGACGGGGAGTTCCGGATCGTCACCTACATCCGCGCCCAGCTGGAACCTGAGATGGGCAACGACGAACTGCTGGGATCGGTGGCGTGGACCTGGCTGGTCGAGGCGCTGGACAACCACCAGGCGCCCTACCGCTCCGCCGGCGGCACGGCCACCAGGGTGCTCTCAGAGAGCTTTGGAACGTTGTCGGACCGGCCGGATTCGATCGACATCGAACTCCGGGCTTCCTGGACCCCCGCCACCCCGGACATCACCTCGCACCTGGAGGCGTGGTCGGACATGGTCTGCACCTTCGCCGGGCTGCCGCCCCTGCCCGAGGGTGTCACCCCCCTTCCCCGGCGCCCCCGCGGACACGCGTGAGGCGTTTATTCGGCCACGGTCACGGCCTTATACGCCATGTTGTCGGTAAACTGTAGAGACCATGACCCCTCAAAATCCGGAAATCAGCACGGCCGGCGCCGTTCACAATACGACAGAGGCCACTGACACCACAGCCCACATCACGGTGGAAGGCTTCGACAGCCTGGTCCCTGAAGTGATCGACCTCGACGCCCCCCGTGACGGCGTGCCTCTGGTCATCGAAACCCAGTCCGGACTCGAACGTTGCGCCGCGGCCCTCGCCGCCGGCCACGGGCCCGCGGGCGTGGATGCGGAACGGGCCTCGGGCTTCCGCTACGGCCAGCGCGCCTTCCTCGTCCAGATCCGGCGCGAAGGCTCCGGGACCTGGTTGATCGATCCCGAACCGTTCGGGGACTTGAGCATTATCAATGACGCCCTGCGCGGCGTCGAATGGATCCTGCACGCCGCCAGCCAGGACCTCCCCTGCCTGTCCGAACTCGGCATGTGGCCGGACAAGCTATTTGACACCGAGCTCGCCGCGCGGCTGGCCGGACTGCCCCGGGTGGGCCTCGCCGCCGTGATCGAACAGCTCCTGGGCTTCGGTCTGGCCAAGGAACACTCCGCCGCCGACTGGTCCACCCGGCCGCTGCCGGAACCTTGGCTGCGCTATGCCGCCCTCGACGTCGAAGTACTCACCGAGCTGCGCGAGGAACTCATCGAACTCCTCGTCGCGGACGGCAAGCTGGAGTATGCCGAACAGGAATTCGCCGCCATCCTTGAGGCCGGACAGGCCCCGCCGCGCGTTGACCCGTGGCGCAAGACCTCCGGGCTGCACCAGATCCGGGACCGCCGCCAGCTGGCCGCGGTCAGGGAGCTGTGGCTGGAGCGCGATTCCCTGGCCCAGAAGCGCGACGTCGCCCCCGGCCGGCTGATCCCCGACTCCGCCCTCGTCGCCGCCGCCAAGGCCATGCCCACCACGGTCCCGCAGCTCCTTGGCACCAAGGGGTTCCATGGCCGCGCCGCCCAGCGCGAGGCGCCCCGCTGGCTGCGCTGCATCGCCACCGCCAGGGCCCTGGAAGACCTTCCCCCGCTGCACCTGCCCACCAACGCTCCCCCGCCGCCGCGCGTCTGGGCGGACAGGGACCCCGAGGCCGCCGCGCGGCTTGCCACGGCCCGCCCCAAGCTTCAGGGCAGGGCCGAGGAACTGAATCTGCCCGTGGAAAACCTCCTAACGCCTGACTACCTCCGCCGGGTCGCATGGCGTCCGCCAGCCGAACTCAGCGAGGAAGGCGTGGCCGAGGAGCTCGCGAACCTCGGAGCACGCCAGTGGCAGATCGAAATCACCGCTCCGCTCATCACCGAGGCCTTCCTGCACCCCGAGCCGTTGCCCGCCAAGGAGCCGAAAGCCTCCGCGGAGGTGCCATCCGGTTCCGCCGGATAGTCCACCCCTCACGGTAGACCTCGAACGCGGCTCCCCCGCCTCCTTGCCAGCTATGTTACTGGCGAGTAACATGATGCATGATGTCGCCCGGATTCCCCTGCCTGCGGCAAGGCCTGCACCAGGCCTTGCCGCAGGCGCGGATCCGGCACCCATGTCTCAATGAGGAGCACCACGTGAGCCCAGCCAGCACGAGCGGAACAACCAGCAGCGGGAAAACCAACAGCGCGAGTCCCCGCACCGTGGGTCCCCGCGCCATTCGCGAGGTCGTCTTCGTCGACGGCGTCCGCACCCCCTTCGGCCGCGCGGGCGAAAAAGGCATCTATGCCGGAACCCGCGCCGATGACCTCGTGGTTAAGTGCATCCGCGAACTGATGCGCCGCAACCCCTCGCTTCCGGCGGAACGGATCGACGAAGTCGCGATCGCCGCCACCACCCAGACGGGCGACCAGGGCCTGACCATCGGCCGCACCGCCGCCCTGCTCGCCGGGCTCCCGCGGACCGTGCCCGGCTTCGCGATCGACCGCATGTGCGCCGGCGCCATGACCGCCGTGACCACGACGGCAAGCGGAATCGGCTTCGGCGCGTACGACGTCGTCATTGCCGGCGGCGTGGAACACATGGGCAACCACCCGATGGGCGCCGGCGCCGACCCCAACCCGCGCTTCATGTCGGAGCGGCTCGTTGACCCTGCGGCCCTGAACATGGGCAACACGGCCGAGAACCTGCACGACCGCTTCCCGGCCATCACGAAGGAACGCACCGACGCCTACGCCGTCGCTTCCCAGGACAAGCTGGCCGCTGCCTACGCCAAGGACCAGATCCAGCCCGACCTCGTGCCGGTGGCCACGATGAAGCCGGGCCAGGGCTGGACGGTGAACACGGTGGATGAGCCGCCGCGCCCGGGCACGACGGTGGAGGACCTCGCCGCGCTGCGGACCCCGTTCCGTGCCCACGGCCGGGTCACGGCCGGCAATGCCGCCGGACTCAACGACGGCGCCACCGCCGCCCTGCTGGCCTCCGCGGACGCCGCGGAGGAACTCGGCCTGCCGGTCAGGATGCGCCTGGTGTCCTACGCCTTCGCCGGCGTCGAACCCGAGGTCATGGGCATCGGCCCGGTCCCGGCCACCGAGAAGGCACTGAAGAACGCCGGCCTCGGCATCGGGGACATCGGCCTCTTCGAGATCAACGAGGCTTTCGCCGTCCAGGTCCTCAGTTTCCTGGACCACTTCGGGATCGCCGACGACGACCCCCGGGTGAACCGCTACGGCGGCGCGATCGCCGTCGGGCACCCGCTGGCATCCTCCGGCGTACGGCTGATGAACCAGCTGGCCCGGCAGTTCGAAGAAGACCCCACGGTCCGGTACGGCATGACCACCATGTGCATTGGCCTCGGCATGGGCGCCACCGTCATCTGGGAGAACCCGCACCACCCGGATTACGGCACGGAATACACAATCTCCGAATCCGCCACCACCACGACTGGAGCCACAGCATGAGCGCCGCTGATTTCCGCAAGCTTGCCGATCTCTTCCCGAACGAGACGGTGACGCACTCCTACGTCCAGGACATCCAGCTCCCCGCCGTCAACGGCACGAGCCCCGGCACCTTCGTGCTGGTCACGCTGGACAACGGCCTGGACCACTCCAAGCCCACCACCCTGGGCCCGAACACCCTGATCGAACTCGGCACCGTGCTGGAGGGGCTGCGGGAGCGTGCCGCGCGCGGCGAGATCGTCGGCGTCGGCGTAACCGGCAAGCCGTACTTCCTGGTTGCCGGCGCGGACCTGTCCACGGTCAAGTCGGTCAGCGGCCGTGAACAGGGCCTCTGGATGGCCCAGCTCGGCCACGACGTCTACGCCACCCTGGCAAACCTCGGCGTCCCCAGCTTCGCGTTCATCAACGGCCTGGCCCTGGGCGGGGGGCTAGAGATCGCCCTGCAGTCCACCTACCGCACCGTCTCCACCGGAGCCGGCGCGCTGGCCCTGCCGGAAGCGTTGATCGGGCTGATCCCGGGCTGGGGCGGGGTGTATATCCTGCCGCGGCTGATCGGGCCGGAGAACGCGCTCAAGGTCATGATCGAAAACCCGCTGAGCAACAACCGCACGCTCACCGGCCCGCAGGCCTTTGAGCTCGGCGTGGCGGACGCCATGTTCGAGCCCGCGGACTTCATTGAGCAGTCCGTCGCCTGGGCCGCGAAGGTCATTGCCGGCGCCGCGGCGCCGGAGCGGGCCAACGCCGTCGACCCCGCCGCTCCGGAGGTCGCAGCGCGTTGGGCGGCCGCCGTCGCGAAGGGCCGGGCCTTTGTCGAGGCGAAGACGTCCAATGCCTCACCCGCGCCGGCCAAGGTCCTCGATGTCATGGAGGCCAACCGGACCCTGACGCAGGCGCAGTCCGCCGAACTCGAGTGCGACACCCTCGCGGACCTCATGCAGACCCCCGAGTTCCGCTCCACCGTCTACGCGTTCCTGGACCTCGTGCAGCGGCGCGCGAAGCGCCCGGCCGGCGCCCCGGACCGGAAGCTCGCCCGCCCGGTGGGCAAGGTGGGCGTCGTGGGGGCGGGCCTGATGGCAAGCCAGCTCGCCCTGCTCTTCGCCCGCCAGCTCAAGGTGCCGGTGGTGATGACGGACATCGACCAGGCCCGGGTGGACAAGGGGGTTGGCTACGTGCACGCCGAGGTGGACAAGCTGCTGGCAAAGAAGCGGATCAGCCCCGACGCCGCGAACCGCACCAAGGCGCTGGTCACCGGCTCCGTGTCCAAGGAAGCCTTCTCGGACGCCGACTTCGTGATCGAGGCCGTCTTCGAGGAACTCAACGTCAAGAAGCAGGTCTTCAAGGAGGTCGAGGCGATCGTGTCGCCCGAGTGCATCCTTGCGACCAACACCTCGTCGCTGTCCGTCACGGCAATGGCCGCGGACCTGGAACACCCGGAACGGCTCGTCGGGTTCCACTTCTTCAACCCTGTGGCGGTCATGCCGCTGCTGGAAATTGTCCGCGCGCCGAAGACCGACGACGCCGTGCTGGCTACCGCCTTCGAGCTTGCCAAGGGGCTGAAGAAGTCCGCCGTGCTCGTCAAGGATGCCGCCGCATTCGTGGTCAACCGCGTTCTGCTGCGCCTCATGGGCGAAGTAACCGCCGCCTTCGACGAGGGCACCCCGGCCGAGGTCGCAGACAACGCGCTGCGGCCGATGGGCCTGCCGATGACTCCCTTTGTGCTTGGCGCCATGGTGGGCCTGCCGGTAGCCCAGCACGTCCAGGAGTCGCTGCACGCGGCCTTCGGGGACCGGTTCCGGGTTTCGGCGAACTTGCAGGCGCTGATCGACAACGGCGTGAAGTCCATCTGGGCTCCGGGTGCGGACGGCAAGCCAGTCATCCCGACCGAGACCCTCGCGCTGATGTCCTTCGGTAGCAGCCCGTCCACCGCGGAGGAAGTCCTGCGCCGCACGCAAGACGCCCTTGCGGAGGAAATCGGGCTCATGCTCGAGGAGGGTGTGGTGGCCGGTCCGGAGGACATCGATCTCTGCATGATCCTTGGCGCAGGCTGGCCGATGTTCCTGGGTGGCATCACCCCGTATTTGGACCGGGTGGGCGCCTCGGAGCGGGTCAACGGCAAGAAGTTCCTGGCCCCGGGCGTAGCCTCCGAGCCCGCCGCCTGACCGGCCGCGGTTTCGCCACGAAAGCGCCGTTGTCCCCGCCAATCGGTCGGGCAACAACGGCGCTTTTTTGTGTGCGGCGGCGCTCGGACGGCGCCTTCTGCCAGCACTCGCAGATCATGAGGACGTTGCTCAGAGCTCCCGCAGGCTCCCGCCGTCGAGTTCCAGAATCCGATGCGCCGTCGCGCGGGCGTAGGCGAGGTCGTGGGTGACCATGACGACGGCGGTCCCCCGCGCCGCCGCGTCGTCTACGGCCCTGCCGAGCCGTTCGAGTCCGTGCCGGTCCAGCCCCACCGTGGGCTCGTCCAGGGCCAGCACTGCCGGTTCGCGGGCCAGGACCGTGGCGAGGGCGAGCAACCGCTGCTGCGAGGCGGGAAGTTCGGCCGGGTGGAAAGCCCCGGCAGCGACGGAGAGCCCGACGGCGGTCAGCGCCGCGCGTGCCCTGTCCTCGGCTTCTGCCTTGCCGAAGAGCTGCCGGAGGCCGAACGCGGCTTCGCGCAGGACGGTTCGTTCGAAGAGCTGATCCCGCGGGTGCTGGAACAGCAGGCCCACAGAGGCCGCAACCGTACCCACGGGCACGCCGGCGATGCTGCGTCCGCAGACCCGGACGTCTCCCTCGGTGGGCCGAAGCAATCCGTTGAACTGCCGCAGGAGGGTCGACTTGCCGGCTCCGTTGGGACCGGTCACGGCGATGATCTCGCCTTGGTGAACGGCGAGGTCCACGTCCCGCAGGACCCGTTGCCGGGGACCGGTCCCGCGCCGCCGCTGGTCCTGGCCGTAGCCGAACCCGACGCCGCATAGTTCAAGGCATGGTTCGAGCGCTGCCGACCGGGGTCCAGGTACGGCGGGAGACGCCGGGCCCGGACCGGGGACTGCGCCGGCGTCAGGGCGGTGAGTTCCGGGCACAAGCACCCCGGCGTGTTCCAGCTCGGCCGAGCCGATCAGCTGTGCCGGCGCCCCCGCGGCGGTGACTGTCCCGGCGTCGAGGACGGTCCAGTGCGTGGCTTCGCGGGCAAGCCGGTCGGCAGACTGGCTCAGCAGGACGACGCCGGTCCCGGCCATACAGAGGCTGCGTACCAAGTCCTCGATCCGGGCGGCTCCGGCCGCGTCCAGCGATCCCAGCGGCTCGTCAAGAATGAGCATGTCCGGTTCGGTGATGACGGCGCAGCCCACGGCGAGCCTGCGCAGCTCGCCGCCGGAGAGGGTGGCCGGGTCGCGGTCCAGTAGCCCGGACAGGCCGGTCCGCGCGGCAGTGCGCTCGACTGCGCGGAGCATGTCCTCCCGTGGCGTCGCGCGGAGTTCCAGGCCGAAGGCCAGCTCCTCGGCGACTGTGGCGCGCACCGTGGAAAGCATCGAGGCGGCGTCCTGCGGGACAAAGGCCACGCGGCGGGACCATTCGGCCGGGTTGATCCGCGGGTCGCCGGGCGCGCCTGCGAACTCCAGTCGGGTGCCGTCGAGCTCGAGGCTGCCGCGGAACTCCCCCGCCTGGCCGGCACGCAGCCAGGCTGCCAGCAGTTTTCCGAGCGTGGACTTTCCGCTCCCGGAGCCGCCCAGGACGGCGGTCAGGGAGCCGGGCGTGACTGAAAGAGTTACATCGCGCAGCGCCGGCTGGCTCTCGCCATGAAATGTGAAGGCATCAATCCGTGCCCGGAGAGCCGTGCGGGTGGCCGCCGTCACGACGGGCCTCCGGCAGGCCAGGAGACAACGAGCCGCGCGGCGACGGCTGCAGAAGCGAGCACGAATGCGGCGGCCCGGAAGAGCCGCTGGGGAGGCGGGTCGGGGACGTCGCGGTAACTGGTGCGGGGTCCGGGGCTGCCGAACCCGCGGGCCTCGAGCGCCTGGGCGCGGCTGCCGGCGTCGTCCATCAGGGCCAGAACCAGCGGAATCATCTGCAGGCGCAGCGCGCCGGCGCGCGACCACACGCCGCCGCGGATCACCATCCCGCGCGTTTCCTGGGCCTGCCGGATCCGGTCCAGGCGGCCCGCGACGGCAGGCAGGAGGGTCAGGGTTGAGGCCAGCACGAACCCGAACTGCGGCGGGATCCGGCGGGCCGAGAGGGCCGAAACAAGGTCCGGGACGCTCACCGTGAAGGAAAAGAGGAGGAACACCAGGACGCAGGCGGCGGTCCGGGTTCCGAGCTCCAGTGCGAATCGCAGGCCCTCGGCGGTGACCCGGGCCGGACCCCACTGGGCAAGGACAGTGTGGCCTTCGGGGAAGAAGAGACCGTGCAGCACCAGCAGGGACAGGAACAGGGGCACCAGAATCACCGCCGCGGCGGACAGGACGCGCCCCGCGACTCCACGGCGAACCGCGAGGACCACCGCGGCAAGTCCCACGGCGACGGACAACGGCCAACTGGCTGCCGCCGTCGTGATGACGGCAGTACAGGCCGCCGCCGTCAGCGCGGTGAAGGGGTGAAGGCGCAGGCTCATAGGATCAGGGCCGCAGTGTCACAGCGTCATTGTTCAGGCGTCGGGCGCCGACGGGGCTTTGCCGGCGAGCACGCGGAAACGCCGTACGAAGGGGAACTGGAACGTAGTGCGGCGGGGCAGGGCGTAGGCCAGCAGCGCCGCGATGGTGAAGACGATCGCTTTGTCCATGGGGTCCGAAATCAGGGCCTGCTTGGTGATAGCGGCCAGGAGGGTGTCCCCCATGGCGCGGAAAGCGCTAACGATCGCACCGGTGCCGAGGCCGGACGTGCCGCCAAAGACGAAGGCGGCGATCGGGGCGGAGACGACGCCGGCGAGGATGCCGGTGATGAAGCCGGCCACGGGTGCGAGGTAGAAGCGGCGGAACAGGCCGACGCGGGCAGCCATGCCGGCGAGGAAGCCGATGAGGGCGGCGCCGGCGGCGAACGGCAGGACAGTGGGGTTGAAGAAGGACCAGACGATGCTGCTCAGCGCACCCGTGGCGGCGCCGGCGGCCGGGCCGGCGAGGACCCCGATCAGTACGGTGCCGATCGCGTCGATGTAGAACGGCAGGCCGGTGCTGCCCATGAGCTGTCCGAGGACCACGTTCAGGACAAGTGCCACGGGGATGAGGACCAGAGTGGAAGTGGGAAGGACCGGCAGGACGGCGACAATCAGCAGCACAGCGCCGAGCAGGAAGCCCCCGAGGGCCACGAGGGCCGAGAAACTTGCCGGGCCGTTGGCAATGTCAGCGGGCTGGGTCAGCACCAGGAAGACGTAGGTGGCGGCGATGGATGCGGCGCCGGCGATTTCGAGCAGGCGGCGACCGCGGCCGGCCGCCTGTCCAGGGTCCGTGACCGTAAGAGCTGGCTGTGACATGGGAGGTGTTCCTTTGGGTGGGTGCGACAACATCCGCCTCATGTCACCTCGGCGCAGCTACCATCCTAGCGATCCGCGGACCCGCAAGGGAACCCACTGGCCGCCCCGCCTCAGGCGGAACGCCTCAGGTGCCCGGCGACCGCGCACCCACGGCGCGTCCAAGGGCACCAATTGAGGAAATCAGTTCGTCGAAGCAGTGCTCGGGGTTGTTATCGGACACAATCCTGGCGTTGGGCGGCAGCCCCCAGAGCCCGCGGAAGTCTGCCACCGTGGTGCCGATCAGCAGCGGAGAGTCCGTTTCGACGTCGACCGTGGCCGGGCGGGTGGTGAACGGTGTGCGTCCCGCGGCAACGCACGCCGCGAAGGCGTCGTGCACGTGCGCCACATAGCCTTGGTCGTAGAGCCGGTGGAACTCGAAGTAGAAGCGCAGGGCGTCGGACAGGCAGGCGACGAGCGGGTTCCCGGACCGGCTGCGCAGGCCCTCGGGCTGCTCCGGGAGGACCAGTTCCGGCTCCGGCGCGCCCGCGGCCTCGCTCAAGTGCCGCAAGTGCTCCGGTTGCATCTCGATCCGCTCGGTGGTCTCCAGCGCACAGACGATCGGCAGCTTGTCCTCGGGCAGCCCGCGGTAGGCGGCGAACACTTCCTTGGCGGCGTGCGGGTCCACCGAGGTGTTCCATTCGGCCGTCGGGGTGGTGTTGCCCTGGTAGTAGTAGCTGCCGCCCATGATGACGAGCCCCTTGAGCAGCCGAGGGAGCTCCGGTTCGCGGCGCAGGGCGAGGGCAAAGTTGGTCAGCGGGCCGGTGATCAGTCCGGTGATCTCCCCCGGATGTGCCCGCACCTCCTCCACCCAGACGTCGACGGCGTGCCGCGCCGAGATCTGTTGGACCGGCGCCGGCAGCTCGGCGTAGCCGATTCCCTGCGGCCCGTGGGTCTCCTCGGTGGTGACCAGCGGGATTTCCAGCGGAACTTCGGCGCCGATGGCCACCTCGATGCCTTGGCGGCCGCACAACTCCAGCAGGGCCAGGTTGTTCAACGCCACCTGCCGCGCCCCGACGTTCCCGGCGGTGCAGGTGATGGCTTGGATCCGGACGTCGGGCCGGGACAGCAGATAGACCAGTGCCAGCGCGTCGTCGATCCCGGTGTCGACGTCCATGAGGATCGATTGGGTATCCAGCGCCGACTCGCTCGAGGCTTGCTTGGTCAGAACAGTGCCACCTTGGGCGTGCGCGGGAAGAGGTCGTCCAGCTCGGCGAGTTCGGCAGGGCTTGGCTTCCAGGCCACGGCGGCGGCGTTCTGGCGCACCTGCTCCGGCGTGGTGGCGCCGGCGATGACGCTGCTGACGGACGGCTGCGCGGCCAGCCAGGAGAACGCGACCTGGACCTCGGTGAGACCGCGCGCGGCGGCGAAGTCGCCGAAGGCACCCAGCTGTTCCCAGTCGGCGTCGTTCACCAGGTTGGTGCGGGTGTGGCTGAGCCGGGAGCCCTCGGGAGCGCGACCGGCGGAGTACTTGCCGGTGAGCAGGCCGTTGGCGAGCGGGAAGTACGGCAGGACGCCCAGCCCGTAGGCCTCGGCGGCGGGGGTCACCTCAAGCTCCGCACGGCGGTCCAGCAGGTTGTAGTGGTTCTGGCTGGAGATGAAGCGCACTCCCCCGCGGGCGCGGGCCACGAACTCGGCCTCGGCGATCTGCCAGCCAGCCCGGTTGGAGTGCCCGATGTAGCGGACCTTGCCGCTGGTCACGAGGTCCTCGAGGGCTGAGAGCGTCTCATCGATGGGCGTCAGCGGGTCCGGGGTGTGGAACTGGTAGAGGTCGATCCAGTCCGTGCCGAGCCGGCGCAGCGAGGATTCCGCGGCCTTGATGATGTAGCGGCGGGATCCGCGGGCGCCGAAGTCCTCGCCGTTGGCGCCGCGCATGTCCATGCCGAATTTCGTGCCGATCACGGCGTCGTCCCGGCGTGAGCCAAGGGCCGTGCCCAGCATTGTCTCGCTGAGTCCGGGTTCCCGGCCGTAGCTGTCCGCGACGTCGAAGAAGGTGATCCCGGCGTCCAGGGCGGCATGCACGACGGCGTCCGTGCCCTCCTGCGATTCCGTCACGGTCCCGGGCCGACCCAGGTTGTTGCAGCCAAGTCCCACGACCGAGACGGATAGTCCGGAATTTCCCACACGGCGGTATTCAGTCATGGATTTACCCTATAACGGCCGGTCGGGCGTCCCGTCCAACGCCGCCGTCACGGCTATCCCGCGGGCAGTTCCAGGCCGTGCTCGTCCATGGCGTCCTGGAGCTGCGCGAGGGTGCGCGGGCAGACGCCCGGCATCCCGGCAAGCCGGCGACGGCCAAGCTCCACGAGATGCTCGAGGGTATCCACCCCCGCGTGCGCGAGCGACTTGCGCGCCGGCGCCGCCAGTCCCGCGGGGAGCGGTGTGCTGCCTGGTTGAGAGGATTTTCGCGTCATTGCGTTGCCTTTCAGTCGGTTGCCCCAAACTGATGCGAGCCGTGCAGGGCTCCCTGCCGGTGTTGGCTAGAGCGTGAAGCTGCTGGCCGGTTTCGGTGAGTGTTTGAGCTTGAAGGTCTCCTCACCAAACGGCGCGGCCCCAATGCTCAGCTTGGTGAAGTCCAGGTCCTCGCCCCGGATGCAGACCTTTATGGCGTTGACCGTCTTGTTGACGTCCGGGGTGAGGCAGAAGATGTTGAGCCGGCCATCTGAAAACTCGCTCCGGTCCACGATCCCCAGGCCCCGCCAGGCCAGATGGCTGATGAGGGCATCCTTGGCTTTCTCCTCGAGGTACTTGTCGCGGCTGGTCCCCTCCTTGGTCTTCAGGGCGTACTGGGCCACCACCCAGAACTGTTCTTCGTCCGGAATTTCGGCGTAGCCGTCCTCGGCGCATTGCACCGCGAAGGCGTCCATGAGGCGCTCGGCAACTTCGGCGTCTTCGACGTCGGTCTCGTCGGTTTTGCTTTGGTGCCCGACGACGCCGTGGTTCATCACGAACTGGCTGTAGTCCTCGTCAAACCAGGCCTCCCTGAACTGCAGGGTGCCCTCTTCGTCGCGTTTGTAAACCCGGATAATTCCACTCATATGCCAGTTCCTTCCTGGGCCGCACGGCGCCGCCAAGGGTGGGGCCGTACGGGGTCGTGCTCAACAGACGTGCTGGCTACAGCAGCGGCAGGCTGCCGGTGCTGGGGTGTTCGTGACCGGGCAAGGGACGCGCGAACGGCACCTTGGTGCCCAGGACCTGGGCGACGACGTCGTGCGTGATCTGCTGGGCGGTCAGCCCGACGCGTTCGAGGACCTGTTTTCTGGTGCCGTGATCGAGGAATTCGACGGGGAGGCCGACCTCGTTGAGGGCGGTGTCCACTCCGGCAGCGCGCATCTCCTGGCGGATCCGCGAGCCGACACCGCCGGCGCGCACACCGTCCTCGATGCAGATGACCAGGCGGTGGTTCGCGGCGAGGTCGATGATGGAACGCCGGACCGGGAGGACCCAGCGGGGATCCACCACCGTGGAGCTGATCCCCTGGGCGCCGAGCCGGTTGGAGACGTCCAGCGCGAGTTCGGACATGGCGCCGACGCTCACGATCAGGACGTCGTTCTCCGCGGAACCTGCGGGGCGGCGGGCCAGCACATCGACGCCGTCAGCCAGCCGTTGGAGCGCCTCGACCTCGGCGCCGACGCTGCCCTTGGAGTAGCGGATCACGCTGGGGGCGTCTTCGATGGCCACGGCCTCGCGCAGTTCCTCCCGCAGCCGTGTGGCGTCGCGCGGTGCGGCGAGGTGGAGGCCGGGGACGATCTGGACCATGGCCATGTCCCACATGCCATGGTGGCTCGCGCCGTCGGGCCCGGTGACCCCGGCCCGGTCCAGGACGATCGTGACGCCTGCCTTATGCAGGGCCACGTCCATCAGCAGCTGGTCGAAGGCACGGTTCAGAAACGTTGCGTAGACGGCGACCACCGGGTGCAGTCCCCCGAACGCCATTCCGGCCGCCGAGGTGAGGGCGTGCTGCTCGGCGATGCCGACATCGAACACGCGGTCCGGGTGCCGGGCGGCGAACTTGTGCAGCCCGACCGGGATCAGCATGGCCCCGGTTATGCCGACGATGTCCGTGCGCTCGTCGGCAATGTCGGCGATCTCATCGGCGAACACGGCGGTCCAGGACTTGGCGCCACCGGCCTCGGCGGGGGCGCCGGTCTCCGGGTCGATGATCCCGACCGCATGGAACTGGTCCGCTTCATGGGCGCGGGCCGGAGCGTAACCGTGGCCTTTTTCCGTCATGGCGTGCACGATCACGGGCCCGGCATAGTTCTTCGCCGTGGAGAGGGCGTTTTCCATGGCCTGGAGATTGTGGCCGTCCACGGGGCCGATGTACTTCATGCCGAGGTCCTCGAACATGCCCTGCGGAGCCCACCAGTCTTTGAGGCCCTTCTTCATGGCGTGCAGGCTCTTGTAGGTGAACTGTCCCGCGGGGCCGCCGTTCTGCAGCCTGCGCTTCCACCATTCGAGGGTGCCTTCATAGGCGGGGGCGGCGCGGAGGGAATCGATGGTGGGACGCAGGGATGCAAGGTAGTCGGCGAACCCGCCGACGGTCGGGGCGTAGGAGCGTCCGTTGTCGTTGACCACAATGACGACGCGGCGCTTCTTGTCCGCCGCGATGTTGTTGAGGGCCTCCCAGGCCATGCCGCCGGTCAGGGCACCGTCGCCCACCACCGCGACGACGAAGCGGTCGCCGTCGCCGGTCAGTTGCCGGGCGCGGGAGATGCCGTCGGCCCAGGACAGTGACGAGGACGCGTGCGAGCTTTCCACGATGTCGTGCTCGGATTCCCCGCGGTCCGGGTAGCCCGAGAGGCCGCCCTGCTGGCGGAGGGTGCTGAAATCCTGGCGGCCGGTGAGGAGTTTGTGGACGTAGGACTGGTGCCCGGTGTCAAAGACAATGCTGTCGCGGGGGGAATCGAAGATCCGGTGTACCGCGATGGTGAGCTCGACGACGCCGAGGTTCGGGCCCAGGTGCCCTCCCGTCTGGGAGACGTTGCCGATCAGGAAATCCCTGACCTCGGCTGCCAGCTGATCCAGCTGCGCCCCGGACAACTTACTCAGGTCCTGCGGATTCCGGATGGTGTCCAAGATTCCCAACGGCCCCTCCTTCGGGTGGTAGAC
>NZ_BAAAQB010000033.1:1492-22602 GCF_039531445.1 Arthrobacter humicola | reverse complement strand
CGAAGGAACGCAGAAGCCCCGGCCGGTCAATGACCGGCCGGGGCCGCTACTGCTGTTCCTCCCGGCGGGAGGACCTCCGCTAGTTCGCGGAGATCTGGCGCAGCACGTACTGCAGGATGCCGCCGTTGCGGTAGTAGTCCGCTTCGCCCGGGGTATCGATGCGCAGGACCGCGTCGAAGGACGTGACGGAACCGTCCTCGGCCGTGGCGGTGACCTTGAGCGTCTTCGGCGTGGTGCCTTCGTTCAGGGCGGTGACGCCCTCAACCGCGTAGGTTTCCGTGCCGGTCAGGCCCAGGCTGGCAGCGTTCTGGCCGGCCGGGTACTGCAGCGGCAGGACGCCCATGCCGATCAGGTTGGAGCGGTGGATGCGCTCGTAGCTCTCGGCAACAACAGCCTTGACGCCCAGCAGTGCCGTGCCCTTGGCTGCCCAGTCACGGGACGAGCCGGAGCCGTACTCCTTGCCGGCCAGGACCACCAGCGGGGTGCCCGCGGCCTGGTAGTTCTGCGCGGCGTCGTAGACGTAGGCCTGCGGGCCGTCGGCCTGGGTGAAGTCGCGGGTGAAGCCGCCCTCGACGCCGTCCAGGAGCTGGTTCTTGATGCGGATGTTCGCGAACGTGCCGCGGATCATGACCTCGTGGTTGCCACGGCGTGAGCCGTAGGAGTTGAAGTCCTTGCGCTCCACACCGTTGGCCAGCAGGTACTGTCCGGCCGGCGTGTCCGACTTGAAAGAACCGGCCGGGGAGATGTGGTCCGTGGTGACGGAGTCGCCGAGCTTGAGCAGCACGCGGGCACCGGTGATGTCCTGGACCGGCTCCGGCTGGGCCTTCATGCCCTCGAAGTACGGGGGCTTCCGGACATACGTGGACTTTTCGTCCCAGGCGAAGGTGTCACCGGCCGGGGTGTCGAGTGCCTTCCAGCGGTCGTCGCCTTCGAAGACGCCCTCGTAGCCGCGGGCAAACATTTCCTTGTCGATCGAGGAATCAATGACCTGCTGGACCTCGACCGGGTTCGGCCAGATGTCCTTCAGGAAGACGTCGTTGCCGGCCTCGTCCTGGCCCAGGGCGTCGTTGTCGAAGTCGAAGTCCATGGAACCGGCCAGGGCGTAGGCGATGACCAGCGGCGGGGAAGCCAGGTAGTTCATCTTCACGTCCGGGTTGATCCGGCCTTCGAAGTTGCGGTTACCGGAGAGCACAGCCGTGACCGAGAGGTCGTTGGCCTGGATGGCCTCGGAGATCTCGGCGTCCAGCGGACCGGAGTTGCCGATGCACGTCGCGCAGCCGTAGCCGACGATGTAGAAGCCGAGCTTCTCCAGGTACGGGGTCAGGCCCGACTTGTTGTAGTAGTCCGTGACAACCTTGGAACCGGGAGCCACGGAAGTCTTGACCCACGGCTTGGAGGTCAGGCCCTTGTCGACGGCGTTGCGGGCCAGCAGCGCGGCAGCCAGCATCACAGACGGGTTGGACGTGTTGGTGCAGGACGTGATCGAGGCGATCGAGACTGCACCGTGGTCCAGTTCGAACTCGCGGCCGTCGGCGGTGGTGACGCTGACCTTGTTGGACGGGCGTCCGTTGGACTTCGGGCCGTGGGCGTGCGGGGCCTGGTCCGTGACGTGGCTTGCCGAGCCCGTGAAGGACGGCGAGTCGGACGCCGGGAAGCTCTCGTCGATTGCTTCGTCGACGCTTCCGCCAGCGAGGTCTTCCTTCACGTAGTTGCGCAGGTCCTCGCGGAACTGGGCCTTGGACTCGGTGAGGATGATGCGATCCTGCGGGCGCTTCGGGCCGGAGATCGACGGAACAACCGTGGACAGGTCCAGCTCGAGGTACTCGGAGAATTTGATCTCCTTGGAAGGATCGTGCCAGAGGCCCTGTTCCTTCGCGTAGGACTCGACGAGGGCGACGTTCTCTTCGGACCGGCCGGTGAGGCGCAGGTAGTCAAGGGTGACGTCGTCGATCGGGAACATCGCGGCGGTGGAGCCGAACTCGGGGCTCATGTTGCCGATGGTGGCGCGGTTGGCCAGCGGCACAGCCGCGACGCCTTCGCCGTAGAACTCCACGAACTTGCCCACTACGCCGTGCTGGCGCAGCTGCTCGGTGATGGTGAGGACGACGTCGGTGGCGGTGGCGCCGGCCGGGATGGAGCCAGTCAGCTTGAAGCCCACGACGCGCGGGATGAGCATGGAGACGGGCTGGCCGAGCATGGCGGCCTCGGCCTCGATGCCGCCAACGCCCCAGCCCAGCACGCCCAGGCCGTTGACCATGGTGGTGTGCGAGTCGGTGCCGACGCAGGTGTCCGGGTACGCCCGGACCACGCCGTCAACTTCACGGGTCATGACGGTGCGGGCCAGGTACTCGATGTTGACCTGGTGCACGATGCCGGTGCCCGGGGGGACAACCTTGAAGTCATCAAATGCCGTCTGGCCCCAGCGCAGGAACTGGTAGCGCTCACCGTTGCGCTGGTATTCAATCTCCATGTTGCGCTCCAGTGCGCCGGAGTTACCGAAGGCGTCAATCTGGACTGAGTGGTCAATGACCATTTCGGCCGGCGCCAGCGGGTTGACCCGCTTCGGGTCACCGCCGAGCTCCTTGACAGCCTCACGCATGGTGGCGAGGTCAACGACGCAGGGCACGCCGGTGAAGTCTTGCATGATCACGCGCGCCGGCGTGAACTGAATTTCGGTGTCGGGCTCGGCGCTGGGGTCCCAGCCTGCCAGTGCACGGACGTGGTCGGCCGTGATGTTGGCACCGTCCTCGGTCCTCAACAGGTTTTCAAGCAATACCTTGAGGCTGAACGGAAGGTTTTCTGCACCTTCGACGGAGTTCAACCGGAAAATTTCGTATTCGGTTCCGGCTACATTAAGTTTGCCTTTTGAACCGAAGCTGTCCACAATGCTCATCGCAGGACTCCTCTCGCAACAGTTTCATCTTTGTCGCGCCGCTGAACCCTTGCTAGTTAGGTCTGCCTAACTAATACAGGCATCAGTACATGGTTGTACGCGATGCAGGTACGGAACGCAGGGAACAGCCGTCTCACTAACAGCAGGTGTGATGGAGCGCGACGACGGACTACTACGCCCATCCTAGTAGCATCACGGTTGGGGAGTCAGTAACGCCACAGTCTCCATGTGGTGGGTGTGCGGGTAGAGGTCGAAGGCGCGCAGCGCCGCCATCCCCCAGCCGCCCTGCCGGAAATAGCCGAGGTCGCGGGCGAACGACGCCGGATCGCAGGACACATACGCGATGGCCCGGGGACCGGCGTCGATCAGCTGTTTGACCACCGCTTTGCCGGCCCCGGCACGCGGCGGATCCAGGATCAGGGCGTCAAAGTTGCGGGGTTTCTGCCGCAGCACCCGCTCCACGCGGCCCTGGACAATTTCCACGTGGGCGGCGTCGTGCAGGTTCTTGCGCGCATCGCGGCTGGTTCCCGGCGCCCCCTCCACCGACAGTACGGAGCCCGTCACGCCCACGGCATCGGCCAGGGGCGCCGTGAACAGCCCGGCCCCGGCGTAGAGGTCAGCCACCACGGAGCCAGGCGCGAGGTAACCGCCGTCGTGCAGGAAGCCGGTGACGGCCCCGACGAGCGTGTCCGGGCCGTCCCGGTGGATCTGCCAGAAGCCGTCGCCCGTGACCCGATAGTCGTGGCCGGCCGCAGATTCCTGAACATAGGTGCGGCCGCGCAGTTGCAGGACCTCGCCGGTGGTCGGGTGCAAACTGGCCACCGAGACGTCGTCGGGCAGCTGCGCCAGGATGCTGCTGAGCCGCTTGGACCTGGTCCCCGGTGCGGGCACCAGCAGCACGAGCGGCCGGGAGCCGTTCGCAGGGGCGGCGACCTCGACGCGGTCGATACCCTGCAGGTCGATATCCCAAAGCCGGAGTGCGTTGATGGCATCCACGGCCAGCGGCATCTCCCGTACGGGCAGGATGGCGTCGGAGCGATGGGCGTGCATGCCGAGCTTGCCTGCGGGGGTCACGGCGAAGGCGGCACGTGTCCGCCAGCCCAGGCCGGCCACGGCGGCATCGCCGTCCCCTGTGTCAGGTCCCGTGCGCTCCGCTGCGCTTTCCGCGGTGTGGCCCCCGGCGGCAGTGCCGACGGCTTCGACGGTGATCTGCCTTGTGGGCGAAAGGTCGACGCCGGCTAGCCGCTTAAGCTGTTCGGCCAGGACCTCGGCCTTGAGACTGCGCTGGCGTGCTAGGGAGATGTGACCAAGTTCGGCACCGCCGACCGGCGGATGACGGTGAGACCATGAACGGCCGGAGTCGGCAAGGTCCCAGAAATGCGGTACGCGGTCCGGCGACGGTTCCAGGACCTCCACCACATCGGCACGCCAGAATTTGGCGGAGGGGCCGTCGTCGGTGAGCCGGACGCGGACTTTCTCGCCGGGAATGCCGTGGCGGACGAACACGACGCGGCCCTCATGCCGGGCCACGCAGTGCCCGCCGTGGGCGACAGGCCCGACGTCGACGACGAGCTCGGTGTGGGTGTGCGTCCGGGTGTCCTGGGTCATTGGATGTCCTGCAGTTTCTTGGCTTCTTCGGATGACTTCAGCTGCCAGGGCACACTGGCCACCATGACACCGGGCTCGAAGTGCAGCCGGGTCTTGATGCGGAGGGCGGTCTGGTTATGGACCAGCTGCTCCCACCATTTGCCGACCACGTACTCCGGGATGTACACCACGATCAGGTCGCGCGGCGAATCGCGGCGCATGTTCTTGATGTACTCCATGATCGGAGTCACGGTTTCGCGGAACGGGCTGGCAAGCACGGTCAGGGGCACCGGGATTTCGAGTTTCTCCCAATCGGCGACAGTCGCCTCGGTCTCCTCCGGGCTGATGTCCACGGTGATGGCGTCCAGCCGCGACGGGCGGGAGGCCCGGGCGTAGGCGAGGGCGCGCAGCACGGGTTTGCGGACGTGGGAGACGAGCAGCACTGCGTGCACACGGGTGGGCAGGGCGCGCGGCGAGGAGTCCTCGTCCACGGCGAGTTCCTTGGCCACGTTGTCGTAGTGCGCCCGGATGCTCCACATGATCAGGAACAGCACGAACATGGCGAGCAGCGCGATCCAGGCGCCCTGCGTGAACTTGGTGATGAGGACGATCACCAGAACCAGGCCGGTCATGCCGAAGCCCACTGTATTGATGGTGCGGGACTTGATGATGCGCAGCCGGACGGCAGAGTCCTTGGACAGTTTCAGTTCCCGGCCCCAGTGCCGGATCATGCCCAGCTGGCTCATCGTGAAGGAGATGAAGACGCCCACGATGTAGAGCTGGATGAGCTTTGTGACGTCGGCGTTGAACGCGATGATCAGTACCAGGGCACCCGCCGCCAAGGCCAGAACGCCGTTGCTGAAGGCCAGCCGGTCGCCGCGGGTCCGCAGCTGGCGCGGCAGGTAGCCGTCCTGGGCAAGGATGGAGCCGAGCACCGGGAAGCCGTTGAACGCCGTGTTGGAGGCGAACACGAGGATGACGCCGGTGGCGGCCACCACGATGTAGAACGGGATGGAACCCGCGCCGAAAACGGTCTGCGCAATCTGGCTGATGGCCGGATTCTGGATGTACCCCTCCTCCAGTGGCTTGCCGTTCAGGAGGAATTCCGTGGCCGGATCCTGCACGATGTGCACCTTGGTGGCGTTGGCCAGGTAGATGATGCCGGCGAGCATGGCGGAGGCAATGACGCCGAGCAGCAGCAGCGTGGTGGCCGCGTTCTTGCTCTTGGGCTTCTTGAAGTTGGGCACGCCGTTGCTGATGGCCTCGACGCCGGTCAGGGCCGCGGCGCCGGAAGAGAAGGCGCGCAGCAGTAGGAACGCGCCGGCCAGCCCGACGAGACCCTGATCGAATTCCGGTTGCGGCACGATCGTGAAGGCCGCCGACGGCGCCTGGCCCAGCTGGCCGGTCACGGCCTGGAAGATGCCGACGGCGGTCATGCCAAGGATGGAGGCCATGAAGATGTAGGTCGGTACGGCAAAGACGCTGCCGGCTTCCCGGATGCCGCGAAGGTTCACGAGGGCCAGGATCACGACGCCGATGGTGGCAATTGCGGCCTGCTGGCCATGCAGGGAGGGGACCGCGGTGGTCAGGTAGGTCGCGGCCGATGACATGGAGACGGCCACGGTCAGCACGTAGTCAACCAGCAGCGCGGCGGCCACGGTGAGGCCCGCATACTTGCCCAGGTTCACGTTGGCGATCTCGTAGTCGCCGCCGCCGGAGGGATAGGCGTGGACGTTTTGGCGGTAGGAGGCCACGACGGTCAGGAGCACCACCATGACGGCGAGGCCCACCCACGGCGAGATAGCGACGGCGCTCACGCCGGCCAGGGCGAGGGTCAGGAGGATTTCATCCGGCGCGTAGGCCACGGAAGACAGTGCGTCCGAGGCGAAAATGGGTAGCGCGATCCGCTTCGGCAAGAGCGTGTGGGCCAGACGGTCGTTCCGGAAGGGCTTGCCTACCAGCACCCGCTTCACGGCATTGAAAATTGTCAGCACCACACAAAGCTAGTCTGATTCGGACGCGATGTCATGACGGCGAAGTCGGCGTGCGCAATGATCCGCCCGGAGGCCCGCGGCCTTGGCCTTCGTGCGTCCCGTGGCCGGTAGAGTTTTACGCAGTATCAGACGCAGAACCAAGAGGAGGCCCATGTGGCGCACTTCGTGATCATGGGTTGTGGCCGTGTCGGGGCAACCCTGGCACACACGCTCGAGGAAGCCGGCCATTCAGTGGCCATTATCGACCAAGACGACCGTGCCTTCCGCCGGCTCCGTGCGGGCTTCACCGGCCGTAAGGTCACGGGGGTCGGATTCGACCGCGAGACCCTCAAGCGGGCCGGCGTCGAGGAAGCCTACGCATTCGCGGCGGTCTCCAGCGGCGACAACTCCAACATCCTCGCCACCCGGGTAGCCCGCGAGACCTTCCACGTTCCCCACGTCGTGGCCAGGATTTACGATCCGGGCCGCGCCGAAATCTACCAGCGCCTCGGAATCCCCACGGTGGCCGCGGTCCGTTGGAGCGCCGACCAGGTGCTGCGCCGCATCCTGCCGGAACAGCACGTCGCCGGCGATTTCCGCGAGCCCTCGGGCCGCCTGGTCCTCGCCGAGGTGGACCTCAACCCCGGCTGGATCGGTCACCCGCTCGCGTCGATCGAGAAAGCGGCCGGCATCCGGGTCGCGTATCTGACCCGGTTCGGCGAGGGGACCCTGCCCGCCGCCGGCATGTCCTACCAGGACGGCGACACCGTCCACGCCATGCTGAACGTGGACCGCAGCTCCGAGGTCGGCCATATTCTCGCCAAGTCCCCCGCCAAGGAGTCCTAAGTGAAAGTCGTCATCGTCGGTGCCGGAAGTGTCGGATCCTCGATCGCCCGTGAACTGCTGGCCCACAAGCACGAAATCCTGCTGATCGATGAGAAACCGGAGGTCATCGGCCGCAGCGGACTGCGCGGCGCCCACTGGCTTGTCGGTGACGCCTGCGAGCTGAGCACGCTGCAGGACGCCAAACTCGAGGACGCCGACGTCGTGGTTTCCGCCACCGGTGACGACAAGGTCAACCTTGTAGTCTCACTGCTGGCCAAGACGGAATTCGGCGTGGGACGGACCGTCGGCCGGGTCAACAACCCGAAGAACGACTGGATGTTCGATGACTCCTGGGGTGTCGACGTGGCGGTTAACACCCCGCAACTCATGACCGCACTGGTGGAGGAAGCGGTGGAGATCGGCGACCTGGTCCGGCTGCTGACGCTCCAGACCGGGGTGTCCTCGCTGGTGGAGTTCACGGTCCCGCATGATTCCCACGTGATCGGCCTGACCGTGGGCGATGTCCAGTGGCCCGAGGACTCCACCCTGGTGGCGATCCTGCGCGACCAGGCACCCATCACGCCCAGCCGCGACGACGTGATCGACGGCGGCGACGAGTTGTTCTTCGTGACGACTATCGCGGCCGAGGACGACCTCCGCGCTCTGCTGGCACCCGAGTCCCCGCTCGATGATCAGCACCCGGTGACCTCGGACCAGCACGGCCACGTGACCCAGCCGGCCGGAGACGACGGCTTCGACGGCTGACTGGCTTTAAACCGCATTTGCGCTATCAGTTGTGGCTGTTCTCAGGACTGGGAACAGCCACAACTGATAGCGCAAGCGGTTGGTCGAGCTATTTTGTTTCGGCTTCTACGTCTGTTTCGGCCAATACCGGCGCGGGCCGGGTCAGCAGCCAGGCAATCCAGACGCCGAGGATGTAGAGCGGGGCACCCATGAGCAGCCGGGTGGTGGCGAGGGCGGCGAGGCCTTCTTCCCCCATGAAGTAGAGCGGCACCTGCACCACGAGTCGCAGGACCAGCACGGAAACAATCACCCACGTGCCGATCCCGTAAGCCTTTACCCGCTTCGGATCTTTACGCCAGTCCAGGCCCTCGTTGCGGATGAAGCCGAAGAGCAGGCCGGCGATCGGCCAGCGCACGGCGACGGAGATGGACATCGCGAGGATGTAGCCGATGTTGGTGAAGAACCCCAGGACGTAGAAGTTCTCCGCCTTTCCCGTCGAGGTGGCGAGCCAGGCGGAAAGCCCGACGCCGATGAACCCCGCCAGTGCCTGCGTCAGAGGCTTGCGCTGGACGAGCCTGGCCACGGTAAAGGCGGCGGCCACCGCCACGGAAGCGATGACGGCCAGCGACAGGTTCTCGCGGTCTATGGTGAAGGCGATCAGGAAGACGAGGCCCGGCAGGATGCTCTCCGCGATGCCCTGGATGCCGCCGGCGCTCTTAAGCACGTCAATATTGCCGTTGCTCGACCGGTGCAGGCCGGCCTTTGCCGCATAGTCGCCGGCAAGCTGGGCCACGGTCGGCTGCGAAGCAACGGGCTGGGACGCGACGGGCTGTGAGACTGTCGGCTGGGACGCGACGGGGCGGGAAATGTCCTGGTCGGTGCCGGCGGCTTCCCGTGGCTCCCGCGGGTCCGCTTCCCTGTCTTCCCGCCGGGGGGCCCGCTCGGGGTGTTCGGGCAAGGTCATTGCTCCTCCTGGCGGGACAATATTTCGTAGCGCGGATTGAAGATGGTGGGCAGTCCGTCACGGATGGTGACCATGCCCTCGAGCCGGAGTTCTGTGCCGGCGTCGACACCGGGAATCCGTCGGCGCCCCAGCCATACGACGCGCAGCCGGTCCTTGGGGCCCGCGGGCCGCTGGCGCTGCGCGCCGGGACGCACGCGGTGGGTGGACACGGTGGCAGGCAGGCTGCCGGCCGCTTCGGCACCGGCGCCGCCCTTCGCGCCGGATCCCAGGAAGCGGGAGACCGGGGCTGGCGCGTCGTGATCAATCACGATGGCGGTGAAGGCGGCCACCTGGTTGGCCGGCACGTACGTGACGGACTCGATGAAGCCGTGGCATAGCACCCGTCCGCGGTCCGGCAGGTCCCGGACCGGCACGGCGGCGGTAGCTTTCTTGCCGGCGGCTTCAGCCAATCTGGGTTATCTCCGGTCCGCGTTCAGGCTGTTCGAATTCGGGGGCTGCGTGCGGGGAGGGCGCGGCCGCCGTGTCCTTGGGAAGGCGGAGCTGCAGCAAGTCGCGCGGCGGCATGGGGTTCTCGCCGCGGACGACGACAATCTGCCGGAAGAGCCCTTCCAGCCCGGCCGCGGAGTCGCGGTCCAGTGCCGCCTCGCCGCCGAAGACGCCGCGGAGAAACCAACGCGGGCCGTCGACGCCGATGAAGCGAGCCACGCGGTAGCCCTGGCTGCCGTCCGCGCCGCCTGCAGGGAGCTTGGCCACGAGCTCGGTGCCGAAGCTGCCCTCGATCTCTTCGACCTGGCCGCCCTGGCTGCCGACCGACTGGCCGATCTGTTCACGGATTTCGTCCCACAGGCCCTCTGAACGGGGGGCAGCGAAAGCCTGAAGCTGAAGGCTCGACCCCTCCAGGTCCATCGTGACGGCTACGACCCGCTGGGTGGCCTCTTCAACTTCCAGGCGGAGCTGGAGTCCCTCCCGGGGGGTGATCAGGAGCGCACCAAGGTCCACGTAGCCGTCCTGGCCCTCGATTTCCGAGACGTCGAAGGGACCCGTGGAGGCCCGGCCCGCGGTCTTGGCTGCGTTGCCGGCAGGCTTCGTGCCGTCCACAGTCGCAGTGCCGTCAACAACAGCCTCCTGGTCCGTATCGGGCCCTGTCAGCTGTTCCTGCTTGGCTTTCTTGCCACGCCCAAAAACCATGGGGTTGTCTCCTTAGTTGTGATCCTGTGCCGCCGCGCGGCGCCATCCTGGCGCCTGCCTGCGTGGCCGCCCGCTACCCGGCAGCCGCCTGCTCAATTTTCCCTGCACCGCTGATCTTGTTGCAGCGCCGTGTGCGGCACTGCAGAATCCCGGATGACCCTCATGGCCAGGCCGGAACCTGTACTCAGGCCGGTCCGCCGAAACCGCCGGTGGAGCCGAAGCCGCCTCCGCCCCGGACCGAGCCGTCCAGTTCCTCGACGGGGAGGAACCGTGCGTACTCCACGCGTTGAATGACCATTTGTGCAATTCTATCGCCGCGCCGCAGCTCGATCGCCTCGTCCCGGTCCGTATTGAGCAGTGTCACCGCGATTTCTCCGCGGTAGCCGGCGTCGACCGTGCCGGGGGCGTTCACAACGGTCAGACCGTGCTTTGTGGCGAGGCCGGACCGGGGGTGGATGAGCGCAACGAAGCCGTCAGGGAGGGCAATGGAAACCCCGGTTGGAACCAGGCGGCGCTCCCCCGGCGCAAGGACCACGTCCTCGCGGGCGCGAAGGTCGGCGCCGGCGTCGCCCGGGTGCGCGTACGACGGCGGTTCGAGCCCGTCGTCGAGCATCTTCAGCTGTACCGTCAAGGTGGGCGTTCCATACTCTGCATCGCGGACCATTGGTGCGGCCCCGGCGACGGCGGTGTTTTCTTCAGTCACAGTCCCTCACTCTAACGCCAGCAACGAGTATCGTCCTAGCCGCCTGCGCGCCCGCGGGCTGCCAACCGGCCGCGCGTGCGGGCCGCCGGGTAGGAGCGGGGCTGGCATGGACCTCGAGCCGGGTGAAGCCGAGATGAAATAGCCCGCGAAAGATGGAAAGCTGGGCATATGCCCGAATCCAGCGCAGCTGCGCCTGCCCCCAAGAGTGCCCCGAGCGACTCCACTGTCCTGTACGCCGAGAAGCTCTGGCCGAACTTCTGGATCTGGCTTGTGTCGGCGGGGCTCTCCAGCGCCGGAATCCTCATGCTGGCGCCCATCAGCATCTGGGCCGGCATCACCGCAGCCATTGTGCTCTTCGTCGTCATCTCTGTACTTCTGGTGCTCTCCACGCCGTCGATCACCGTCACGAAGACCACCCTGAAGGTGGGCCGGGCCACGATCGAACGCGGGTTCCTGGGAAAGGCGACGGCGTTCCGGGGCAAGGAGGCGACGGCGGAACGCGGCACACGCCTTAACGGCCTGGCGTTCCTATGTATCCGCGGCTGGGTGGATCCGGTGGTCCGGATCGAGATCGAGGACCCCTCGGACCGCACCCCTTACTGGCTCACATCCACCCGCCACCCGGAGCAGCTGCTTGCCGCACTCAATTCCTGACTTGCACCGGTTGCCGGGAGCCTAGCCCTCGCAGTCCTTGCAGTACTTGAGGCCGTCCTTTTCGCGGGCAATCTGCGAACGGTGGCGGACGAGGAAGCAGGAGGCACAGGTGAATTCGTCTGCCTGGGCGGGCAGGACCCGGACCAGCAGTTCCTCCCCGGACAAGTCAGCGCCGGGAAGTTCGTAGCCTTCGGCGAGGTCGGACTCGTCTTCATCCACCACAGCGGAAGGCTTCTCCGTACGCCGCACCTTCAGAGCCTCAATGGAATCCTCACTGAGGTCTTCTTCGGTCTTGCGCGGCGCATCGTAATCAGTCGCCATTATTTGTTGCTCACACTCCGCATTCGTTCGATTCGATCGATGTGACCATTTTGCTCAATTTGATCAAATGGTTCGCCGGTCCCGGCGGCCCTCCCGGGCTTGTGGCCTCAGGCTCCCGGAGCGGTTCTCCGATGTCAACGCCGGACATGCGGTTTTTGTGCCCGGTGTCGGTCATTTTTGCTTAAGCTCCTGCCGAACACCAGAGCCCGCCGCTCCCTTCCTGCCGTTATCTTCCGCAGACCGGCCAAAACCGCCGGAAAGTCGCGGAAAATCACGGCGCGCCAGCCGTCCTAACCCGAAATGCGTCCCGCTGGTGGCAGAGTTTCGATTGTTAGTAATGCCAGGGTGGAGGATTTGTATGCAGGATCTACGGCTTGTAGGCGTCCACGACGACGGAGAGCATCTCCTGTTGAGTGGCACCGGCGGCGAGATGTTCCAGCTGCCGATCGATGAAGCACTTCGGGCGGCAGCCAGCCGGACGGCGGCCAAGGCCGCTTCCAGCGTGGCCGCGGCACCGATTGCCATGTCTCCGCGGGATATCCAGACCAGGATCCGGAACGGAGCCACCGCCACCGAAGTGGCGGAACTGTCCGGCATTCCGCTGGAAAAAGTTCAGCGCTATGAAGGGCCGGTCCTCGCCGAGCGCGAGTACATCGCCGAACAGGCGCGCAAGGTTGAGGTGGCCTCCCCCGCCCCGGGCCACGACATCTACCGCTCAGTATTCGGGGATAACCCGGCTTCGCTCAGCGACATGGTCGAGCACCGCCTGAAGGCCTACGGCGTCGAACCCTCAACTCTGGAATGGGATTCGTGGCGGCGTGCCGACGGCAGCTGGAACGTGGTGGCCCGCTTCGAGCCCAAGCCCGGCGGCCCGGCCGGGATCGGCGAGGAACCGCCGGCCATGTGGACCTTCCACCCCGCCCGGAAATCGCTGCACAACGCGAACCGCTGGGCCCAGCAGTTGAGCGAACTCGAGCCTCTCGAAGGCCCCGTTCCGACGCGCCGGCTTACCGCCGTCTCAGACCGGCCCTTTGACTTTGAAACCGACGCCGAGGCCGCAGCCCGGACGGCGACAGGCCAGCACAGCATCATCCATCAGATGCTGCTTCAGCAGGACCGGATCCATCAGGAACAGGACGCCGACGGGCTGCTGGACATGTTGCGTTCCCGCCGGGGTCACCGTATCGGGGTGGACGAGGACGCCGACGACGCCCTCGCCATGCTCCTGACCAATGGGGTCCCCGCGGCCCATCCCCGGCCCGCCGAGGTGCCCGAAATAGCCGAACTGGCGGAGCTGTCCGAGGCGTCTGAGATTTCGCAGGATGCTGAACCGGAGTCCGTCCCCGCGGCCGTTGAGTCTGACGACGTCAATCCGGATATCAGCGACCCCGGGCAGCCAGCTACTCCTTCGGCGGAGGCGGCCGCCCCGGTCGAGACCGATGCCTTCACGCGCCGCCGCGACGGCCGTCCGTCGATGCTCTCGCGTCTGACCCTGGCACCGCGCATCCCCGAAGAGGACGACGTCCTGAAGCTGCACGACGGCGTCAGCACTGAGACGCGGGAAGTCACCATCGCGGCCTCGCAACTTCGCCCGGCGGCCAAGAACCCGACTGCAAGCCCTGGACTGGACGAACTGATCGGCGGCGGAAGCTCGCGCCGGCAGCACCGCGAGTCCCAGGGCGCCACCCGGAACGACGCCGTTACGGACCAGCCGGAGCGCCAGCCGGCCAAGCCGAAAAGATCGAGTGTTCCCAGCTGGGATGAAATCGTCTTTGGGACCCGCAACGACCAGTAGGACAACCGCGGTGCTTTAGCGGCGGGGCGCTTTCTTACCGTCGGCCTTGAAGCACAGCAGCGGAACTTCCCGTTCGGCCTTGGTAAGGGACCCGTGCTGGCCTACGACTTCCAGGGCCGTGGGCCGGACCCGGCGCGTATCGTAGAGCGCCAGCGAATCCCGGGCCGCGATCATGACGTGCCCGATTCGCAGGGCTGCTTCCGCGCGCACGTCACCGAACAACCCGCCTGCGATCGCTTCCTCACGGGTGAAGGCCCAGATTCTGTCCCCGAAGCGGGACCGCCAGCTTTCCAGCAGGCGTGCGCGGGCGACGTCGTCCGTTCCGTCCTCAAGGTACAGGTGAACCATCCGCGGCTCGCCGGCGGTGTGCCGCACTCCGGCGATGAGCGCCGGATCCGCGGAATAGTCGATCCGCTGCGACTCCGGGACATCGACCATGCCGTGGTCCGCCGTGAGCAGAACGGTGGTTCCGGGCGGCAAAGTGGCGTTGAGCCGGCGCACGGTGGCATCGAGCTCCTCGAGCTGGTGTTCCCACTGCGGTGACTGGCAGCCGTAGCGGTGCCCGGCCTTGTCCAGCTCGTTGACGTAGAAGTACATCAGCGAGGGCCCGGTGCCGGCCATAGCCTCGGCAGCCGCGCCGGTGCGGGCGTGTGAGGTGATGCCGGTGACGAATCGTCCGCCGCGGAGCGCCGCCTGGGTCATGGCCGAGGTGCTGAACTGCGGGAGGCTGACCGTCGTGACATCGACGTGGTCGGCAGCCCTTTCAAAAACGGTGGGGAACGGCTGCCAGGTCTGCGGGTCGACGCCGGCGTCCCAGTTGCCGAGCATGTTCACTACCCGGTCCTGGTCGGGGTCGAGGACGTCGTAGCCGACCATGCCGTGCTGGCCGGCCGGGAGCCCGGTGCCAAAGCTCGCAAGGGACGCCGCGGTGGTGGACGGGAACGCCGAGTCCAGTGACACCGGGACGCTGCCCTGTCCCGCCTGAAGGACCGAGCGCAAGAACGGCGTGTGCGCGGTCTTTTGCTTCAGCAGGTTGCGTCCCAGACCGTCGGCCAGCACCACACAGACCCGTTGGGCCGGCGGCAGGTGCAGTTTGTTCTCGAAACCCGGGACCCCCAGGCTGGCCGCGGCACTTGTCAGGACCTCGGCGATCGAGCGGTGACCAAATGCGGGGGCCGGCGGGAGCGGGGAGGACCCGGCGGCGGCCGTCACCGGGGCAGCTTCTGGCTCACGGACGTGAGCCATGTCAGCGCTGGTGGCCGCGGCTGAGGCGGTTTCCGAACACGCCCATCCGCGGTCGGGGCGGCAGACCGGGCCCGGTGTGCGGGACCGGTGCCGCGGAGCCGGTGTTGACGGCACGAAGGGCGCGGGCGAAGAGCTTGGCATCCTGCACGGCCTGCAGGCCGTCGGCCTCGGCGCTGATCCGCAGGACGATGTCCTCCTGCGCGATGGTGCCGCTGTAGCCGTGATCGGCCTCGCACTGCGGGTCCCCGCAGCTGGCCGGCCCCATGTCCAGGCGCTGGCCGCCGGACCAGGCAATGGACAGCGTCAGCTCACGGACCGGGTCAGAGGGCTTGTAGTCCTGAGGCTGGGCGTAGACGTAGCTGAGGACCACCGAGCGGATCTGCGTCACCGGGACGGACTCGGTGGAGACTTGGGCGACGGTCTGCTCGCCGGCTTCGTCGAGCTGCTGGTCGTCAACATGAGTGATGACCAGCATGTCCTCCGTCAACACCAGGACTGTGATGTGGCGGCGGACCTCGGCGCGGTCGAAGTGCGTCTCGAGGTGCACCAGGTGTGCCACGCAATCGCGGCCGTCCAGGGCATCGGCGACAACGTCCGCCACGAGGCGCGGGTAGAACCCGGCCTGCTGGAGGGACCCTTCCAGGCTCTGGCCCTGCGCGCTGTGGTCATGGAGGCCATGGTGGTGCGCGGTCTGGCGTCCGGGGGCAGTCGCCAGGGGTTTGGGTGTTGGAGGCTGGGAGCTCATGGTCTCCATTTTCACAGATCGGCTGGGGACTTGCTAACTGCGCGGTCCGGAACAGGGGCTTCGGGGACGGGGGCGGGGGCCTAACTGCGCATTGCGCGGCGCGCGGTGTCCGTCCGTTGGGCGGCATTGGCGATCCTGACGTCGGCGGCCAGGATGGACGCGCCGTCGGGCCCGGCGAGGACGGGGTTGAAGTGCACCAGCGCGACCTCAGGATGGTTGTCCTTGAGCCGTGTAAGCCGGGCGGCAAGATCCTCCAGCGCCGCAACGTCGACGGCGGGAAGGCCCTGGTACCCGAACAGCTTCCTAGAGGCCCGGGGCGCCCGGACGAAGTCGTGGACGTCGGAGCCGGAAAGCGGCGGCACACGGTGGGCCCAGTCGTCGAGCAGGTTCACGGCGTCGCCGGCCAGGCCGAAGGAGATCACCGGCCCCAGCAACGGATCCTCGATGGCACGGAAGGTGCAGGCCTGCCCCACCGGCACCATCGTCTGCACTTCCAGGGACGGCGAGCCGTACCGTTCCAGCGATTTCCGCATCTCCAGCACGTTGCGCCGCATCGAATCGGCGTCATGGATGTCCAGCCGCACGCCTCCAAGGTCCAGCCGGTGCCGCAGGGCCGGATCCGTGGTCTTCAGCACCACCGGCCAGCCGAGACGCTCGGCCGCCGCCACGGCCTCCTCCACCGTTTCGAACCCGACAGACGGGACCACCCGGATGCCGTAGTGGCCCAGCAGCCGCGCGGCCGTGTCCTGGTCCAGCCGGACCAGCTGCTCCCCGCCCACGTTGTGCAGCAGCTGTTCCAGCTCTTCGCGGGCGGCGTCCGGGTGGCAGCCTTCGGGTTCCACGAACAGGCCTTGGTCCCGGTCCAGCCACTGGGCATAGCGCACGACGGCGGCCAGTGCCGCCACCGCCGTGCCGGGGTTGGAGTAGCAGGGTACCGGCGGAGTGAGCAGAGCCTGCTGTGGCTGCTCCGGCTCGGCGCCGACCATGCCCTCCACGTAAATGGAAGGATCAAGGATTCCGCTAAACGCGGCAACCACGGGCTTGCCGGCAGCCGCGGAACATTCCGCCAGCACGCCGGCGATTTTTTCGACAGTGAGGCCGCGCGCCGGAAGCAGCGCCACCACCACCGCGTGCACCGTGTCCGACGTCAGCGTTTCCTGCAGGCTCCGACGCAGGGCCGGCAGCGCGCGGGACATGCCGGCGTCGAGGTCGACGTCGGCAACGATCCGGTCCACGCCGAGACCCTGCCGGGCGGCACTGTCCGCCACCACCTTGCCAAGGGCACGCGAATTGCTGAAGACGGCGATGCCTGGGCCCTTCGGCAGCGGCTGGCTGGACACGATCTGGGCGACGTCCATGAGTTCTTCGATGGTCTCGACCCGGATCACGCCGGCCTGCCGCATCATGGCGTCCAGGGCTTCAGGGGGCGCCTGCGTGGTGCGGACGGCGTGCCCGGGCGGCAAGTTCAAGCCCATGGCGTCGGACTTGGCCACAATCACGGGCTTGGTCCGGGCCAGGCGTCGCGCCAGCCGGGAAAACTTGCGCGGGTTGCCGATCGATTCCAGATACAGCCCCACCGCCGTGGTGTCGGCGTCGTCCTCCCAGTACTGCATCAGGTCGTTGCCGGAGACGTCGGCGCGGTTGCCGGCGGAGAGGAAGGTCGAGATGCCCACCCTGCGGCGGCTGGAGGCGGCGTAGAGGGCTACGCCGATGGCGGCCGACTGGCTGAAGAGCCCCAGGCCGCCGCGGCGGGCCAGCGCGGGCGCCATCGAGGCGTTGAGGGACACGGCCGGATTGGTATTGACGATGCCCAGCGAGGCCGGCCCGATCACGCGCATGCCGTTGGCACGGGCCTGCCGCACGAGTTCGCGCTGGCGGGCCAGTCCGCGTTCGCCGTCGTCCGCGTACCCGGCGGTGGCGACCACGATTCCCTTCACGCCGGCGGCGCCGCATTCCTCGACGACCTTGGGGACTTCGTCATACGGGACCGCGATGATGGCGAGCTTGACCGGACCCGGCACCTCAGAGAGCCGGGCGAAGGAGAGCATGCCGGCCAGTTCCAGGGCCTCCGGGTTGATGGCATACACCGGGCCGTGGAACCCGCCTTCGATGATGTGCTCAAGCAACTGGTAGCCCACGGTTCCCCATTTGCGGCTCGCCCCGATCACGGCCACGGAGGACGGGGCCAGCAGTTCCTGGATGCTGCGGGCCTCGGCGCGGTGCTCGCGAGATTCCATCACGGCCCGGGATTTGTCCGTGGGATCGATGTTGAACTCGAGGCTGACCACGCCGTCGTCAAAGTGCCGTTTGACGTCATAGCCGGCGTCGGAGAACACCATGAGCATCTTGCGGTTTTCCGGGAGCACTTCGGCGCTGAACTTGCGGATCCCGTTTTCGCGGGCGGCGGCCGCGAGGTGTTCCAGCAGGATCGAGCCGATCCCGCGGCCCTGGTGGGCGTCGGCGATGTTGAAGGCGACCTCGGCCTCTTCCGGGTCGTTGAGCCGGTCGTAACGGCCGATGCCCAGGATCTCGCCGCCGATGGTGATCACCAGGGCAACCCGGTCTTTATAGTCCACCTCGGTGAAGCGCTTGAGTTCCTTGCCGGTCAGCCGGGACTTGAAGGCGAAGAAGCGCATATAGATGGACTTCTGGGACTGGCCCACGTGGAAGGCCTGGACCGCGTCCGCATCGGAGGGGTGGATGGGGCGCAAATGTGCTGTGCCGCCGTCGCGCAGGACAACATCGGCTTCCCAATATTCCGGATATACGCCGTCCGAGGGCTGATCCACCATAGGCTTAGCCTAGTCATAAACTTACGCAGTACCCGTTCAGCACCCCCTCAGAAGGACCCACCAGCCCCATGGCACGCCGCCAAACCACGCCCCCGGCAGGGGACGCCAGCCAAGATTCCGCAGGAACATTCGTAGAGAACATCGTCGATATTGATGTCACGTCCGAGATGGAAGGCTCGTTCCTCGAATACGCCTATTCGGTGATCTACTCGCGGGCCCTCCCGGACGCCCGCGACGGCTTGAAGCCCGTGCAGCGCCGCATCCTGTACATGATGAGCGACATGGGGCTGCGCCCGGACCGGGGCCACGTCAAGAGCGCCCGCGTCGTGGGCGAGGTCATGGGCAAGCTGCACCCCCACGGCGACGCGGCGATCTACGACGCCATGGTCCGCATGGCGCAGGACTTCTCCCTGCGGCTGCCGCTGATCGACGGACATGGCAACTTCGGCTCGCTCGACGACGGGCCGGCCGCGCCCCGCTACACGGAGGCCCGGCTGGCGGCTGCGGCCCTGACCCTCACGGACCACCTCGACGAGGACGTCGTCGATTTCGTTCCCAACTACGACAACCAACTGACCCAGCCGGACGTACTCCCGGCCGCGTTCCCCAACCTGCTGGTCAACGGCGCCACGGGCATCGCCGTCGGCATGGCAACGAACATGGCCCCGCACAACCTCGTGGAGGTCATCGCCGCCGCGCGGCACCTGATCGAAAACCCGGACGCCACGCTCGAGGACATCATGAAGTTCGTCCCCGGCCCGGACCTGCCCACGGGCGGCCGGATCGTTGGCCTGGACGGCATCCGCGACGCCTACGCCACGGGCCGAGGCTCCTTCAAGACCCGAGCCAAGGTGGAGATCGAGCAACTCTCGGCCCGCCGCACCGGCCTGGTGGTCACGGAACTGCCCTACATGGTGGGGCCCGAGAAGGTGATCGAGAAGATCAAGGACGCCGTCAACGGCAAGAAGCTCACCGGCATCAGCGACATCGTGGACCTCACGGATCGCAAGCACGGCCTGCGCCTGGTCATTGAGCTCAAGAACGGCTTCAATCCCAATGCGGTGCTCCAGCAGCTCTACCGCTACACCCCGATGGAAGACTCCTTCGGCATCAACAACGTCACGCTCGTGGACGGCCAGCCCCAGACCCTCGGGCTGCTGCAGCTGCTCTCGGTCTATGTGGACCACCGGATCAACGTTGTACGCCGCCGCACGGCCTTCCGGCTGGGCAAGAAGAAGGACCGCCTGCACCTGGTCGAGGGCCTCCTGATCGCGATCGTTGACATTGACGAGGTCATCCAGATCATCCGGTCCTCCGACGAGGTTGCCGCGGCCCGGACCCGGCTGATGTCCATCTACGACCTCACCGAGATCCAAGCCAACTACATCCTGGAACTGCGGCTGCGGCAGCTGACCAAGTACTCGCGGATCGAACTGGAGAAGGAGCAGGAGGAGCTCCGCCGGGAAATCGCCGAGCTCGAGGCCATCCTGGGCTCCCCCGCGCTGCTGCGTGGCCTCGTCTCAGACGAACTCGGCGAGATCGCGGAGAAGTACGGCACCCCGCGGCGGACAGTGCTGCTGGAATCCGAGGCCGTCTCCCCCACCGTCGCGGCCGCCGCGGGCGTCGTCACCGGGGCCAAGGGCAAGGCGGCGCCGCTGGCGCTCGAGATCGCGGACGATCCCTGCTGGGCCATCCTCACGGCGTCCGGTCAGATCGCGCGCACTTCCAACCAGGAAAGCCTGGCCGAGGCAGGCCCCCGGACCCGGCATGACGTTTTCTCCTCCGTGGTCAAGACATCAGCCCGCGGCGAGATCGCGGCCGTGACGTCGCAGGGACGCATGCTGCGCCTTCAGGTCATGGACATGCCCGTGCTCCCGCCGACGTCGGGCACTCCGAACATGGCTGGCGGTGTGCCGGCCAAGGACTTCATCACCCTCCTCAAGGGCGAGTCGCTTGTGGCTTTCGTTCCCCTGGACCAAATCCTCGCAATCGGAACCGCCCAGGGCGTAGTCAAGCGGGTGCAGCCGGACTATCCGCTGAATCGCGAGGACTGGGAAGTGATCGCGCTCAAGGACAAGGACACCGTGGTGGGTGTTACGTCGGCGGGGTCCGACGACGACGATCTCGTCTTCATCACGCGCCAGGCCCAACTGCTGCGCTTCAGTGCTTCCGCGGTCCGCCCGCAGGGCCGGACCGCAGGCGGCATGGCCGGAATCAAGCTGGCCGCCGGGGACCGCGTTCTGTTCTTCGGGACCGCCAACGCCGCCGACGCCGCCGCCGTAGTCGTGACCATCGCTGGGACCGAAGGGGCCCTGCCGGGCACCGCCCCCGGGGCTGCCAAGGTCACCGCGCTGGCCGAATACCCGGCCAAGGGCCGGGCCACGGCCGGAGTGCGGGCCCACCGCTTCCTCAAGGGCGAGGACACGCTGCTCCTCGGCTGGGCCGGCCACGGTCCCGCCAAGGCTTCCTCTTCGGCGGGCGTGGCGCGCTCCCTCCCGGGCGAGCATGGCCGCCGCGACGGTTCCGGGATCCCCTTGTCCCAGGCTATCGACGCCATTGGCCCCAGCATGGCGTGGTCCGAGGAACCGGAGGCCGGGGCCGCGCATGCGGCCTCCGCCGGGACCCCGGCTGGAACGGACGCGTAGCCGTATTCGTTCGCAGGATGCGCGCAGTTTCCGAGG
>NZ_BAAAQB010000033.1:0-1403 GCF_039531445.1 Arthrobacter humicola | reverse complement strand
GGGACAGATGTGTAGCCGTCTGACCACACAAAGCCCGGTCGGGCCGCGTTTTCGCGGCCCGACCGGGCTTTGTGCTCGCTCCTTACAATCGGGCTTTACGTTCGATCCACAAGCTCGGGCGCCGTCGCCGGACCCGGCGTGAAGGATTGACCTGAAGGTTCGGCGTCCGGCAATCTCTCTTTCCGCAGGCGCCATTCCAAGGTTCCGTGGAGTAGGGGCTACGCCATGTGGTTGAGGCTCAAGATGTTGCCCTCGGTGTCCAGGAACCATGCGGCCGAACTCCCGTCCGGAGTGGTGGCAATTCCGTCCTCGGTTTTCAGGCCCGGGAAGTCGTATTCCTCGAAGACGATTCCATTGGCCCGGAGTTCCGCAACGGCAGCCGGCAGGTCATCGACCATCCAGCCGATCTGCGTGTTCTTGGCGGTGCCGGCGTTAGGCGTTTGGTACAGGAGGAACCGGGTTCCGCCGCCGCACGTGTACTGCAGGTTGTCCTCGGCATCCGGGTTGTCGGGTTCAAGCCCGAGCTTGTCGCGGTAGAAACCCCGTGCACGGGCGATATCCGCCGCCGGTAGCACAGCGCCGACTTGCTGATCCTTGAGCATGGCTATTCTCTTTCCAGGCCCGCCCCCCGGAAGGAATTTTACTCCTCCGGGCGCCGTGCGTACCCGTGAAACTGAAGCAGGATTTCCGGTGACTGCCAGCGGCTCGCCCCGTCCACCGAGCGCGCCCGAGGGCCGTTTCACTAAACTGCTCGAGCCGCCGTCATGCGGCCGTGGTGAGGATCCCTGGCCACCGGGCGGGACTCGGTTGTGCGGACGTCATGAGGAGCCGCCATCGCCAACCGGGTCGCCGTCATGGGGCCGTGGCCACCGCGAACGGCAGCGGGCGCTGCCGTCATTGCCGGGTCCGTGATTACACGGCCGGCATTACCGCCGCAATCATGCCGCCACTGTCCGGGCCGCGGTTATGCGGCCTGGGCGGGTCGGGCGGGTGTGAAGTAGTGGTTGCGGCGTGGTTTTTGGCCGGGGTCGATGTGGGGTGGCGGGATGAACCAGGGGACCCCGGTCCGGACCCGGATGGTCCACGCCTCCTTGTGGATCAGGTGGTGGTGATGGGAACAGAGCAGGGTCCCGTTCTCCGTGCCCGTGGTCCCGCCACGGGACCAGTAGGTGATGTGGTGGGCTTCGCACCAAGGCGCGGGGATGGTGCAGCCGGGAAAGGCGCAGCCCCGGTCCCGGGCGATGAGGGCCTTGCGGAGGTGGGGCGGGAAGATCCGGGACGCGCGGCCGATGTCCAGGATCCGGAGCCTGTCAAGTTGTTTGTGTGAGTGGGGCGGGGTGTCATCGGTTCAGGTAGGGTCCGAGCCGGTCGGGGTAGTTCAGGACGAGGATTCCGAGGGCTTC
>NZ_BAAAQB010000032.1:0-835 GCF_039531445.1 Arthrobacter humicola | reverse complement strand
GCCGGGAAGCGGCGCCACGGTGGATGTGGCGCCGCTTTTGCTGTCGGTCCCTTGTCGGGGTGTGGTGCGGTTAGGCGCCGATGATGTTGTATTCGGGGCCGAAGGGGAACTTCGTGATGTTCTCGGCTCCGTCCTGGCCGACCACGAGGATGTCGTGCTCGCGGTAGCCGCCGGCGCCGGGCTGGCCGTCCAGGACGGTGATCATGGGCTCCATGGAGACCACCATGCCGGGCTCCAGCACGGTGTCGATGTCCTCGCGGAGTTCCAGTCCGGCTTCCCGGCCGTAGTAGTGGCTCAGGACGCCGAAGGAGTGGCCGTAGCCGAACGTCCGGTTGGCCAGCAGGCCGTGGCCGACGTAGATCTCGTTCAGCTCGGCGGCGATGTCCTTGCAGACAGCTCCCGGCTTGATGAGCTCAAGGCCGCGCTTGTGGACTTCCACGTTGATGTTCCAGAGCTCGAGGGAGCGGGCGTCGGGTTCGCCGTAGAACAGGGTGCGTTCCAGGGCGGTGTAGTAGCCGGAGGTCATCGGGAAGCAGTTCAGGGACAGGATGTCGTGTTCCTGGATCTTGCGGGTGGTGGCCCAGTTGTGGGCGCCGTCGGTGTTGATGCCGGACTGGAACCATACCCAGGTGTCACGGATTTCCGAATCCGGGAAGGTCCGGGCGATTTCGTGGACCATGGCCTCGGTGCCGATCAGGGCGACCTCGTACTCGGTGATGCCGGCGGTGATGGCGTTGCGGATGGCCTCGCCGCCCAGGTCCCCGATCCGGGCACCGTGCTTGATGACCTCGATCTCCTCGGCCGACTTGATCATCCGCTGGCGCATGGCGGCCTG
>NZ_BAAAQB010000031.1:25194-31978 GCF_039531445.1 Arthrobacter humicola | reverse complement strand
GCCGGTGGTGTTTACCTCGTTGAAGGATGACACTGTCGGCGGGGATACCAATGGGGACGGGACGGCGACCAAGCCCGCCGCCGGCGACTGGGCCGGAATCCAAGTAGTTGGAACGTCGACATTTGAATATACAATCATTTCTTACGCGACCACCGCTGTTACAGCAACTTCGAATGAAGTCGAAAATACAACTTCAATTCAACTTTCCAACGTAACGCTGAGAAAATCAGCAACCTGCCTATCGACAAACGGAAACGTACTGGGATATTTTCACGGTTCTGTTGCCGACTGTGCCATTGGCGTTTCATCCGACTACACTTTTGATGCGACAAGGACTGAATGGGGAAACGATTCCGGCCCTGGACCCTTAAACGGAAACCCAACTATTGTAGGAAGTGGCGTTAGCGTCTTCCCGTGGGTGGGCGCGACCCTTCCGCCCGCACCGGCAATTGCCCCAAGTGTTGCGCCTTTGCCGAAGTGTAGTGACTACCTATTTATTGGAGCCATGGGATCTGGTCAAAGAACGGAGTCGAACAATACAGATCTCATGGGAAGTCAAACGAGGGCAATAGGCCAAAAATTTTACGATTCTATCTGGGCCAACGACCCCGGAAAGACAATCACATTTCTTGGTCTAGATTATCCCGCTTCACCCGTTCCTTTCAGCACCGATTCCGCCAAGGAAGGCCTCCATGAATACGTTGGAAGCGCATGGCAAGGAACAATGCTTTTGGTTAGTCAGATAAATTCGGCGATCAGCGAATGCCCCCAACAATCCATTGTGCTTGCCGGTTATTCACAGGGAGCGTGGGTCATTCATTCCGCACTTTTATATCTTAATGTTGTAAGTCCTTCGGTGCTTAATAGAATCAAATCCGTGGGTCTCCTGGCGGATCCGTTGCGGAATTCAGTTGATAATTTGCACAACTTCGGAACATCTGATGCCTCTTCCGAGGGAGCGGTGGTTACGGGCATTGGAAATATGGCCATTGGAATGTTTGACTGGTCAATGGAATTGACGAGAAAACTTTATCCTGATTTGGCGGATACTAGCCCTGCCTCAATGGCGCAGACCGGTTATCCTCGTTCTTTGGTGACTTCAACTATGACCATCTGTGATGACAAGGATCCGGTATGCGCTTTTCGATGGCATCCAATTTGGGGCGCGCCTTACGTGGACTTGAATATCGATGTCCATACAAACTACGGTACTGTGGATTTCTCGATACTTGGGGTCAATATGGCACGGAACTTACAACCGTAGACCGGGTTAATGTAGAGTCGTCGACGATGGGAAGCTGCCAAGAATAAGCATCGGGGACTTGAGATTGAGTCCTCTCGACGTGTCCCATTGCGCTTTGTATCCCTTAACCCGGCTTGTAACTCTTAGGTCCGGTCGTCCAACTGTGCGCAGGAAAGGACCGAAGCGTCCAGACCGAGCAGCAGCGCCCTGCAAGCATCGTGCCGGGCTCGAAGCTCAGGGTCGACAGGTCCAGATCGGGCATGGCGAGTTTGTCGCGGAAGGAGGCGTATCCGACGGAGATGGGTGAGGAAGACCAGGATCTTGAGAACGCCGGCCATGGACAGGGCGATGATTTTGCCGATGATCAGGCTGGTCGGGTTCAGGGGTGAGGATGCGGGCGGCGGAGCCGAGCCGCCGGCGGGTTGGCCGCGGCTTTGGCCCGACCGGCAACAACGGTCTCGGGCACGGAAGCCTATCCGCAGCTGCCGATGAAGGCAGCAGCCCTACTGGAGTCGGTGGCGCGGTTCCATCCGCTGAGCGACGGCAACAAACGCACGACGTGGACGCTGATGGTTCTGATGCTCTGGATCAATCGCTACCGGCATGACTTCACCACGGATGCGGCATTTGACCTCGTCGTGGGGGTGGACGCCGGCCATGACCCACTTGAGAGCAGCGCCGGGCTGATTGCCACGCAACTGGTCAGGAGGTAGCCCTGGGTTCGTGGGCTTGCCGGTTGAGCGGATTCCTGGCCCCGTCATGTGATTCTGTGCCGGCCGGGTCATGAAATGACTGACAGGAGGCGGCAGCGACCATGAAGATCCGGGAAGCCGGCCCAAGGGTTGGACCAGCGTATGTCCCTATTGCGGCGTCCCGACATTCCCGGAGTTTGAAACCGCAGAAGTTCTTCCGGCTGAGCAAAATGCGCCAGGACAAAAGAGAACCGCAGCCCTCTGACGCGGGATGCGGTGCGCTGGTGCAGTGCATTGGAACGATGAAATTGGGGTGTGTACATTGTGCACACTTTGGGCTGCGGATCGGGCCGTATATGGGTCGGACTGGGCCGGATTCCGCATGTTTCCGGGGGAGCCCAGTGTTTGCGGGGGAGGGAATGCAGTTCGAGTCCCACCTCGGGCACGTGTTTTCCCTGTTCAGGGGCTTGTGGGCCGCTGAGTGTGTACAAATCTCCTCTATGGGCCCCTGCGGGGGCCCATTTTTGTTGGTGGTCGTTGCGGTCCGGCGGCTCCTTCTCTTGGCGTGGACAGCGGTGTTGCTGTGTACTCCTTCATGGCCGGAAGCGGTTGGAACTGCATGACTTGCTGAGCCTCGGGATCATTCGGACCTCCTTTCTTGCTGCATATGTTGGTCGTGGTTGGCCTTGTACCTGTTCATGTCCCGGAGTTGTGGTGATGGCATGACCTGCGGGACGTTTCCGGGAGATTTTCTGGACCTCGATTCGATCCCTATTCTTGGCCGGGGAGAGGTGGGCGGGCGTTTGTCCGGCAAAGTTGTGTGGACATTGTCCACGCCGATGTAACGTGTGATGCCGTAGAACACGGGTGACCTCCTGCCCTGTTCCAGACCGGGAGCCGGAAAGGAGAAGCGATGAACACCCCTCCATGCCTGCGGTGGGACGAATCAGGCCAGCAGCAGCTCCTCGCCCGGGCCGAAGCGCTGCTCCGGCGGCGCTGACGGTGCCTTCTCGGAATCGCCGGGGCGCCAGGTGCCGGAAAATCCACGATCTTCGAATGGCTGCTGGAGCACCTGCTCACCGACCATCCCCGGCAGGTCGCACTGGTCCCCATGGACGGATTTCACCTGGCGCAGTCGCTGCTCGAGTCCCGCGGGCTGGAGCACCGCAAGGGCGCTCCGGACACCTTCGACGGTGCCGGGTACGTCGCGTTGCTCCGCCGGCTGCGCTCAGAGACCTCGCGGGAAATCTTCACCCCGGTCTTCCGCCGCGAAGTCAACGACGCGATCGCCGGGGCAATCGCCATCCCGCCGGAAACACGCCTGATCATCACCGAAGGCAACTACCTTCTCTCTGACGAGGCCCCATGGAACGAGGTCGCATCCCTCCTGGATGAAACCTGGTTCGTGGAACTCGAACAGAACGAACGCCTGCGCCGGCTCACCGCGCGGCACCTGAGGTTCGACAACGACGCCGCCATCGCCGAATGGCGTGCAACCGGCAACGACGAACGCAATGCCCGCCTGGTAGCAGCAGGAAGCCAGTGCAGCACCCTCGTCATCGAGCACACCCCCGCGACCGCCTCGGCGTCCGGGCGCGAGCAATCGGTGGAATCCGGCCCGCCGGCTTCAAATGGCTCTGCCATTATTCACTGCCTGGGGTAGTTATCAGTGGCCACCGAAACGTCGTGTAGCGCTGTATGCCAGCCCATTCACCTGTTCCGGTCGGGGTGGGGCATCCCGGGATCCGAGCATGCGGAGGCGCCAGAACTGATCTCGTAAAGCGCGCCCGGAAAGGGGAGGTTCCCCGGTATCCGTGTCTTCCCCAGGAGTGCCGGGGCCGACGAGTTCCACCCGATCATCTCCCGACTGCAGGAAGCCTGCCGAGCATGGGCCTTCAGTGGGTTCGTATTGTAATCCGACGATTTTGAGCGGCGACTCTATGAGGAGAAATCCAGCCTCGTCCATGGTGAATCCCTGCGTCCATTGAAGCTGGCAGTACGAGTCGCTCCGGGCTGTTGTTGGTCATGCCACCATAATGTCGGCTCTCTTCTCCGAGAGTTGGAGAATTCAGTTCTGACTTTTCGGGGACCGAGGAAAGAGCGAGGTCCCTGCCTCCAGCATTGATCGGGGGTGAAGTTTTCGACGATCCTCTTGATAGGAGTCAACAGAGTCGCCGAAGGCGATATGCCGGAGTTTCCTACATCGATGTAGTCAACGGAATCACCAGAGTTCACACTAGTGTTGGTCGACGGCCAGGTGGAGAGGCAAAGGTCGGTCTCGCTCGGACCTACATCATCGCACTGGCTCCGCCGTCTACTACCAGGTGGGATCCGGTGACCCATTTAGCCTCGTCGGACGCCAGGTAGAGGCCTGCGTGCGCGACGGCGAGCGGGTCCCCGGGCCTGCCGTCTATCGTGCGCTCGATGATCGGGGCGACCGGTGCGCTCTGGCCGAATTCGGCGAACATCGCAAGTACCGGCGGAGTCGCCATGACACCAGGACTCACGCAATTGACGCGAACGCCGACGGCGACACCCTCGGCGGCGAGCTGCCGAGTGAGAGCGATCACGGCCCCTTTCGCGGCAGCATGGGCGGCCTGCGGCAGGGCCCGGGCACCTTGGATCCCCGCGCCCGAACCAATGTTGACGATCGCACCCCCGACGGCGGACAGATGCGGCCAGGCGCTTTGGCAGGCATGCCACACCAGGTCCAGCTCGTTCTGGATCGTGAACCGGTAATCCTCGCTGCTCATCTGGGCGAACGGCGCGAATTTCGGCATGCTGGCGTTGTTGTAGAGCACGTCGATGCGGCCGTGGCGCTCGATCGCCCCGCCGACCCAGCGATCGATATTTTCCCGGTTACCCAGGTCCATCGGGGCGCTTGATTCGATCGCACCTCCGTCGGCCTCCACCAGGCGGACTGTCTCCGCAGCGCTGTCGGCATCGAGGTCGCAACCGACGACTGTGGCGCCTTCGCGGGCGAACAGGTGGGCTGTCACCCGGCCCATTCCGCCCCCGATGCCTGTCAACAGGACGACTTTCCCTTTCAGACGACCACTAGCCATGGTTCTTTCTCCGTTCATCTCGCCTCATGTATTGAGCCCAATGCAACCACGGCGGGGAGGGGACGGAGGTCGATGCTGTGTGATGGTGCAGTTAGTGCACACTTCTGTGCACGAACTGCACCATGGGGCCGCAATCTCCTCAGGTCGGCGACGGATGGCGCAGGATGAACAGCACGTGGCACACACGACACACACTGCATCAAAGGAGATGTTGAATGATGAGTATCACCTCCGAGACCTCGATTCGCCCCCTACCACCCGGCGTCACCGAGTTCAACCTCGAAAAGGCAATCGTGGCGTTTGCTGCCGCGATCGGCGCCGAGAATGTCGCGACCGATGCCGAGTCCCTGCAGGACTTCCAGGATCCCTTCCAGGTCCCGGGCTCGGCCACGAATCTCCCGTCGGCAGTCGTTAGCCCAACGAGTACCGAAGACGTCCAGGCCATCGTGCGGATTGCCAACGAATATCGTGTCCCGTTGTGGCCCATCGGCCGTGGGAAGAACAACGGATACGGGGGAGCGGCGCCCCAAGTGCGCGGCTCCGTGATGCTCTCATTCCGGGAGATGAACCGCGTACTGGAGATCAATGAGGAGCTTGGCTACGCGATTGTGGAGCCCGGTGTGAGCTGGTACGACCTGCACGACGCGATCAAGGCCGGCGGACACAACCTCGTGGCCTCCATCGTCGATATCGGCTGGGGAGGCGTCGTCTCCAATACGCTCGAGCACGGGCTCACCTACATGCCGTACTCGATCGACCAGGCCTCGCACTGCGGCTTTGAAGTCGTGCTCCCGAACGGAGACCTCATGCGTACCGGCTCGGGCGCAATGGACAACAACCCGACCTGGCCGCTGTATAAGCGTGGCCTGGGGCCGACCTCGACCGAGATGTTCATGCAGTCTAACTACGGCATTGTCACCAAGATGGGCTACTGGCTGATGCCCAAGCCCGAGGTGTACATGCCGCTGTGGCTGCGCGTCTGGGATGAGGCGCAGATGCCGGCCGTGGTCGATGCGCTGCGCGAGCTCATGCTGGCCGGTACCATCGACATGCGCCCGCAGCTGTCGAACACGCTGTGCATGGCCTCGATGCTCACCACCCGCGCCGAATGGTACACCGGTGAGGGCCCGATGCCGGAGGAGATCATCGACAAAATCGCCAAGGAGATGGGACTGGGCCGCTGGATGATGCGCTTCGCGCTCTATGGCGATGATGCGGTGGTTGACCACAATTTCGCCAAGCTGGAGGCGCGTTTCCTGCAGATCCCGAGCGTGGACCTTATGGGCCAGAAGCACGGGGCGGACGCCTGGGAGACGCTGCCCAACCCGCACGAGCGGGTGCAGATCGGGGTGCCGAGCCAGGATCTCTACAAGATGGCAGGCTGGTCCGGCGGGGAGGAGGGCGGCCACGTTGACTTCTCGCCGGTCATCCCGCTCACGTCCCAGCACGCGATCGACGCGCAGAAGCTGATGGCCGAGATGTGCGCCGAGGTGGGCCTTGATTTTCTCGGTGGCATGCTCCCGATCAACGCCCGCTCGACCACGTTCATCAACGTGATCCCCTTCGACACGAAGAACCCGGAGCAGGTCGCCAAGGCGTACGCCCTGGCCACGCGCATGGTCGCCGAGGCCGGTAAGCGCGGCTACGGCGAATACCGGGCGCACCTGTCCTTCATGGATCTAGCGGCCGACCAATTCGGCTTCAACGACCACGCGCTGCGGCGCTTCAACGAGACGATCAAGGACACGCTCGACCCCAACGGGATCATCGCCCCGGGCAAATCC
>NZ_BAAAQB010000031.1:727-25099 GCF_039531445.1 Arthrobacter humicola | reverse complement strand
CGGCTGAGCACCCGCCCCTGCCCAACGGGGCGGGTGCTCAGCCGACGGCTCGGACATATGCCAACGCACGAACCGTCGGGGCGAAGCCGTGCAGCATCTTCTACTCCAGGTTTTGGATCGCCATTCACGCATCGAACCAAAAGGAAGATTCGTGTGTGGTGACCTCTTACGGCTTCGGCTGTTGCCTGGCTTCGCGCGGAGCGCAGCCGTGGACCTCGCGGAAGGCCCTGCTGAAGCTTGCTGGGTGGCGGTATCCCCACCTCGTCGCGACGGTCGCGATCGTCGTTTCCGGGGACCGCCGCAACTCGCCAGCGGCGCCCTCGAGCCGCCGTTCGCGGATCCAGGACGACACCCCGGTCCCGGAGGATGCGAAAATCTTGTGCACGTAGCGCGTGGAAACGTAGTGGGCCTGTGCGATCCGCTCGGGGCCGAGTTCCGGTTCGTGCAGGTGTTCCATCACGTAACGTTGCATCTGAGCGAGCAGCGCCTCGGGGCCTGGGCGCGGATCGGAGATCTCCTGCCCGCCGTACATGCTGCGAAGCAAGGGCAGCAGCATCTGCGAAGCGCCTTCCCCGTCAGGACTTGACAGCCCGCCGCCGCTCGTGGTCGTTCGGGCGAGGTGCGCGAGGAACGGCGTTGCAGGCCCAGCGAGCCGTCCCTGGCCCGAGTCCACTCGCGTTGCGGAACGCCGGGCGATGCCCTTGGCCTGCGCCCCGATGAACCATTTCGGAATGCTGAAAACGAGCACCTCGAAACCTTCCCGGCCCTCAAAAGTGGAAGGCCGCGACGTATCCTGGCATGCAATCTCACCGGGGCGAAGAGCGCAGCTGCGATCGTCCTGTTCGATATGGATCTTGCCCCTGGCCATCAGATAGAGCAGGATGCACTCCGGGTCTGCAGTCGAGATCATCCGCTGTGTGCGAGCCACTCGGTGGGCAAGTCCTTGGATGGACCGGACCCCGACCGGACCGATCTGGCCGCTGGCCATGCGGGCTTCGAAGGATGGCGCCCCGAACGATTCGACGCGCATCGGGAAGAAGCGTTCAGCGATCCCCGCCGACCAGTAGTCCCGGCGCTCCGCCGGAGGAACCGACCGCGTATCCAGCACGGAAGTCATTTATCCACTCCTAGAAGATTCGATCCGTTTCGTACCGAGTGTAAGGTGCGTCACAATTCAATGCAAAGATGCCACGTCACCTTGTCGGCAGGTTAGTGGCGAATGCCCGGAGGTCGCCGGCTCGAACCGGAATCCATGGCAATCCATTTCGTGGCCTCCGAAGACCCTTTGTGGCCAGGCCACTTGGGGCGTTGTTGTTCCTATATACACAGGCTGACGCTTTTGCCGGGCCCCCATCGCCAGTACCTCGCGATACCCGGAAGATTGAAGCATCAAAGTGTGATCGTGTACGTTTCGTATTGGATGGCTAAGCACGTATGGTTGACCCATGGCAATCAGAAGCGAAGAAAGTCGTCGGGCCATTTTGGAAGCAACCATGAAGTTGCTCGAAGATTCGGGGCCTGACGGATTTACGGTGCAAAAGCTCTCGATCGAGCGCATTGCCCGTGAGGCCGGAGTCAGCAAGACCACTATCTACAGGTGGTGGTCGAGCAAGGTTGCCGTGGTTATCGATACATTCCTGGACAACCATGTCGCGCGTACTCCGGTGCGCCAGGATGTCCCTGCGATCGACGCGCTTCGTGAGCACATGGCCTCACTAGCGGAGGTCTACGCGGGCAATGAGGGGCGGCTCGTGGCGCAACTCATCGGTGAGTGCCAGGGGGACGAGGCAGCGATGGTTGAATTCAAGAAACATTTCTGGACCCCGCGCGCGCTGGTCGTTATGTCCCTGGTTGAACGGGCCATAAGCGAAGGGTCGATGCGCAAGGATCTCGACGCGCAGCTCGTCACGGAGCTGCTCTATGCCCCCGTGTACTTCCGCCTGTTGTTCCAATCGGGCCCCCTGGACGCCAAAGCCACCGATGCAATCATGCAGACAGCACTTGAAGGGCTTGCTGCAGGGTAGCGGCCCCAAGTATTACTTGTTCCGTCCGGGCCCATGGGCCCGGACGGCTCCGTGACTGAAGAATTGGCCCTATAACCTTGGGTTCCCGCGGCATGTTGGGCGAACAGTATGCCGGTGCTGGCTTTGGCCGGGGCGCAGCCCGGCGCCCGCGTTGAGTGGCGTGCACCTATTTGAGGGGGCGCAAGAAGTTTTCGGCGGCGGTCCGGTAGGTGGCGACGCGCTGTCATCGCCTGCGCCCACTGTGGCATCCTTGCGACATGCTCGTGGCGGCCCTTGCCTCCCTGATTTCCCGTCCATGTGTCCGGTTTGGGCCTGAGGTTTTGGCCCTGTGCAATACGATACGGTTCGTATATATTGGATTTGACGTTAGATGTAGGAGTCTGACCCTGATCTGTCCCCGCCCGTGGACCAGCCCGTCAGGGAAGCCGTCCACACTGAGAGGAAACATCATCGTGAAAACCGCCATCGTGCCGAATGACGCGGTCGTCGTCGCCTATCGCAGGACACCGATCGGCCGGGCCCGCAAGGGGTCCCTGGCCGGTGAGCGCCCCGAAGACCTCGCGCTGGCAGCCATCCGGGGAGCGCTCGCTGCGGTTCCGCAGGTTGACTCCACCGAGTTTGCGGACGCCTACGTGGGGTGCGCGGTACCGCAGGGCGCGCAGGGCGACAACATCGGACGCCGTGTCATGATTCTTGCAGGAATGGACAGCGTCCCGGCGGTCACAGTGAACCGCTTCTGCGCCTCCTCGTTGCAGGCCACCGCGATGGCAGCCCAGGCAGTGCGGGCGGGCGACGGGGACGCGTTCCTGATTGCGGGCGTCGAATCGACCACCTCGACACCGCCCGTGGTTGAATCACCCCACCCCGCCTTTGCGGACGCAGCACGGCGTGCCGATGGCATCTTCGAATCCGGCCAGCCGTGGGCCGACCCCCGGGATCACGGGGAGCTGCCCGACGTGTACCTCTCTATGGGCAAGACCGCCGAGTTCGTGGCCCGTCAAACCGGCACCACGCGCCGCGACCAGGACGAATGGGCTCTGGAGTCCCAGCTCCGGGCGGAACGGGCGATGGAGTCCGGCTACTTCGCACGGGAGATCGTGCCGGTGGCCACGGCTGCCGGCACGGTGGTGCGTGATGACGGCCCGCGTCCGGGCACCACGCTTGAGGCCCTCTCGGGCCTCAAGCCAGTGTTCCACGAGTCCGGAACCGTCACCGCGGGCAACGCCAGCCCGCTCAACGACGGCGCGTCAGCCTTGGTGGTGATGAGCGCCCGGCGTGCGGGCGAACTGGGGTTGAAGCCGCTGGCCCGCATCCTGGGCAGCGCCGCAAGCGGCCTCTCGCCGGAAATCATGGGACTGGGTCCCGTGGACGCATCCCGCCGCCTGCTGGATCGTTTGGGCCTGTCGATCGGTGACATCGATATCATCGAGCTGAACGAGGCCTTTGCCGCCCAAGTGGTTCCCGTGGTGCGGAAGCTGGGCGCAGATCCCGGCCGGGTCAACCCGTTTGGCGGGGCGATCGCCTTGGGCCACCCCTTCGGTGCGACCGGCGCGCGGCTGGTCGGAACGCTCATCAACGGACTGCAAACCACAGACGGATCGCTCGGCCTGGCGACGCTCTGCGTGGGCGGCGGCCAGGGCATGGCGATGGTAGTGGAGAGGTTGTCGTGAACCAGCCAGCGCTCATTGCCGACCCGGCCCGCTCGATGCTGGCCGCCGACCGGAGCCTGGAAGGGCTCGGCATCCAGGTGTTGCGCGCCAGGGAGGGCCGTGCCACGGCAGCCCTCCGGGTCACGCCCGAAATGGCCAACGGGCACGGAATTGCCCACGGTGGATTGGTTTTCGCGTTGGCAGACACCGCGTTCGCTATGGCCGCAAACACCTTCGGCGCCGGAATCGCGACCGCCGAGGCTTCCATCTCCTACATTTCCCCGGCCCGCATCTCGGAGGAGCTAGTCGCCTCCGCTGAAGTGACCTTTCACGAGGGCCGCCGGATGATAGTGGATGTGGTGGTGCGGGCGGGGGAGCGGACTGTCGCCATCTACCGCGGAACGGGCAGGGCGCTGCGCCCGGCGGACTGAGGCTTCTTGAACAGCTGCCGATGTAGGGCGGCAAGACATGCGGGTGTGCCCGGGCTCCAAGTCGGAGTCCGGGCACACATGTATTTTGTGCCAAGGTCGCCGCGCCGGCTTCCGCCACGGGTGGGGCCGGCGCGGCGCAGGTGTCAGCTCTTGGATGCCTTCGAGCCAGCGGTCGCCAGCTTGTCGGCGATGCCCATGAGGACCGGTGACCCGGTCGCGGCAATCAGCAGGCCCTGGACTGGACGCTTCAGCTTTACCGAGACAGGTTCCTTGGCCCCCGCGAGGGCCGCTTCGCGTCCCATGGCCGGGTTCTTGTGGCACCGGACCGGCACATTGAAGATCAGGCGGCGCAGGCAAGAGTTGTCGTGGTCGCACCACACGATCTCATCCTGTCGTCCCTGGAGGACCTTGTTGGGGAATTCCGGATCGGCCAGCATTTGCCGGGCCAGCATGATTCCGTCCGCGAACCCGGCGGTTATGGCGTCTGCACACTGTTGCGGGTCGAAGGTGCTGCTGAGGAGCAACGGGACCTCGGGCATGGCGGCGCGGAATGCTTGCGGCTCTCCGTGCTCCAGGATGGCGCCCGAAAAGGAGGTGACGTTATTGTCCATCGACTCGTAGTTCGCATCGCTCAGGGCGATATATCCAACCCCTTCCTTTTCAATAATCGTTGCAACTTCGGCGAACCCCTCGGGTCCCTGACCATCGGGAAGGTGATCGTTGGTGCTCATCCTGAGGCCCACCGGATAGTCGGTTCCGACTTCGGCCCGGATCGCCCGAATCGTGTCCGTGAGGATGCGGGCGCGGTTTTCGGCACTCCCACCGTATTCGTCCGTCCTCCAGTTGGTGCGCGGTGAGAGGAAGGAGGAATAGAGGTAGCGCATGTGCGCGCCCAGCTCGATGCCGTCGAAGCCGGCCGCCTTTGCACGCCGCACTGCGGCGACGGCCTGCTCCTGGACCTCGAGGATTTCCTCCTTGGTGATCTCCTCCGGCGTCGGGTTCGTTCGGCCGCCGGGAATGTAGAAACCGTGCGGCAGACGGGGCGCGGCCATGCGGACGGGCTTCGGGCTCGCGGCCCTTGTGGGCCGGCCGTCGCCCGGCACGCCCATGGCGCCGAAGCTCGGGAAGATCTGGGCGAAGATGGGTACATCCTGCTCGTGCACGGCATCGACCATGCGCCGCAGCCCCGGAATGAACTCGTCCCGGTCGAAGCGCATCAAGGGCTGGAACGGCGCCTCCTGGTTCCCGCGCTCGGTGGCCACGCCGCCACCGATGATCAGCAGCCCGGCGCCGCCGCGTGCCCGCGTGGTGAGGAACGCGATCGTCTGATCGCTGGGATGGCCGTCCTTTGTCGGCTGGAGGACGGCCATGGGGCTAAGCACATAGCGGTTCTTGATCGTCAGGCCGTCGATTTTCCAGGGGCTGGAAAGCACTTCGGCGACAGTTGCTGTCTCGGGGGACATTTATTCTCCTTGGTTTTCAGTTGGACCAGGATGAAATGACTCATCCAAAATTGGCATCCGACTCGGCTCGTATCGTGACCGCGCGTCGCAGTAGACCCCCGGAAGTAGGGGACCCGGACCAGGCCTCAGAACCTGTCGCGGACGTGGCGTCCACGACCGTAGAGCGAGACCACGGCAAGGATGATGACGCCGAAGACGATGCGGCTCTGGGCTTCGGTCAGCCCATTGCTGACGATGATCGTGGACAAAAGGGTGAGAATGAGTGCCCCCAGCAGCGTCCGGGTGTAGCTGCCGCGAATAGAGCCGAAGATCGAGCCGCCGACAAGGACCGCGGCCAGGCCAGAGAACAGGTAGGGTTCCCCGACGGTCTGCGACCATCCCGCGCCGAAGGATGCGATGAAGATACCGGCAACCCCGGCCAGGGCTCCAGAGGCTGCAAAGACCATGGTCCACACGGCGGCGGTCCGGACCCTGGCCAATCGCGCGGCCCGGAAATTGATTCCCGTCGCGTAGAAGCGACGTCCCGCCGCGGTGCGATTGAGGAAAAGCCACATTCCCGCCCCGCAGAGAAGCACGATCAGGATGAGCGGGGGGAATGGCAGGCCAAGGGTGGTCCCCCTTAGGCTGGCCAGGGAACGCAGCGCCTCCGGCGGGGCGGAGGAATAGTCGCCGTCGGCGAGGAACAGCGTCGCGCCCGTGATGGCCGCGCCGGTGCCCAGTGTGACGACCAGCGGCTGGACCGCTAAGCGGTGACAGATCCAACCGATCAGGGCGCCGATGCCGCCGCAGACCAGGACCGTGATCAGCAGGGCTACGACCGGAGGGACCCCGAGCTTGCCTGCGACGTTCGCCGCCATGAAGGCACCGAAAAGGATGTAGCCCGGTGCCGCCAGGTCAAGCCCGCCCAGGATCACCACAAGCGTCTGGCCCATGGCTGCCAGGGCCAGCAGGGACGTGATGACCAGTATCGACGTGATGGACCTGGGGTTCGCGATGACCGGCATGGTGATCACCAGCCACGCCGCCAGGGTCAGTACGACAATGACCTGCAGGGCCGGTACTTCGAAGGCCCAGGCCCTGAACCTGGTCCAGGGCCTGGGCCGGACCGTCGGTGCCTGGGTTCTTGGTGCGGGGGGCACGGTGTCACTGCTCATGATGCGTTCCTCTTCGAACGGGGGGCCAGCAGCGTCGCGCCCAGCACGACGCCAACGACGAGGACGGCGCCGTAGGCAAATTGGATGAGGCTGGGTGCCACGCCCGAGGCCGTGAGCAACTGTTGCAGCAGGTAGATGGAGACCGCCCCGAAGAGGGCCCCCAACAGCCCGCCGCGGCCGCCGGCCAGGCTCGTCCCGCCCAGCACGGCCGCAGCGAGCCCCAGCAGGGCATAGGTGGAGGCGAGCGAAGACTGCGATGACTGCACGATTGCCGTCAGGGCGATTCCCGCGATTCCGGCGAACAGGCCGCCGAGGGTGTAGGCCAGGATCCGGATTGCTTGGATGTTCACGCCGGAACCGTAGGCTGAAACATCACTCTCGCCGGTCGCGAGGAGATTGCTGACGAAGGCCGTGCGGCGCAGGGCGAACCAGGTCAGCCCGGCGACGCCGATGGTCAGGAGAGCGCCCGGGACGATGCCGATGCCCCCGGCGAAGACCTCCGTCCAATTGTTGGGGGCGGCCACCGGATTCTGGGCGATGGTCAGCGACAGGCCAACGAGCAGGAACAGCATCCCGGTGGTTGCCACCACCGGGTGCAGGCGGACGACGGCGACCAGGATTCCGTTCAGGGCTCCGATCCCGGCGGCCACCGCCAGGATGATGGGTCCGGCGAGATGCCAGTTGCCCAGTCCCGCGGGAATGAGGATTGCGACGAACAGGCAGTTGATGAAGGTGGCCAGCGGACCGACCGAAATGTCAATGCCGCCGGCGAGGATCGAGGGCGTGGAGGCGAATCCCACCAGCACGAACGGCGCCAGGGTGGCCAGGGTGCCGGGGAGACGCGCGGGGGAGAGGAAGGACGGTGAGACGATCAGGTTCAACACCAGCAGCACCAGTGCGAGCAGCAAGGCAAAGGCGAAAGGCCAGCGCTGGAACAGGGGGAGGACGCGGTTCATGTATGCACCTCTGATTTCTGGCCGAAGTATGCGGCGACGATGGACTCGGTGGATAGCTCGGAATGGGGGATCTCGGCAAACACTGATTGGTCGCGGAAGACCAGGACGCGGTCTGCGAGGTCAACGAGTTCGTCGACCTCGCTGGAGAGGACCACGACGCTCATGCCTTCGGCGCTGAGTCGGTGCAGGATTGCGTAGATCTCCCGCTTGGTCCCGATGTCGACCCCTCTGGTGGGGTCATTGAGCAGCAGGACCCTGGGGTCAGTGGCAAGCCAGCGCGCCAGCAGCACCTTCTGTTGGTTACCGCCGGACAGCGTGGAGATGGCATCGTGCGCGGCGCCGAAGCGCAGGGACAGGGAACGGGCGAAGGCCTCGAACCGGCGGGCAATGCTGCGGGTGTCCAGCAATCCGCCGCGGCGGTCCTTGGCCAAGGTCGGGAGCGCGAAATTTTCGCGGATCGACATGGACTCGAACAGCGACTCGCCGCGACGTTCGCGCGGCAGGTAGGCGACCCCCAGGGCATCCCCGTTTCGCTCGGTAAGCTCTGCGACGCCCTCGGGCAGGATGCGAACAACACTGCCCGGCCCGGCAGCCACGCCGGCCAAGCGCTTGATGAAGTGGTCCTGTCCGTGGCCTTCTAGCCCCGCAAGGCCCACGACTTCGCCGGCGCGAAGCTCGAAGTCGATGGGTGCCGAGGCCGACGCCAGGCGGACGGAAGCTCCCCGAAGGATGACGTCCCCGGAGTCGTGCGGCTGCCGCCGGGTCGCGTCGTGGCCGGAGTTTCCGGTCATGTCCGAGATCAACCGGTCGACGGACAGGTCCGAACGGTCCACGGTGGACACGCTCCGGCCGGACCGCAGAACGGTGACCCGGTCCGAAATCTCCGCGACCTCGTCCATCCGGTGCGAGATGAACAGGATGGCGGTCCCCCCGGCCGCGAGTTGGCGCAGCTCGACGAAGAGCCGATCACGGGACCTGACGTCCAGGGAAGCCGTTGACTCATCAAGGATGAGCACCTTGGGCTTTCGCACGAGCGCCCGCGCAATGCAGATGGACTGCCGCTCGGAGAGCGAGAGTTGGCCGGCGGGAAGATCGAGGGGTACCTCGCCGGCGATACGCGAGAGGACATCTTGCGCTATTGATCTCTGCTCGGCGCGGCCCAGCCGGCGACGGAACGTCCCGTGGGACCCAAGCCAGACATTCTCGAGGACCGACTGGCTTCCCGCGGTGAGGACCTCTTGGAACACCGCCGCAATCCCCAGGTCCATGGCCTGTCGTGGCGATCGGCTGTTGACGGGGACGCCGTCCAATGTGACGGAGCCGGTGTCAGGACGGTGCACCCCACCCAGGATCTTTACGAGCGTGCTCTTCCCTGAGCCGTTTTCGCCCAGGAGCGTGTGAATCTCGCCCGGCCGGAGATGGAGGTCACCGTCGATAACAGCGCGCGTGGCACCGAACCGCTTGCTCACCCCGGCGAGCATCAGGCCGGATGGTTGGTTGTTCACGGCGAATCTCCTTTGAATGGCCGATAAATGTGTCGCAGGTCATATTCGAAACTAGACGAATCGTACCGCATGCGCCTACTCTGATGCCATACGATACGAATCGTTTTATACGGCAGGAGATTAACCATGAAGAAGACGACCCTTTTCCCCGGCTTCCCGACGGTCGGCGCCGCGATCCTGGGGGCCGGCGCCCTCGTCCTGACGGGCTGTTCGGCATCGGCGCCGGCGGCCCCGGGCTCCTCCGGAGGGGCAACCCCCGCCAAGGTGTCGCCCGCGGCAGCCGGGACCTGCGGGTCGCTGCCAACGGATGCAGCGAACGATCCCAACGGCCTGCTGTCCGGTTTACCCAAGGAGATCGCCGCGGGCTACAACCTCTACCCGTACGAGATCCGGAAGTCGGCATGGGCCGACTACAAGTCGAAGAAGACTGACGGTTTCACGGCCGCGATCGTTGGCATGCCACCTGCCAGTCCCTTCATTGCCTCCATGTCGGCGGCCATCCGCACGAGCCTGAAGGCCGATGGAGTCAAGATTGTCGGCGACTTCGCCCCGGATGACCCGTCGAACGTGCCCCTGCAGCTCCAGCAGTTCAACGAAGCGCTCTCGCTCAAGCCGGACGTGATCATCTACACCGCCATCGCACCGGAGCCTTCCGTGAAGCTGGCCAAGGCCGCCCATGAGGCCGGCATCCCGCTGATCGCCGCCCAGGTGCCTATCGATTCCGAATACGCCGTGAGCGTCACGAGGAATACCCCCCTCGCGATCGCCCAGGTCACCGCCGGCACGGTGGCGGCAATCGGAGGCAAGGGCAACGTCCTGCGCGTCGACGGCATCCCGGGCATCCCGGTCTCGACCTTCGCGGGCATGGGCATCGACGCCGTCCTGAAAAACTGCCCGGAGGTCAAGGTCGCCGGGTCGGTCACGGGCTTCTTCCAGCCGGCCACGGCCCAGGCGGAGGTCCAGAAGTTCCTTGCGACCCACCCTGCCGGGGTTGACGCCGTCTTGCAGGCCGGAACGATGGGCGTAGGCATCCGCAACGCCTTTGTGGAATCGGGCCTGGAGGTGCCGCCGATCGCGGACGACGGGTCCAGCCACGGATTCTCCTCCTGGGCGCTGGCAAACCCCGGCTACCCCTACTTCGGCACCACGACCCCGTCCGTGCGCACCGGTGAGGCAGTGGTCGATGTCGCCCTGCGCATCCTGAAGGGCGAGGGACCGAAGATCAACCAGATCGTTGAACCCTCGGTGATCGTCTCCCGGGAGAACCTCGCCAAGGTCGCGGACCCCTCATGGGACCACAATGACCTGACCGACCTGGCCGGGAACCCGGCGGACTACCTGCCCACCGACCGGCTCAATGCATTCTTCTCAAACCCCGGCGCATAGGACCGGTGCCAGTCATGAGCACGAGAGATGAATCCTCAACGCGGCCTGCCGATGGCCGGGTGCCGGGACGAACGCCGGGCCGGTGAGCGATTCAATGCGTTGTTCATCGGAAAATACCGGCGCCTGACGCCGACACGGGACCACACTCATCACCGGTCTTGAACCGGAGCCGAGGGCCCCTTCCGCCGGGTGGATGTCGAATCGACATCCAACCATGGAAGGTGCCCTCGCCTGCTGTTGGGCTGCACGGTGAACGCGGCGTCCGGCACGGAAGTCAGGATTCAGGGTATGCGGCCGCACGAGAACAGTCCGTCCTGCAGCCTCCGGCCGCTTGCCTGTTTGTTGTCCGTTTCCGCGGCCGACGCACGATCCCGTTCCATTCGTCCTCTCATTTCGTCAAGGGCGGCGCGCGGTCGCCGGATCGGTTCCTGTGCTGCATCTAGTCATTCAAGGTCATTCAAGCCGTTTTCACACGCAAAGAAGCCCCTTGGGACACTGAACCAGCATGCCGGTTCAGAGTTCCAAGGGGCTTTCCAATGCCGGCACACCGCCGGACAGCTTAGGGGCTGACGCGTCCGCGCAAGAATTCCGAGTCCGGGGAATCGGTGGCGGGCAGTCCCGAGGCTTCCAGGCTTGCGCGCAGCTGCTTCATGAAGCGGTCGGGAAGTCTGACTGCCGGCGGGCGCAGGGCGCCGCCGTTGAAGCCGGAGAGCCACTCCTGGTACTTCCACTGGGTGCGGTTGATGGAGCTGGTGCCCGGGGTGGAAGTGGACGATACAGCCATATTGGCGGCCCGGGCCGGCTGGACCTCCCAGTACCGCTTCATGGCTTCTTCCCACTTGCCGGTGCGCGCCAGCTCGAAGGCCTTGGGGTAGTAGTCGCCCATCCAGTTCGTGTTCGCGGTGCCGGAGAACTGGACGTCCAAGACCGACATGAGGGGGATCATTTCGGCCTCGATGGGGCAGGAGATCACTACTTCATCGCGGAAGTGGTGGTACATCTCCATGACTCCGGGGATGCCAGGGTAGCCCTGTTCGGCCTTGATGGCGACGATGCTCGGCATCGCGTCGAGGACGCGGCGCACGAAGTCCACGCTCATGCCGGCAGGGTGGATGCGCTCGAAGCCCCAGGCGGGCAGCGGGAACAGCATGGTGGCCAGGTCGGTTTCGTCGGTGAAACGCTTGGTGTAGTCGAACACCTCGTCGTACGAGGTCGGCCAGAACGATGAAGGGTAGGCCAGCAGCGCGCGGTCGGCGCCGGCCTTGGTAGCCAGGTTTGCTGCATGGATGTTTTCTTCCAGGGTGCCGAAGATTGCGTGGAAGAAGAGTGCGAAGTCCGGTCCTGCCGCCTCGCGGGCGATGGCTGTGATCCGGGCGTTCTCCTCCGGGGTGATATTCGCTTCGGCGATCAGCAGGGAACCCTTGTAGCCACGTTCCTTGAGCAAGAGGATGTCGTGGCGGATCGCGTTTTCGTTAATGCCAGAGAAGTCCGGGGTGAAGGATGGGTGCGTCACCGCGACGGTGCCGACGAAATTCTCCCGGGCCCAGGAGCGGGCTTCGGATTTGGTGTATTCCACCATGTTGTTCTCCTTATGGTTGTCGGTGGGGTTTATTTGCGGCTGGTGACGATGCCCACGGGTAGGACGGTGCCAATGCCCTCGGCGCGGGCGCGGTCCACGAGCATCTCGGCAACAACGATGTCCTGCAGTCCGGAACCGGTCGACTTGTAGATCCGGATCCCGTGCTCCGCGTCGATGGCGGTTTCACCGGTCAGGACGGCATTGAGTGTGACAACGAGCGAATCGACATCGACGCCGTGTGCCCGGGCCGCGATCATGTCCCCGCTGCCGTGCACGACCTCGTCACGGGTATCCACTACGACCACCGCGGCCCGGGCGATCAGCTCCGCGGGCAGCTCGCGCTGGGCGGGGGTCGTGGAACCGATCGAGACCACGGCGGAGTTCGGGCCGACCCATTCGGCCAGCAATGTCGGGGACTCGTCGCGGGAGCGTGCCGCGCACAGGATGAGATCCGCGCCTTCGGCGGCCTCGCGGGCCGAGCCGACAGCTCGTGCGGGCGCCCCGAACGTGCCGTCGAACTCGCGTGCAAAGGCCTCCCGGTTGGCAGGGGTCGGACTGAACACGCGGATGTCGGCGAACTCAAGCAGATGGGAAAAGGCCGTCAGGTGAGATCGCGCCTCAAAGCCGGAGCCGATCACTCCGACGATCAGCGGCCGCTGCGGCACGATCGTGGAGGTGCCCACCGCAGTGGTCGCGGCGGTTCGCAGGCCGGTGACGCGATTTCCGTCCACCAGTGCCACCAGATCCGCGGTGTCCTTGTCGAAAAGTGAAATTAAATAGCTGACGCGCAGGCCGTCCGCGAAGGACCCGGCGATTGACTTTGCCCCGAACAGACTGCCGCTGGGCGGCACCGAGGGCATGATCCGCAACCATTCGCGAGATGTCTGGGCGAAGATCCTTCCCGGGGTGCCGGCCTCGTCGTCGGGGGCCTTGTACGCGTTGCGGATGGCCCCGATCGCCCCCGGCCAGTCCGAAAGGCTGGCCACATCGGCGTCGGTGAGAAAGAGTGGAAGGCTGTTCGGCAACTCGCCATTGGTGCTCACGTGGGCACTCCTTGGTGTCGGGCAGCCGGTCCACGGGCTGCGGGCGTGGGTGGATCCATGATGGAAACTCAAATAGTATCCGATACGAATCGTATCCTATATAGTTGTGATCGAGAACACGTCTCAAGGAAAGGACCCCACCCATGGCAATCGCAAGCGTCAACCCGACCACCGGTTCGACCGAAATGATCATCGAGCCGCATACGGCCGAGGAAGTCCAAGCTCGCATCGCGGAAGCTGCCGAAGCGGCGCGGCTGTTGCGCGGCACAACCTTTGCCCAGCGCGCGCAGTGGATGCTCGCCGCGGCGGACATCTTGGAGGATCAGGCGGAGGGCCTCGGTGAGCTGATCACCGTCGAGATGGGCAAGCCGATTGCGCAATCGATCGCTGAGGTGCACAAGTGCGTCAAGGCCATCCGCTTTTACGCCGCGCATGCCGAGGAATTCCTGGCCGATGCTCCGCTGAAGGACCCGTCGTCGGTCGGCGCGAGCCGCGCGTGGACCCGCTACGAGCCGCTGGGGACGGTGTTGGCGGTCATGCCTTGGAACTACCCGCTCTGGCAAGTCATCCGCTTTGCGGCCCCGGCGCTTATGGCGGGCAACTCCGGCCTGCTCAAGCATGCTTCGAACGTGCCCCAGGCCGCACTCTTCCTGGACACACTCTTTGAGCGGGCAGGGTTCCCGCTCGGCTCCTTCCGCACCCTGCTGATCGGCGGCACCGAGGTGGCCGGCGTCCTGGCCGATGCGAGGGTCAAGGCGGTGACCCTGACGGGTTCCGAGCCGGCGGGGCGCTCGGTCGCCTCCATTGCCGGGGACCACGTGAAGAAGGCCGTGCTGGAATTGGGCGGGTCGGACCCTTTCATTGTCATGCCCTCGGCCGACGTCGCCGCCGCGGCGGCGACCGCCGTGCGTGCACGGATCAGCAACAACGGCCAGTCCTGCATCGCCGGCAAGCGCTTCATCGTGCACACCGAGGTCTATGACGCGTTCGCCGCCGAATTCGTGAAGCTGATGTCGGAGCTTTCCGTCGGGGACCCGCTGAATCCCGCGACCCAGGTGGGGCCCTTGGCCACCTTGTCCGGACGCGACGAACTGGCCGAGCTCGTCGAGGACGCCCGTGCCCTGGGTGCCCAGGTGCTGACCGGCGGGGTGGTTCCCGAGGGCCCCGGCTTCTTCTATGCCCCCACGGTGCTCGCCGGACTCAGCGAAGAGATGCGGATCATCCAGGAGGAGACCTTTGGGCCCGTCGCATCGCTCTACCGGGCCCAAGACCGCGAAGACGCCCTGCGGATCGCCAACCAGACCACCTTCGGACTTTCCAGCGCGGTGTGGACCGCCGACGCCCACGAGGAGGAATGGTTCACGGCCAATCTTGACGCCGGCGCGGTGTTCGTCAACGGCATGACCGTCTCGCACCAGGAGCTTCCGTTCGGCGGGATCAAGCGCTCCGGGTTCGGGCGTGAACTCGCCGCGGACGGCATCCGGGAGTTCTGCAACCTCAAGACCGTCTGGAAGGCCTGAGTCGCAAGGCCCGACGCGCATTCAAGCCCACCCGGGCCCTTGTGCGGTCGCGTGATGGATGTTACATTTTTTATTCGAAACGATACGTACTGAATATGAAGGAGCGAGATGGCAAACTTCGTCAATGTTGACGTGGTGGTGGTCGGGGGAGGACCCGTGGGGGTCGCGGCACTCGCGTTGCTGGGCCGCGCCGGCCTGAGCGCCGTCGGCGTGGAACGCGAGGTCCAGGCTTGGCCCACAGCGCGTGCCGTCCACTTCGATGGCGAGACCTTCCGCACGCTCCAGTCACTGGGAGTGGCCGAGCGTTTTGCCGAGGCCACGTTGCCAATGGCCTCGTTTCACATCGAGAACGAGGAGCGCGAAGTCCTGGTTTCCGTGCCAACCGGTCAGCTCGGCACCCAGGGTTGGCACGATGACCTCACCTTCCACCAGCCGGACATCGAAGTCCTGCTTCAGGAGGTCGTCCAGGAGCTTCCCGGCGTCGAGCTCCGCCGCGGCCTCACCGCGCTCTCGGTGCGCAATGTCGGGCAGGGCGTCGAGGTCTCGGTGCGAGACGCGGACGGCGAGGATTCCCTCATCCGCGCCCGCTGGGCCATCGCGGCGGACGGGGCGCGCTCGCAGACCCGCCAGGCGCTGGGCATCGAGTGCGAACAGCTGGGCGAGGATGCACAGTGGCTGGTCGCGGACGGGATCCTGGACGAAGGCCCGGGCCTGTCTTCCGACATGATCTTCCTAGGCCACCACACGCGGCCCGCCCTGTGGGTTCGTCTCCCCGGCAAGCGGGTGCGGATGGAGTTCATGTTGATGCCGGGGGATGACCCCGAGGAAATTGCGACTCCCGCGGGCGTGGAACGGATCAGCCGAGGCGTGCTGCCGGCAGACACGTTCACTGCGGACCGGCTGGCGATATATACGTTCCGCGGGCGCATTGCGCAGCAGTGGCGCGCCGGGAACATCTTCCTGGCCGGGGATGCCGCCCACCAGGCCCCGCCGCTGTTTGGGCAGGGCCTGTGCGCCGGAATGCGCGACGTGGCCAACCTGGTGTGGAAGCTCGATGCCGTCAAACGCGGTGCGGCCGACGACAGCCTCCTTGACACTTACGAGAGCGAGCGCATGCCGCACGCACGGTTCTGGGTCGAGCAGGCAACCCGTGCCGCGGGCTTCCTGCAGACCACCGACGCCGACACCGCGAAGCAGCGTGACGCCTTCATCCGCGCAAACCCCGCCGCATCCGCACCGGTCGCCCCTGCGCTGGGTCCGGGCTTGCACGAAGGCGGCACCGAGGAACGTGCCGGTCGGCTCGGCATGCAGCCGATCCTGGCCGACGGGGTGCGCCTGGATGACATGGTGGGAAGCCGTTTCCTGGTGGCAACAACCCGCGAGCTCTATGCCGCTGTCCCCGCCCCGCTGCGGGAAGAACTCGAGGAACATGCCGACGTCGTGGTCCTGTTCGATCCGGCCAAGGTCGGCCAGATCCTTGCCGCCGCCGGCGCTCAGGCTGTCGTCGTTCGCCCGGACCGCTACATTCTGGGCCTCGGTGACACCCCCGAGGCCCTGGAGCGCCTCATCCGCAGCATTCCGCAGGTCGGCCGCAACGTGCCGGCACGCATCTAAACCCGCATCCGTGTCAAACGGACAGAACACAGGAGACCATCATGGCATTCAGCCCGATCACACACCTGAGGCACTTCGATATCGCGGTGCCCGACTATCAAAAGCAGGTCGAGTTCTACAAGAACCACTGGGGACTCACCGAAATGGAGAACGACGGCGGCGTGACCTACTTCGCCGCCGAAGGTTCCCCGGAACAGTATTCCGTTCGCGTGCGCAAGGCCGAGGAAAAACGCCTTGACATGGTCGCGTTCGGCGCGGCAGACAGGGCCTCGGTTGACCAGCTCGCCTCCGACCTTATTGCCAAGGGCGTGAAGCTCATTGGCGAACCCGATGACGTCAAGACCCTCGGCGGGGGATACGGCTTCCGCTTCTTCGACCTGGAAGGACGCACCATCGAGGTCTCGGCAGACGTCGAGGTGCGCAAGCACCGCAAGATCGAGGAACGCGAGGCCATCCCGGTGCGGCTCTCCCACGTGGTGCTCAACTCCCCGGAACCGGAGAAGATGCGCGCCTGGTACGAGCAGCACCTTGGCTTCCGTCTCTCCGACACCCTGAACCACCCCCACATGGGCGACCTCTTCTACTTCATGCGCTGCAACGCGCAACACCACTCCATAGCGATCTCCCGCGGCCCGCATGCCTCGCTGCAGCACGCGTCCTTCGAGCTGCGCGGGATCGACGAGTACATGCGCGGCAGCGGCAAGCTGATGCGTTCGGGGTTCCGGAAGATCTGGGGCCCGGGCCGCCACAAGGCCGGGGACAACACCTTCACCTACTTCATCGACCCCAACGGCAACACTATGGAGTACACCACCGAACTGGACTCGGTCGACGAGGATACCTGGCATCCAAGCATCTTTGACACCAGTGAACCCGAGACCTCCGACCAGTGGGGCACCGGCGGCGACATGGACGAATTCATCGCCCGCGAAATGTTCAACGACCGCGACAATGGCCTGTACGTGGCCCCACCGGTATAGCGGCAACAAGCAATGACTGATGGAGGCTTCATGGAAAATACACGCGTGAATGGATTCATGCTGGGCACCTTCGAGCACGACGGGGAGGAATTTCCCGGTGTGGTCTTCGGGGGCGACGTCGTTGACCTGCGCGCAGTCGTGCCGGGCATTAATCGGATCGGGGACCTGTTCGCTGACTGGGATGCGCACCTGGACACCCTCGAGGCCATCGATCCGGCCGCAGCGGGCGCGCGTCCGCTCGACGGGCTGAGGGTGCTGCCGCCGGTGCAGCCGGTGGGCACGATCGTCGCCGCGGGGGCGAACTACCGTGAGCACGTCCTGCAGATGAGTGTGGCCCACAAGCTCGGCAAAGAAGGCGCCGATGCGGCGCAACTGGCCGCTGACGCCGCAGCCGAAATCGACGAGCGCGGCCGCTCGGGCGACCCGTACGTGTGGACCGGGATTCCCTCGGCGGTCTGCGGCGCCTACGACGATGTGCAGTTGCCGGATGTCGGCGGAAACGTCGACTGGGAACTGGAGCTTGGCGTGGTCATCGGCCGCAGGGCGCACCGGGTCTCGGCCGAGGATGCCTTCGACTACGTTGCCGGGTACACGATCGTCAACGATGTCACCGCGCGCACGCTCGTCCCGCGCAACGACATCGCGATGATGGGCACCGACTGGTTCCGTGCGAAGAACCAGCCGACGTTCTTCCCCACCGGTCCGTACGTGGTGCCGAAGCGGTTCGTCCCGGATCCGGCGAAGCTGCGGATCCGCTTGAGCCTCAACGGCACGCCGATGCAGGACGCATTGGCCGATGACCTGCTCTTCGACATCCCGAGCCTGATCGCCTACGCCTCCTCGGTTGCCGTGCTGCTGCCCGGGGATGTCCTCATCACGGGTTCGCCGGCGGGCAACGGATCGCATTGGGGCCGGTTCCTGATGGACGGCGACGTGATGGAGGCGGAAATCAGCGGGCTCGGCACTCAACGCTCAACGGTCCGTGGGCCCAGCGGGCAGCTGCCTCCCTGGTATGTGGATCGGCCGGATGCGGTCGCCGCGGCCGGCGGCGTTGCCCCGTGATTCTGCGCCAAAGCCACTTCGTCCCGCCGGTGTCCTATTTGCTCGCGGACGAGCTGGGATTCCTGCGCGAAGTGGCGGTGGTGCCCACCCGGACCACCTCTAGCGCCGAGCAGCTGAGGGCCTTGCTTGCCGGGGAGCAGGACCTGGCGGTCACGGCGATCGACAACCTGTTCGAATGGACCTTGGCCGGCGGCGACCTCCGCCTGGTTGCCCAGGTCGAGCTGACCACGCCGCTGGGCATCAATGCCGGCGGCGACGTGGAATCCCTCCCGGACTTGGCCGGGTGCCGGTTCGCCGTGGACGCCCCCGACAACGGTTTCGCGCTCATCGCCAAGCGCCTGCTGCGGGACGCCGGCGTCGAGGTCGACTACGTGGTGGTGGGTGGCGTGCGCGAGCGCCTGGACGCGCTGCTCGGCGGCCACGTGGACGCGACGCTGCTCGGGCCGCCGTTCGACAAACTGGCCGAACAGGCCGGGATGCGGCGCGTGGTGGATGTCAATGCCCTGCTGCCGGAACTGCCGGGCCAAGGTCTGGTGGTCCGCGCCGAACTTCTCGGTTCCGCGGAGCTGGAACGCTACCTGCGCGCACTGGCATGCGGAGTGGAAGCCGGCGGGTCGATGACCGACGCGGAAGGCATCGAGTTGCTTGAACGCTGTGGTTACCAAACCGCGGCCGCGACGGCCTGGGGCACGCGCGCCCGCACGCTCACGGTGGATCGGCGCGGACTTGGGCTGCTGACCGGGATCCGTCGAAGCCTGGGCATGCTCCCGCCGGGTATTGCCTTGGATGAGCTCTGCGACGACGAACCGCTCCTGAGGGCCACACGGTCCGCCACGGTTCGTAACTGAGCGCCAATGGCCGGACTGCCCTAATCGGCACTAGATGCCCTTGTCACGCCCTTCATTGCGCAGCCCAAACCCCCACGGAGTTGTCTATTGCGGCTCCGTCCACGCAATGCGATACTGTACGTATCGTATGATTGATGTCCAAAGGAGCAACCATGAAACTGGGACGTATAGCAGTGCCCACGCCCGACGGCGAGCAGATTCGACTCGTCGCGGCCCAGCCGGAGCAGGGCCGGGTTATTGACCTTGCCCGCGCCTATGCCTTGACCCTGCAGCGCAAGGCTGCCGAGCCCGAGCGTGCCCGGGCTCTCGCCTTGGCGTTGCTTCCCGGAAGCCTGGCGGCGGGAATCGGCGGAGGCGCCGTATTCCTGGACGCCGCACACGCTGCGCTTGCCGCGGCCGACGACGCTTCCCTTGCCATCGATGAGGTCTCGTGGCGGGCGGCGGTCGATGCCCCGGTCATTCGCGACGGGCTGACCTTTGAGCAGCACATCCAGAACTTCCACCGCATTGTGGCCAAGGCCCAGCCGGCGCGGTCAATCTACGAGCGTCCGGGGTATTTCAAGGGCACCACGGCCATGTCCTACGGCCACAACCAGGTTCTGCCCTACCCCGACTTCACCGAAGCCCTCGATTGGGAGCTCGAGGTCGGCTATGTCGTGGGCAAGTCCGGCAGCGACCTGACCCCGGACACGGCAATGGACCACCTCTTCGGGATCACCATCTTCAACGACTTCAGCGCACGCGATATCCAGGGTGCCGAAATGGCGATCGGCATGGGCCCGCAAAAGTGCAAGGACTTCGGCTACGGCATCGGCCCCTGGGTCACCACCATGGACGAAATCGACTCCATCGAGGGGTTGCGCGGCCAGGTCCGCGTCAACGGAGAAGTCCTCTCCGACACCAAGGTCGAGGACTTCGTCTACACCCCTGCGGAGCTGCTGGCCTACGTCTCGATCTCAGACCGCCTGCAGCCGGGCGACCTCATCGGCTCCGGCACCATGGGCTTCGGCGCCGGCGTCGAAATCGGGAAATTCCTGAAACCCGGCGACGTCATCGAGCTGGAACTTGAAGGCGTCGGCACGTTGCGCACCCCGGTCTCCACCGAACGCCAAAAGGCCCCCTGGTGGCCCGAGCCCCGCACCTACCCGCACGAAGCATGGGTGCTCTGATGACCCGGCCCCCAGTTCGCCGCATCGTCACCGGGCACGACGACCACGGACGCGCCATCATCCTCTCGGACGGTGCCGCGCCTAACCACTGGTCCTCGGAAGTGATTCCGGGATTCGGCGCCACCGTGCCCTGGCTGACCGCAGCCGGACCCATCGACCACGTCACCGACGCGGACCCGGCCGCGGCCGACGCCGAGATCCCCAGCTTCCCCGCCGCCGGCGAGACGATCCTGCGCATTGCAGACTTCCCGCCGGACGCCGTCTATCCGGACGAGGCAGGCTCGGTGATCTTCAGCGAGCTCGATGGACACGACGAGGCCGAAGCAGGCGCCGAGCACAGCGGCTCCAAGCACTTCTGGTTCCACCGCACCGACTCGCTGGACTACGCTGTGGTGCTCGAGGGCGAGATCACTCTGCTGGTCGACGAGGGTGAGGCGACAATGCGCGCCGGCGACGTGGCCGTGCAACGAGCCACCAGCCACGCCTGGTCCAACCGCACCGACCGCACGGCCCGGGTCCTTTTTGTGCTGATCGGAACCGAGCCCCTCACGGCATCCCAGATCGCCGAGCGGCGCAGGGAAGCTTCCCGGCCCTTGGAGAGCGCATGATCCTCAACGCCCACGCCGCGGACGGCGAAGTGATCTGGGAACCCGACCTCGAACACAGCGCGGAGACCGGCATCGGGCAATTCGCCGCCTTCCTGGGCCGGCAAGGCATTGAGGTCGGCGAGAGCTACGACGAGCTCTGGCAGTGGTCGGTGGATGAGCCGGAACAGTTCTGGGAACTCTTTGCCCGGTTTGCGGGAGTCAATTTCGGCGGGGCGGCAGGACCGGTCTGCACCACTGACGCCATGCCCCACACGCGGTGGTTTCCGGGACGCACCCTCAATTTCGCCCGGCACCTGCTGCAGGGCCACGAGGGAATTGCACTGGTGGGCATCGCCGAGGACGGGACGCGCGAGGAGGTCACCTGGAATGCGCTGAGGCACGAGGTGGCCTCCCTCGCCGCGCATCTTCGGGCCCGGGGTGTGGGCCAAGGGGACCGGGTCGTCGGAATCCTTCCGAACGTTGCCGAAGCCGTCGTCGGGCTGCTCGCCACTGCCACTATCGGCGCCATCTGGTCCGTCTGCGCCCCCGAGTTCGGGCCGGGTGCGATCATTTCGCGGTTCGCCCAGCTCGGTCCAAAGGTCGTCATCGCCACGCCGGGCTACATGCTCGGAGGGAAGGACCGGGACCGCCGCGCGGAGCTGGAGGAAATCTTCACCCAACTCCCCACCGTCGAGCACGTGATCTGGGTCGAGCGGCATACGTCCGTCCCGAGTGTCCCAACCCGGGTTCCGGCAGTGGCCTGGGCACAGGCCGTGGCCGAACCGGCGGAGCTCGATTTCGAAGACGTCGAGTTCAGCCACCCATTGTGGGTCCTGTTCTCTTCCGGGACAACGGGCATTCCCAAGGGCATCGTGCATGGCCACGGCGGGGCGCTGCTTGAGGAAATGAAGATGCTCCTCATCCACTCCGACCTGCGGCCCGGAGACCGCTACCTCAATGTGGCCTCGACGAGCTGGGTGCTGTGGAACGCACTCGTCTCCGCCCTGGGCGTGGGCGCGACGGCGGTACTTGTCGACGGAAACCCCACCTTCCCGTCGGTCGACCGGGTGTGGCAGATTGCCGCAGCCGAGCAGGTCGCTGTCCTCGGTGTGGGTGCGGGATTTGTCCATTCCTGCGCGAAGGCCGCTCTAGTGCCGATGCGCGACCACGACCTGGGTGCCTTGAAATCCCTTCAGGTCACCGGATCGCCGCTCTCGTCCGACGGCTATCGCTGGGTCTACGGCAATGTGGGTGACATCTGGTTGAGTTCGATGAGTGGTGGCACCGACATCGCCTCCATCTTCGTGGGAGGATCCCCGACACTGCCGGTCCATGCTGGCTACATCCAGGCTCCGGCCCTCGGAGTGCGCGTGGAGTCCTGGGATGAAGCCGGCAATCCCACCCGGGGCAAGGGCGAACTGGTGGTGACCAAGGCAATGCCCTCGATGCCGCTGAGCTTCTGGGGAGACGATGGCAGCAGGTACCACGAGAGCTACTTCGCGATGTATCCGGGGGTGTGGCGGCACGGGGACTACATCGAGTTCACGCACCGGGGCATCCTCATCCACGGCCGGTCCGACTCGACCCTCAACCGCAACGGGCTGAGGCTCGGTTCGGCAGATATCTACTCGGTGGTTGAATCGCTGCCGGAAGTCGCAGAGGCCCTGGTGGTCGGCGCGGAACTGGGCACTGACTACTACATGCCGCTGTTCGTCCATTTGGCCGACGGCGCCAACCCGGACGTGACCCAAAAGGCGATCACCAGATCCATCCGTGAGAACCTGTCCGTCCGATATCTGCCAGACGAGATTGTCTTCATGCCCGGAATTCCGCATACCCGCACCGGAAAGAAGCTGGAAGTCCCCATCAAGCGGCTTCTGCAGGGGGCGCGGCTGGAAACGGTCGCGGATCTCGGGTCGGTGGATGATCCAGTGCTGTTGGAAGAATATGCCCGGTTTGCCCTTGAACGGCAGACGGTATCACCCCAAGCGGCACCGCTACCCGCTTCCGACAGGTTCGGCCCGCCGTAATGGATGATGGGCGCCGGGAAGTATCGAGGATAGAACATCAAGCGACTCAACGGCTCGCTAGATACGGCTCACCCCCTCAAAGGAGAGACATTGGGAACCATGCCAAGAGCAACACCTGTCAGTCAAGAAACGGTCGGCGCCATCGGGCACAGCATCTCTCTGATCCGGGGCGAGGTTGGAGAGACGGCAGACTGCATCAATGAACAGGAACTTGCTCAGCTGGCCACCCATCTCAACACCGTTAACCGGGTCTTCGTCGCAGGGGCAGGCCGCAGCGGCCTGGTTCTCAGGATGGCCGCTATGCGGCTGATGCATCTAGGCCTCACGGTCCACATCGCAGGGGACACCACCACTCCTGCGATCCGCGCCGGGGATCTGTTGGTGGTGGCCTCTGGATCCGGAACGACCTCAAGCGTGGTGAAGGCGGCAGAAACTGCGGCAAAAGCCGGTGCAAAGGTGGCCGCATTCACGGCCAACACAAACTCCCCACTGGCTGCAGTAGCCGACATGCTCATGGTTATCCCGGCCCCGCAGAAAACCGACCACCAATCGGGTGCGTCCCGGCAATATTCCGGAAGCCTCTTCGAACAGGTGCTTTTCCTCGCCACCGAAGCGGTGTTCCAAGCCCTCTGGGAGAAAGCCAGCATTTCTGCCGAACAGCTCTGGAGCCGGCACGCCAATCTTGAATAGCAGGACTCGGGATGGCGACTACGGCGACGACCGACGCAGCGGAAACACCAAGCAAAAACTCACCCCTAAATTCCTTCAGCCTAACAATTCCTAAAGAAAGAGCCGATCATGAAACTCCAAGTTGCAATGGACCTCCTCACCGTCGAAGACGCCCTCGAATTGGCCGCCAAGGTAGCCGAATACGTGGACATCATCGAACTCGGAACACCCCTGATAAAGGCTGCAGGCCTCTCCGCTGTCACCGCCATCAAAAATGCCCACCCCGACAAAATCGTTTTCGCTGACATGAAGACCATGGACGCCGGAGAATTGGAGGCCGACATCGCCTTCAAAGCCGGCGCCGACCTGGTATCAGTCTTGGGCAGTGCAGACGACTCGACCATCGCCGGCGCCGTGAAGGCCGCCCGGGCACACGGCAAAGGCATCGTTGTGGACCTCATTGGGGTATCCAATAAAGTCTCCCGCGCCAAGGAAGCGCGTGCCCTTGGCGCCAAGTTCGTGGAATTCCACGCCGGCCTTGACGAGCAGTCACAGCCCGGCTATGACCTCAAGGGGCTCCTGACCGCGGGCGAAGAAGCGCGCGTCCCCTTCTCAGTAGCCGGCGGAGTAAACCTCTCGACGATCAACGCTGTCCAGCGGGCAGGGGCGGACGTGGCTGTAGCGGGCGGCTCAATCTACGGAG
>NZ_BAAAQB010000031.1:0-612 GCF_039531445.1 Arthrobacter humicola | reverse complement strand
CACGTGCAAAACGTGCGCCCGCCGCATCCAATCCACTCACATGGAACCGGAGGGAAAAAGTGATTATGCGATGAATGCTGGAGCTGCGCTTCAGCCTCGAGCCACCCAGCAGCCTATCCATCAGTGGGAATACCTGAGCCCAGGCGACAGCGTCTAGGTGTGTCTGGGGGATCTCCAGTACGCCGGATGGGTAGACGCGGTCGGAAACCGGGGGCATCGGATTTGGGTGATCGAGAACGGAACGGCTGACCGCCGGCTGTTCCTGCGCGGGGAAGGCGTCACACTATGTCGCAACTGACGATACTTCCCAACCCGACTCCGACCAGGTCCGCGGTACGCGATCAACGCCCTTCCCTTCTGGCATATTCGGAAGAGCGGCGCGAGGTGTCCACTGCTAACCCAAATCTTGTCGACAAGTGACTGAACGAGGCTGAGTCGTCGCTCGTCGAAGTGGCTCGGAACCGCCGGCCCGCCGGCATTTTGGTCACCCGCCATCACGCAGGCCGGTACGTCCTAGACGACCCTTCTATGGCGTCGAGTCAAGCCATGAGTGTTTGGAGTTGGCGGAAGATCTGTCTGGCGATGAAGCGCTTGAGGCAGCGGCGGATTTCG
>NZ_BAAAQB010000030.1:135581-143569 GCF_039531445.1 Arthrobacter humicola | reverse complement strand
CGAAATCCGCCGCTGCCTCAAGCGCTTCATCGCCAGACAGATCTTCCGCCAACTCCAAACACTCATGGCTTGACTCGACGCCATAGAAGGGTCGTCTAGGCCTGTGGAGCATGGATGAGCCGGCGGGAACTTAGCGGGGGCGAGGATCAAATTGCGGAAGAGAGTGCTGATTCATTTGTCGGTTGGCGTCCGGTAAAGATCGTTCGCAAGACACTCCAGGGCATGTTCAGCGAGCCGTGGATCCGATTCGCAGCGATAGGTGGCGCTGTTATTGAAGCGCTAGATGTACGGCACCCGGGGAACCCTCCCACCCTGCACGTGCTCTGGCAGCTCTCCACCGGTCCGAAAACCGTCACCGAACTCGCCGAGGCGTCCGGGGCGCCCCGATAGCGCTGACAAAACAACGCCAAGTACCGCGGCGTTTCACATTCGTGGACGGTGACAAAGCGTTGGCGGCGGCCCGGTGTTCCCGGACCGCCGCCAACGCTGTCAATCAATCAGTTCAATTATTGCCTGGATCAGTTGCTGGAAACGGATTCCCGTGCCTGCTGCCAGGCAGCCCAGCCGGCGTAGCTGCCGTCGAGTTCGACGACGTCGTACCCGGCCCGGCGCAGCGCGCTGGCCGCGACGGAGTTGCGGACGCCGCTCTGGCAGTAGCTGACGATGGTGCCTTCAGCGGGGAGCTGGTCCAGGTTCCACATCACGCGGCCGCCGCTGAGCTGGTGGGAGCCGGGGATGTGTCCGGCGGCGTGCTCGGTGCGGTTGCGGACGTCCAGGACCATCGCGGCGTCGAAGCCCTCCAGATCTTCAGGCTGGATCAGCTGCGGGGTGCTGGCGGGCAGTCCCTCGACGCTGGTGACATAGCCGGCGACCTTGTCGATGCCGACCCGGACCAAGTGGTCCCACATCTGTTGCGCGGCGGCCTGGGTGGGGGCCAGGAGCACGAGGGGGTTGGTGTCGGTTTCAGGGTTGACCACCCAGGCGCCGAAGCTGGCCGTGGACTTCCCGGCCGGGATGTTCAGGGACCGGGCGACGGTGCCTTCGTGGACCTCGGCGTTGGAGCGGGTGTCCACAAACGTCACGGTGTCACCGGCGAGGCCGGCCACGACGTCGGCGGTGGCGAGTTCGGTCAGGGGAGTACGTTCGCCCATGACGGCCGGGCCCTCACGGTTTTCCCGCTTCATCCGGCCGAAGTAGGCGTGGGCGTCGGGCTGGCCGTCGAGGAGTTCGGCGACGAAGCCTTCCTCGTCATTCGCGGCCAAATAGGGGCCCCACCAGGAGTAGAGACGTTCGTAGCCGACCGTGGAGGAGGGGATGGCGCCGAGGGCCTTGCCGCACGCGCTGCCCGCGCCGTGGCCGGGGTGGACCTGGACGTGGTCCGGAAGGGTCAGGAACTGATCGCGCAGGCTCGCGAAGAGCTGCCGGGCACCGGCGAAGCGGGTGTCGACGCCGCCGGCGGCCTCGTCCAGCAGGTCCGGTCGTCCGAGGTCACCGGAGAAGACGAAGTCACCGGAGAGCAGGTAGCCGGGGGTGTCGGCGAACGCGCCGTCGGTGATCAGGAAGGACAGGTGCTCCGGGGTGTGGCCCGGGGTGTGCAGAGCCTTGACGGTGATGTTGCCAAGGGTGATCGAGTCGTTGTCGTTCAGCCGCTCGGCCTCGAACCCGTACTGCCAGTCGGCGCCGCCCTCGCCGGAAACGTACGCGGTGGCGCCGGTTGCGGCAGCCAGTTCACGGGTGCCGGAGAGGAAGTCTGCGTGAATGTGGGTTTCGGTGACGGCAACAATCTTCATCCCGTTGGCCGTTGCGAGGTTGCGGTAGACGTCGATATCTCGGCGGGGGTCAACGACGACCGCCTCACCCTTTGCCTGGCAGCCGATGAAGTAGCTGGCCTGGGCGAGGTCTTCGTCGTAGATGCGCTCGATAAGCATGATGCTCTCTTTCGTTGGGCGGTGGGGGAGTTTCCGGGAGGAGATCCTCCATCGGTCTACTCACAACGATAATACCCCCGGGGGTATGTTGCAAGCCGTCCGGAACGGGCCGAGTGCTTACTTTCCGTCGCTAGCCGTTATACCCTCCGGGGTATAGAATTGGCAAAGTACCCACCCATCTTTGGAGCCCGCCATGGAACTTGATTCGACAGAACTCACCCCGATCATCAACCGGCTTAAGCGAGCCCAGGGACAGCTCGCCGGCGTTACGCGCATGCTCGAGGAGGGGAAGGACTGCAAGGACATCGTCACCCAGCTCGCCGCTGTCTCGAAGGCTTTGGACCGGGCAGGATTCGCCATCATCGCGAGCGGCCTCGAGCAGTGTCTCATCCGCGGAGATTCGAGCATGGACACCAAGGACCTGGAAAAACTCTTCCTCTCTCTCGCCTGAGACCACCGACTATCCCTGCAGGAGCAGCCATGAGCTATACGCATACCGTTACGGTCCCGCTGGGTTGGGATGAAGCACTGCAGCGCACCCGGGAAGCCCTGGCCGGACAGGGATTCGGCATACTCTCGGAGATCAACGTCCGCGCCACCTTCGAGGCCAAGCTCGGGGCCGGTGCCGCCGAGGACCTCGGCGACTACATGATCCTGGGCGCCTGCAACCCGGCCCTGGCCAGCAGGGCCCTCTCGGCGGAACCGGACATGGGCGCACTGCTGCCCTGCAATGTCGTCGTCCGCCGGGGCAAGGACGCCGCCGAGACAACCATCCAGGCGATCGACCCGCAGACCATGGTGAAGCTCAGCGACAGCCCGGCCGTCCGGGACGTGGCCAACGACGCCGACACCCGTCTCCGTGCCGCCCTTGACACGCTTCGCGGCGCCGGCGCCGCTTAGCGCTGAAATCTTGGCGGTGTGAAATTCAGCCGCCCTGAGTTTCTACCGGCTCAGAGGCGGGATGCTAGCGCGGTGTTGATGGGAGGCGCGCCGCGCAGGCGACGCCGGCGGCGATCTGGGCCGCACTTAGTGCCCGCGTGATGCCGGGATGGTCCGCGAACCAGCGCATGTACGCGCCCCAAGGCTTGGGGCCCAGATCCCACCGCGTTGAGTGCTGGACCGGAAACAACACGCCGAGGACACCGTCGCCGATGGCAAACATGGCTACGGATTCCGCAACGACTACACGCATGAGAAACCTCCGGGAGTGGGGCAGCGGGTGAACCAACGGGCGCCCGGGGTGGCGTCAAACATAAATGCCACGCCATTGATCCTCGCCGCTTGGGTTCTTGGCGCCAAGGGCTTATGGTCCCGGCCGCGCAGGATTCCCACCGGATGCAGACGGCACACTGACGTTCGTGGGGGTTAGCCCCTGCGGGCGGGACTCCCGCTCCCGGGAACTTCGCGCGGCTTCAGGACGCTCCCGGGTCATCCGGAAGCCGAAGAGTCAATTGCCTGGCGTGGAAGTCGAAATGCCACGTGGGGTAGGCATAGACGGCGTTGAGCGTCATCCGCGGCTTGAAGAACGGGTCCCACCTGTTGGGGAACGCCATGGAGCGCATGAGTGATCTGGAACTCTCGTGTTCGAGTCGGCGGCTCAGGGCAGCGATAGTTCTGTGCAGCTTTCTGCCCATCCTTTCCCTGTTGTAGACCAGCGTGGCGGCGCGGGATCCCCAGTAGTTCACGGCGTCGAACGGGCGCGTTCCGGCGTTCAGGACGGCGGCGAATGCCTTGCCCACCGGCGGTGGGAGGCGGCTGACAACGTGCACCAGGGGAAGCAGAACGCGGACAACCATGTAGCCGAAGACCATGTGGAAGAGCAGTTCTTCATTGGTCCACCTCGTGCCGTCGCTCGCGCGGCGAAGATCCGCAGCCGTTGCACCCGCCAGCCGGGCGCGGAGCTCGCGGCGGGCGCGGCCATACCCGGCGAGGATCTCTTCCTTCGATGGCTCCATGCCGTGCCCTTCGCGGTCTCAGGTCCACTATCGGCCGCAGCCTTGTGGCCGGACTGCGTTCATTATGCCCGGGCGCCCAGAGGGTGGAGTTCCTTCGCCTCGCGCTCGGAGGCTACCTCATGGACGGTCAGGGATTCCGCGTCCCTCCCTTCTGCGGCCAGAACCCCACGGAACAGCTTCAATGCCGGGCCGCTGTTCGGGCAGCCCGGGATGGTGCGCAGTTCGAAGTCCATGGCCTAGGCGTCCCTACGGTCCGAGACCTAGCTGGCGGGGTCGTATTGGAATGCGCGCACCTCCTGCGCGCAACGGCAGGAGGCCGCGATCTTCGCGGCCCACTCCAAGGCCGCATCGTACGAGGGCAGCTCCAGCACCGAGTAGCCGCCTTCGAGCTGCGTCGTCTGCGGGTAGGTGCCCTCGCGCACGGTCCCATCGCCGTCGACCATGACGGGCGGGATCCTTTCATCGATGCCGCCGCCGAACACCCAGACCCCGGCGTCCTTCGCCTCCTGAACGACCGCGTGCGCCGCATCCGAAACGGCCTGCAGGTCTTCGTCAGGGAAGACCATGGCGGCACTCGGAAACGAGATCAGATACTTGGTCATCGCGTCCACTCCTTGTTCGCAGCACGGGGGAACGCATTCATCCTCGCCGATGCCATCATGCCGCGCAAGATCTCGGCGGTCCCGTGGATGCCGGTGCCCGCTCACGGAGGCGACTTGATGCCCAGAGCGCCCTAGGTCGTGACGACGTGGTCCGAACCGCGCATGCGCACCGCGACGAGGACCCCGGACAGTGCGGTGAGGGCGCCGACGACGGCGACTGCTGCCGGGATGCCGAAGGCGTCCGCGAGGATGCCGGCCAGGAGGGCGCCGACGGCGAAACCGCCGTCGCGCCAGAGCCGGTAGATGCCCACCGAGCGTGCCCGCCATTCCGGGTGCGCGACGTCGCCGATGGCCGCCAGCAGGGTGGGGTAGACCATGGCGGTTCCCAGGCCCAGGAAGATGGCGGCGGCGAGCCAGATCCCGAAACCGGTTCCGAAGGCGACCATGCCCAGTGCTACGGCCTGGACAAGCATGCCTCCGACGATCAGCCATTTCCGCCCGTATCGGTCCGACATCGCTCCGGTGACGAGTTGCGCGGCTCCCCAGACAGCGGGATAGACGGCGGCGAGGATGCCGATCTTTTCGATGCTCAGCCCCGCTGCGGCGAAAAGGAGCGGGAACAGGCCCCAGGCGAGGCCGTCGTTGAGGTTGTTGACCATGCCGGCCTGGCTGACCGAGGACAGTGACTTGTCCCGGAAGCTGGTGAGGGTAAAGATCTCCCGGTTGCTCAGTTCCCCGTGGGCGCCGGCGTGGGCCGCCGTGTGGCTGGCGGCCTCAAGCCTGGCGTGGCCGCGGGTTTCTTTCACTGCAAACACGGACAGGCCCAGGCCCAGCGCGATGTAGGCGGCGCCGAGCAGGAACGGTCCGGGCCGCAGCCCGTAGCTCGCGGCGATGTAGCCGGTTGCCAGCGCGGTGCCGGCGACGCCGAGGTAACCGGCAGCCTCGTTCAGGCCCATGGCCAGGCCGCGCCGGGACGGGCCGACGAGGTCCATTTTCATCACCACGGTGGTGGACCACGTCAGGCCCTGGCTGATGCCGAGGATCACGTTGGCAGCGACGATCCAGCCCCAGGAAGGTCCGAAGATCAGCAGCAGCGGCACGGGCACGGCGACGAGCCAGCCGGTCACGAGGACGGGCTTTCGGCCGTAGCGGTCCGAGAGGGTTCCTGCGAAGTAGTTGGTGCCGGCCTTGGCGAGCCCGAAGGCCAGGATGTAGGTCAGGGCGGACGTGTATAGGTCCAGGTGGAAGACCCGGTCCGCCAACAGCGGCAGGACGGTGCGTTCCTGGCCGAGGGTGCCGCCGACAAGCGCGTTGACGGCGACCAGGAGCATGAACTGGGCCAGGTTCTGGCGCAGGCCCAGAGTGAGCGGGGGCCGTGCGGCGGTGCCGGTCTCTCCGCTGGTGTCGCGGTTGCTCATTTGGCAGCCGCTAGGTCGGGCAGCCAGGTCGGGGTTGCCGGCGCCTCGTCCAAGAAGGGAATCAACGTCAAGGAGCTCACGACTCGCAGTCCTTCCACGCCGGCTGAAACGGCGGTACGGTGGTATTCCAGATAAACATGGAATAGTATTTATTCCAGTATTACATGGATTTGTGGAGGAGATTGTGGGCGACAGGGTCAAGAAGGCAGAGCTCTTTGCGGAGTTCGCCCGGGTGGGCAAGGCCCTCGGCAATGGCAAGCGGTTGGAGTTGCTGGACTTGCTCACGCAGGGGGAGCGCAGCGTGGAAACCCTGGCCGCGGCCGCCGGACTGGGGCTCAGCACGGCCTCCGCGCACTTGCAGGCCTTGCGCCAGGCCGGACTGGTCACCACCCGGCGGGACGGCAACAGAATCCACTACGACATCGCCGGTCCTGACGTACTTCAGCTCTACAGCCTGCTCCGGTCCGTCGGGCAGGAGCACGTGGCGGACGTCGAGCCCAAGCGCGTCGCCTACCTGGGAGTGGAGGGTGCGAGGTCTGAAGAAGGGGAAGTCACCCGCGACGAGCTCCTATCCCGCGCCCGGGCGGGCACCGTGACGGTCCTCGATGTTCGCCCTGTCGAGGAGTATCACTCCGCGCACATCCCCGGAGCCGTGTCCATCCCGCTCGACCAGCTCCACGACAGGCTCGCTGAACTGCCCGAGGACAGGGAGATCGTCGCTTACTGCCGCGGCGCGTACTGCGTCTTGGCGTACGAAGCGGTGGACCTGTTGCGCTCTGCCGGCCGGAGCGCCCAGCGACTCAATGAAGGAATGCTTGAGTGGCGCCTCGGCGGCCTGCCCGTGGAAGCCGCCGCTTAGAAGAGTAGGTGTCCGGGGCTCCGCTAGTCACCACCGCCGGGGCATACCGTCCAGTAGGTGACGGCGCGTGCGTGCGTCAGCCGCCCGTGTGCCGCTTGCTATGCGAACGACGTCGTCATCTGCTGAGGTCATGTCGCTCGTGCGCCCAGATTGTTGTCGGATGCTCGGCAACCAGAGTGGAAACGAATAGCGTGAACTATTTCCGCAGGACGGCGTCCGGGGCCTGCGGTGTGGTGATCGGGTCTGCGTGGCGATGCACGAGTGCCCAAGTATCGCCTTCGGGGCGATAGACGCTTGTTACCCGCAGATCAAACACCGATATTTGGTCTCCGCCTCCAACCTTCGCCTGCCAGTGTTCTATGTCCAGGAAGCAGGCGAGATTGGAAGTGACGTGTTTGGTGAGCGTTTCAATGGCCGTGACGCGTCCATCTTGGAAACGTGCTGCTGCTGAATCAAGGGCCTCTGATACTCGTTCCCAGCCCACCGCCGGAGGGCCCCAGGGATTAGCAAGGGACACGTCCATGCTGTGGGAGAAAATGTCCTTGGCGGGTTCCGGATCGCCCTTGGCAAAAGCATTTACTGCTTGATGAAAGCGGGCGATGACCTCGTCAAGCTGCATTGGGTCCACCTAGCTCATAGTGGTGTCTGGACTAAGCGAAGTTTAGCGGCTCCGTGCCCGCCCGTCACCGGCTGCACGTCAAGCACGGGAGGGCCTTGTCGTTCAGGCGGATTGGTACAGGGCGGATTCGTGGGTGGGGTCGTCGAGGGGTGCCGGCCAGCCGGGGTCGTCGGTGTTTGCGGCGGGGAATGGGTGCCCGGCCGTGAAGTGGTGCCAGTCGGGGAAGGGATCCGGGGGCAGTTCCGGCTCGGGATCCGCGGGCACGCCTCGCTCCGGCCAAGGGTCAGTGTCTGTAGCCGTGATCGGGAGGTGGTCCGGCCAGCGGGGCGGTTCCCAGTCCTGATGCTCGCTCGGGTAATAGCGTTTTGAGGGTGAAATCCAGCCCGGCGGGCTCGTTGTGCTGGCCCCGCTCGGTGTCCAGGCCGAGGAGTGTTTCAGACGGTGATGTTTCGGGCAGGGCTGGCCCAGGTTGGCGATACCGGTGGTGCCCCCGTCGGCCCAGGCCAGGAGGTGGTCCGCCTCGTTGTCCAGGGAATGGTTGTTGCAGCCGGGGAACGGGCACCTGCCGTCACGGAGCCGGAGCCAGTGCCGCTGCGCCGCCGTCAGG
>NZ_BAAAQB010000030.1:135297-135571 GCF_039531445.1 Arthrobacter humicola | reverse complement strand
GCTCCTCCGGGAGCACTTCACGGGGTTCAGTCATAGCCACAATGATTCTCCAATCCATCAGCGACTACAGCCCTCCTACACAAACAATCTGACACCCCCGGGGAACGGGCACCTGCCGTCGCGGAGCCGGAGCCAGTGCCGCTGCGCCGCCGTCAGACGGTAACTGCTCCGCCCGATCTCCAGCGGCGCCCCGTCCCGGGGATCGGTCAGGACCCGGTAGAAGGAACCCGCGCCACCACTGACGAGGCGGCGGGCCATCGACGGCGGGATCGGA
>NZ_BAAAQB010000030.1:134900-135287 GCF_039531445.1 Arthrobacter humicola | reverse complement strand
GGGGATCGGTCAGGACCCGGTAGAAGGAACCCGCGCCGCCGGCGACGAGGCGGCGGGCCATCGACGGCGGGATCGGCCCGTACCCGTCCAGGACGGCCGGCTCGTCCGTGAGGCCCAGCAGCGACAGGACCGGCACGGTGACCAGGACCTGCGCCCGCGGCACCGGAACACCCCCAACCACACACCCGCCCGTCCCGCCGCCGGCAAGTCCGCCGTCGGCACGTCCGCCGTTGCTGCCGCCGGCAAGTCCGCCGTCGGCACGTCCGCCGTTGCTGCCGCCGGCAAGTCCGCCGTTGGTCCCGTCGTCGGCTGTTCGGGCTGTGGTCCCTGGGGCGGTGCCGGTGCCGTTGGTGAGGAGCCAGGTCGCGGCGATGTCGGCGCGCAGCT
>NZ_BAAAQB010000030.1:134647-134760 GCF_039531445.1 Arthrobacter humicola | reverse complement strand
GTGGTCCGTTCCCAGATCCCGGCCGCGGTCTCGGCCGGGAGCCGGGCCGAGAGCCAGGCCATGCCGTCCCGGTCCGGGACGAACTCGACCCGCCGGTCCGCGACGCTCACGGT
>NZ_BAAAQB010000030.1:134469-134637 GCF_039531445.1 Arthrobacter humicola | reverse complement strand
TCGACAAGGATCCGGGCGTGCTGCCAGGAAATCGTCCCGGCCCGCAACGCCGCCCAGGTCAGCGGCAGCCCGGTCGTCAACGCCCGGGCCTCGGACAACAACGCCCCGGCGGTGCGTTCGCTCACCGTCAGGACACACGCGACCTCGGCGACCAGGGCCATCTCCTGC
>NZ_BAAAQB010000030.1:0-134459 GCF_039531445.1 Arthrobacter humicola | reverse complement strand
GTGGCGTGCCTCGATGCTCTCCGGATGGTGGCGTTCGCGCCAGGTGCGGGCCTTGGCCCGGAACCGGGACGGCACGAGCTCCCCGGCCGCACAGCCCCGGCCCGCCCCGGGCGCGGCCGGGTCCAGGAAATGCCCCTCCAGCGAGGCCGCCCCGGCAGAATCCAGGCCGCCGGTTTCCTCGACAAGGATCCGGGCGTGCTGCCAGGAAATCGTCCCGGCCCGCAACGCCGCCCAGGTCAGCGGCAGCCCGGTCGTCAACGCCCGGGCCTCGGACAACAGCGCCCCGGCGGTGCGTTCGCTCACGGTCAGGACACACGCCACCTCGGCGACCAGGGCCATCTCCTGGACGGCACGGTCCCGCACGGATCCCGCCGGCGGGGCCAGGAACCTCGCCGCCCGCGCGTAATCGGCGGCCAGCTGAACCTTCAGCGCCGCCGTCCGGGCCTCCAACCGGGCCACCTCAGCCAACCCGTCCAACAACCCGTCCGCCAAATCCCGCAACGGATCACCACCGGCGCCGGGACCAGTACCCCGCACGGCATCAGAGTCCCGCAGGGCTTCAGCATCCCCCAGGTCATTGGCATCCCGCTGGGCATCGGCGGCGGCCGGATCAGAGCGGTCCGGGCCGCCGGCACCGGACCCGAGCAAGGCAGCAAGCACAGCCACAGACGCCGCAACGGCCTCCACCGCCACCCCGCTGTCCCCGCTCCACGCCACCCTGCTTTTCATACCCCAAGTCTATGAAGAGGCACCGACAATCTTGATGCTGCTCCGACGGGACTCCGGCACTGACGTCATTCCTGCGAGGGGTTACCGTCAAGAGAGGGATGACCGGGTCGCTGAACTCATCGGGCGATCGAGCCGGTGGTGCCAAGCCAATGCGGCGGCGCTTGTGGGATTGGAAATCGGGTAAGCGGTGAACGACTTCATGTAGCGCGGCTTCTGCGGCAACGGTCCGGCGTCACGGGGAACGCCTTGCGGACACCGCGAACGTCCAGTGACCTTACCCGGACCGTGGATTCGTCCTCGACGGCCGCAGCAGCACCGGTTCTCCCGGCGACGTCGCTGAGCTGTTTGCCCTGCTGCGCCCGCGGCGCCGGCCCGCAACAAGAGCGGTGACTACCGGCTCCGGACTTGTGCCGGGAAACGGTCGCACCAGCCGGCCAAAGACGTCACATCCAGCTGGGAGGCACGTCCTGGATCCTGGCCCTGGCTAGACCTCCGCTGTTAGCCGCTGGCTGATGACCGTGGAAACACCGTCGCCGCGCATCGTGACGCCGTACAGGGCATCGGCCACCTCCATGGTGCGTTTCTGGTGCGTGATGACGATCAGCTGGCTGGATTCGCGCAGCTCTTCGAAGATGGTGATGAGCCGGCCCAAGTTGGTGTCATCGAGCGCTGCTTCCACCTCGTCCATGACGTAGAAGGGCGAGGGCCGGGCCTTGAAGATGGCCACCAGCAGCGCCACCGCCGTCAGGGAACGCTCCCCGCCGGACAGCAGCGAGAGCCGCTTGATTTTCTTTCCCGCCGGGCGCGCTTCCACCTCGATGCCGGTGGTGAGCATGTCCGAGGGGTCCGTCAGGACCAGCCGGCCCTCGCCGCCTGGGAACAGCCGGGCGAAGACCCGCACGAACTGCCGCGAGGTGTCCTCGAACGCTTCGGCAAAGACCTTCTGGACGCGGTCGTCGACTTCCTTGATGATGTCCAGTAGGTCCTTGCGGCTGGATTTCAGGTCTTCGAGCTGGGTGCTGAGGAACTGGTGGCGTTCCTCAAGTGCGGCGAATTCCTCGAGGGCCAGCGGATTGACCTTGCCCAGGGCCGAGAGGTCGCGTTCGGCGCGTTTAAGCCGCTTTTCCTGTTCCTCGCGGACGAAGGGCTTGCCTTCGCTAATTTCCCGGCCGTCTTCGTCCACCGGGGCGCGCAGCGCGGCCCACTTGTCGCCCGATTCGGCGGCCGGCACCGGGACGGGCTGGTCCGGGCCGTAGTCGGCCACGAGTTGGTCGGCCGTCAGCCCGAGCTCTTCGATGCTCCTGAGTTCCAGCGCCTCGATGCGCAGCCGCTGCTGGGCGCGGGCGAGCTCGTCGCGGTGCACGGAGTCGGTGAGTTCGGCCAGTTCGCGGGCCAGGGCGTCGTTGCCGGTGCGGACCGCGGCGAGTTCGCGCTCCATTTCGTCCCGGCGTTCCTCGGCGCTGTCCCGCTCCCGGCGCGCCAGCTCCACGGAGACGTCGATGAACCCGATTACCTGCCCCACGGCGTCGGCGACGGCGGCGGCGCGCCGGGCCTGGAGCCGCCGGCGGCGGGCCCGTTCCGCAGCCTCTTCACGGGCGCGGCGTTCAGTGGCGGCGGCGCGTTCCAGCGAGGTGGCACGGTTGCGGGTGGCCGTGAGTTGTTCCTCGGCGCTGCGCAGGGCGAGCCGGGCTTCCATCTCGGCCGTGCGCGCCAGCGAGGCGGCCAGGGCCAGGGCGTCGCGGTGTTCCGGAGAGGGTTCCTGCTCCGCGGGGGCTTCCTGGGCCGCGGCGAGCCGCGCCGCCACCGCCTCGAGTGCCTCCTGCTCGCCGGCGATGTTGGCCTCTGCCCTGGCCAGGGACGCCGTGAGCCGCTCACTTTCGCCGACGGCGCTGCGCAGCACCGAGTTGAGGTGGCCCAGGCGTTCGGCGACGGCGGCGAGCTTCGCGTCGGAGTCGTGGAGCTTCGCGAGGGCCCCGTCCGCGCGGTCCTGGGCTTCGGCTCGCCGGGACCGGGCGGCAGAGAGGGCGAAGCGGTTGCGTTCGAGGCCGGCGGTGACGGCGGCCAGCTTGGCGGCGGCATCGTCGACGGCGGCCTGGACTTCCAGCAGCGACGGCGCCGTCGCGGAGCCACCGGTGACGGTCAATGCCGTGACGACGTCCCCGGCCCGGGTCACGGCGGTGAGTCCGGGATATGCGGCCATCAGGTCCGCCGCAACGTCGAGGTCGTCCACGACGGCGACGCCCGCCAGCAGGGCGGCCAGCGGCAGCCCTGCGGTATCGGGTGCCGTCACAGACACCAGTTCCGCGGCCCAGCGCGCTCCCGCTGGGAGCGATGTGTCGGCGGGAAGTGTGGTCTCGGCACGCTGGGGCGTGCCGATGCGGTGTGCGGCAGCAGCCCCAGCCGTACCGGCAGTCGTCGCCGCACCGGCGGAAGGATCGGCGAGCAGCAGCGCGGCGCGGCCGGCGTCGTCCTCGCGCAGAAGCCGCACGGCGGCGGCGGCCGTCTCCCGGTCCCGGACCACCACGGCGTCAGAGGCGGTGCCGAGGGCCGCGGCGACGGCGGGCTCGAAGCCAGGCTCGACCGTGATCATGGACGCCAGAGAACCGAGCACGCCGGCGGCCAAAACTCCCGAGTCGCCTGCACCGAGCACGTGCTCGGAGCCGTCCTTCCGGTTCAGGCCCAGCTGGAGGGCATCGCGTCGGGCCACGAGGGCGCCGCGTTCCCGTTCGCCCTCGCGCTCGGCCGCTTCCAGTTCCTCGATGCCGGCGAGGATGTCGTCCAGCTCCGCACTGGCGGCCTCGTACTCGGCGTCGAGCGATTCCTCGCCGTCCTCAACGCCTGCCACCTGTGATTCCAGTGCGGTGAATTCGCTGTGTGCCTGCCGGCGGCGCTCCTCCCCCGCTTTTTGCGAGTCGCGGAGGCGTCCAAGCTCGGCCTGGGCCGATTCCACGCGGGACCGAGCCGCGCCGACCTGCCCGGCGAGCCGGGCCAGGCCTTCGCGCCGGTCCGCGGCGGCGCGAAGCAGGGCCGCCAGCCGCTTGTCCTCGGCCGCGGCGGCCTGTTCGGCGGCCTGCTTCGCGGCCGTCGCGGCGTCCAGCGCCCCGGTGCGGTCCAGGATCTGGCGTTCCAGCCCGGCCTGCTCTTCGCGGACGCGGACGGCCTGTTTCTCCAACTGGTCCGGATCCCGGCCGGTGTCCGGAACCACGTCCGCGGCGCCCAGCAGGCGGCGGCGTTCCTCGGCGAGCGAGCCCAGGGACCGGAGCCGTTCGCGTCCCGTGGAAAGGGTGTACCAGTTGTCCCGGGCGGCGTTCAGCGCGGGCGTGGCCTCGGCGGCAAGCTGCTCAAGGACCGCCTGGCGCTGCCGGCCGGCCTCGAGGTCGCGTTCGACGACGCCGCGGCGCGCCTTGAGCGCCGACTCATCCGCGACGTCCCGGGCCAGCGCGGACTGCAGCTGCACGAGGTCGTCGGCCAGCAGGCGTGAGCGGGCGTCGCGGACCTCGAACTGGACGGTCTGGGCACGCCGGGCCACTTCGGCCTGCTTGCCCAGCGGTGTGAGCTGCCGCCGGATTTCGCCGGTGAGGTCGCTGAGCCGGGACAGGTTGGCCTGCATGGCTTCGAGTTTGCGGACCGTCTTTTCCTTGCGGCGTCGGTGTTTGAGGATGCCGGCGGCCTCCTCGATGAACCCGCGCCGGTCCTCGGGGGTGGCGTGCAGGACCTTGTCCAGCTGCCCCTGGCCGACAATGACGTGCATTTCGCGGCCGAGGCCCGAATCGGAGAGCAGCTCCTGGATGTCCAGCAGCCGGCAGGCCGCGCCGTTGATGGCATACTCCGAGCCCCCGGCCCGGAACAGGGTGCGCGAGATCGTCACTTCGCTGTACTCGATCGGGAGGGCGCCGTCGCTGTTGTCGATGGTCAGGGAGACGTGGGCCCGGCCCAGGGGCGGACGGCCGGAGGTGCCCGCGAAGATCACATCCTCCATCTTGCCGCCGCGCAGGGTTTTGGCGCCCTGTTCGCCCATGACCCAAGCCAGGGCGTCCACCACATTGGACTTGCCCGATCCGTTGGGGCCCACCACGGCGGTGACGCCGGGTTCGAATTCAAACGTTGTCGCTGAGGCAAACGATTTGAATCCCCGGACGGTCAGACTCTTCAGGTGCAAGGTACTTCGGATCTCCTGGCTGGCGGACTGGGCACGCTGTTGGGCGAAAGCATGATTCGGACGGACATGGATGGTCGGGGACGGCCCCGGGTACCTACAATCTACTGCGGAGCTGCGGCAATTCCGCGCACAACCCATGCGAGGCCGCCGCAGATGCCGCAGGCGGCATGTGCAGAAACCTGCCGGCACCGGGCATAGTTAAGCTCTTGAGCTTGTGTTTGAAGGGGCAGTCAACCGCTGGAGCGCAGGACGGACATGAACAGGGGCTTGAATTGGTAGGGAATGCGACATTCCGGCACTACAACACCGCGTTGCTTTCGGTGAGCAGCGTCGAAGCTCCGACGATCGTCAGTTCCAAGGATTTCGACCACAGGCTGGCTTTGACCCTGCGGCGGCTGAAGTTCCCGCCGAAGCTGCTCGAACGGGTCGCCGGCATCACACACCGGCGCTGGTGGGCCCCCGGGACATCGTTCGACGACGCGGCCATCGAGGCCGGCGCCAAGGCCCTGGCCGAGTCCGGCATCGAAGCGGCCGACGTTGGCCTGCTGATCAACACCTCGGTCACGCGGCGCAACCTCGAACCCTCTGTCGCGGTGAAGATCCACCATGCACTCGGCCTGCCGTCGTCGGCCATAAACTTCGACCTCGCCAACGCCTGCCTCGGATTCGTCAACGGTATGACCCTGGCGGCCAGCATGATCGACTCCGGCCAGATCAAGTACGCGGTGATCGTCAACGGTGAGGATGCCCAGGCCACGCAGGAGGCCACCCTGACGCGGCTGCAGCGGCCCGAGACGACCCGCGAGGACTTCAACCGCGAATTCGCCACACTCACCCTGGGCTCCGGAGCCGCTGCTGCCGTCCTGGGCCCGGCGGACCAGCACCCCGGGGCGCACCGGATCGTCGGGGGCGTGATGCGCGCCGGCACCGAGCACCATGAACTGTGCGTGGGGGGCATCGACGGCATGGCCACCGACACCAAGGGCCTGCTCGATGGCGGCCTGCAGCTCGTGGTCGATGCCTGGAAAGAGGCCCAGCCGGAGTGGGACTGGGCTTCGATGGACCGCTACGTGACGCACCAGGTGAGCAACGCCTACACCCAGGCCATCATCGACGCCATCGACCTGGACCCGGACAAAGTGCCGATCACGTTCCCGCACTGGGGCAATGTGGGCCCGGCCTCCCTACCCATGACCCTCGCGGCGGAGGCGCAGACCCTCGTGACCGGGGACCGCGTGCTGTGCATGGGCGTCGGCTCCGGCCTGAACACCGCCATGGTGGAAATCGTTTGGTAACCGCCGACTGGACCGGCGTCGACCCCGAATGGTCGCGCGACATCGATGTGGCGTCCACTTCCGCCGCGGATGAGCCTGGAACCCTGCGCCGCTGGCACCTGCTCGACAACGGCGCCCAGCTCGCCCGCCGCGGCCTGACTCCCGCCGGCACGCTGCTGTGCGTGCACGGCAACCCGACGTGGTCATACCTGTGGCGGACCCTGCTGGCGGCCGGTTCCGACCCCGCGCATCCGTGGCGTGTGGTGGCCGTGGACCAACTGGATATGGGCTTCTCCGAGCGCACCGGCACGTTCCGGCGCCTGGCGGACCGGATCAACGACCTCGGCGACCTCACCGCCGCCCTCGGGCTGGACGGGCCGGTTGTCACCGTCGGCCACGACTGGGGCGGCGTGATCAGCCTCGGCTGGGCCCTGGCGCATCCGCAGCAGCTCGCCGGTGTCGTGCTGACCAACACTGCCGTCCACCAGCCCCCCGGCTCACCCATCCCACCGGCCCTGCGGCTGGCCCTGCACCCTGCCGTGCACCGCTGGGGAACGACGACGTCGGACACCTTCCTGCGGGTGACGCATTCCCTGGCCCGCCCGCCGCTCGCAGAGGACGTCCGCAGCGCCTTCATGGCCCCCTACCGGGGCGCCGGCCGCCGCGCCGGCGTGGGAAACTTTGTCGCCGACATTCCCGCGGACGCGTCCCATCCGAGTTTCCCGGCGCTCACCCGGGTCGCCGAAGGCCTGCGCAGGCTGAGCGTACCGGCCTTGATGCTCTGGGGGCCGCGGGACCCGATCTTCTCTGACCGGTACCTCAAGGACCTCATCAGCCGGCTCCCGCACGCGAAAGTCCACCGCTTCGAGGGCGCCGGCCACCTGGTCGCGGAGGACCGGGATATTGCCGCCCCCGTCTTCGATTGGCTTGCCGAGCGCGGCCGGGACAGCAACCCCGCGGACGCTCCGGCACCGGTGAACCCGGCGCCCGAACCACCAATGCCTGAACCCTCGACGCCGGCCCCCGGCACCGGGCTCGCGCCCCTGTGGGCGCCGCTTACCGGGCTTGCGGCAGGACCCCATGCCGGGGACACCGCCGTCGCCGAGATGGCCGCGGACGGCAGCGTCGCCCGCTCGCTCAGCTGGCAGGAGCTGGAACGGAATATCACCGCCCTCGCAGCCGGCCTGCAGGAATCCGGTGTCCGGCAGGGCAGCCGGGTGAGCCTGATGGTCCCGCCGGGCGTGGACCTGACCGTGGTCCTCTACGCCTGCCTGCGGCTCGGCGCCGTGGTGGTGGTGGCCGACGCCGGCCTCGGCACCCGCGGCCTGAACCGCGCCGTGAAGGGTGCGACCCCGGATTACCTCATCGGAATCGACAAGGCCCTCGCCGCCGCGTCGGTGCTTGGCTGGCCCGGCCGGCGCATCAGTGTGCAGGACCTGCCCGCCGCCCGCCGCCGCGTCCTCGCCGTCGAGACTTCCCTCGCCGCCCTCGCCCGCCGCGGAGCCACACTCAGCCCGGACCCGGGCGAGGCTCCGGCCCCGGACTCCCCCGCCGCCGTGCTCTTCACCTCCGGCTCCACCGGTCCGGCCAAGGGCGTGGTGTATACGCACCGGCAACTGGCCGCAATGCGGGACACGGTGGCCGCGACGCTGGCGATCCGCCCCGGCGCACGCCTCGTGGCAGGCTTCGCACCGTTTGCCCTGCTGGGACCTGCGCTGGGGGCAGTGTCGGTGACGCCCGCCATGGACGTGACAGCGCCCCGCACGCTCACGGCCCGCGCGCTGGCGGACGCCGCCGCGGCGATCGACGCCACGGTGGTCTTCGCCTCGCCCGCTGCCCTGCGCAACGTCCTTGCGACCCAGGGCCGCTTGGACGGTGCCGGCCACGAGGTCCTGGGTCGTGTGGAGCTGCTGCTCTCCGCCGGCGCGCCCGTCCCCGCCTCCCTCCTCGCAGAGGTCCAGCGGCTGCTGCCCCGTGCCTCGCTGCACACCCCGTACGGGATGACAGAGGCGCTGCCCGTCACGGACATCAGCCTCGAACAGATCTGCGCCGCCGAGGCCGATGCCGCCGCCGGCACCGTCGCAGGGGCCGGCAACGGTGTGTGCGTGGGCCGGCCGGTGCACGGCGCCCGCGTGGCCGTCATCCCGCTCGACGCGGACGGCTCAGCCCCCGGGAACCGACCCGTCACCGAGGCGGGATTGACCGGCGAGATCCTCGTCAGCGCCCCGCATGTGAAGGAAAGCTACGACAGGCTCTGGCTGACCCAACGCGAGAGCGTCCGCACGGCCGGATGGCACCGCACCGGCGACGTCGGGCACTTCGATGCCGCCGGGCGGCTCTGGGTGGAAGGCCGCCTCGCGCACGTCGTGACCGCGCCGGGTGCTGTGGTGACGCCTGTCGGCGCCGAGCAGGCCATCGAGCGCCTGGACGCCGTCGGGCTGGCCGCCGTCGTCGGGGTCGGCCCCGCCGGGACGCAGGCCGTCGTCGCCGTCGTCGAAACCGTTCCGCCGGTGCGCCGGGCCGGCCCCGCGGCGCCGTACCTCGCCGGGCGCGTGCGCGACGCGGCCCGTCAGGCAGGCGTCAGCGTCTCCGCCGTGCTCACCGTCCCCTCCCAGCCGACCGACATCCGCCACAACGCCAAGATCGACAGGGTCCGCCTGTCCCGGTGGGCTTCCGCGGTGCTGGCCGGCGGCCGGCCGGGCACGCCGTGAGAGTCCTCGTCACCGGCGCGAGCGGCCTGCTCGGGCGGGAAGTCACCGGGCTTCTGGTGCGTCAAGGCCACGCCGTAACCACCTTCCAGCGCCGTCGTGCAGGCGTCGATGGCGCAGCGGACCTCTCCGGGTCCGTCACGGACGACACCGCTGTCCGCCGCGCCGTCGCCGGGGCCGAGGCTGTCATCCATCTGGCGGCGAAGGTCTCCTTCACGGGCCGTGCCGCCGATTTCGACGAGGTGAATGTCGACGGCACGCGCCGCCTGCTCCGTGCGGCCCGCGACGCCGGCGTGCGGGATCTGGTGTTCGTGTCCTCCCCGTCCGTGGCCAATTCCGGGGCTGCTATCGCCGGACTGGGCGCCGAGCCGGCGGACCCGGCCCGCGCGCACGGCGACTACTCGCGCACCAAGGCCGAGGCCGAGCTGCTGGCACTGGCCGCGGACTCGCCGGACTTCCGGGTCGCGGCCGTGCGCCCGCACATCGTCTGGGGTCCGGGCGATACGCAGCTGGTGGAACGGGTGCTGGAACGTGCCGGCCGCGGACACCTGCCACTGCTCGACGCCGGGGCGGCCCTGATCGACACCACTTACGTGGACAACGCCGCCTCGGCCATCGTCGCCGCCCTGCACCGCATAGAGCACATTCACGGCCGGGCGCTGGTCATCACCAACGGCGAGCCCCGCCCGGTCGGGGAGCTGCTGGCGGGCATCTGTGCCGCGGGGGGCGTCCCCGCGCCGTCGTGGCGGGTGCCGGGCAGGCTCGCGCGGGCGGCCGGATCAGTGGTTGAGAAGCTCTGGGCCCGTTCCGGCCGGTCCGACGAGCCACCGATGACCCGGTTCCTCGCCGAACAGCTCTCCACCGCCCACTGGTTCGACCAGCGCGAGACCCGCGAACTCCTCGACTGGACCCCCGCCGTGTCCCTTGATGACGGCCTGGCGAGGCTGGCCGAGCACTACGGTTCACTTCCAGTGGGCAGTCCGGTTGACTTCCAGTAACCAAGGATGACCATCCCCGCCTCCTCGAGCGTGCGGATAGTGCGACCGGAATCCCGGGAAAGGCGCGAACTGCACGTTCGTGAAAGAAGCCGGGCCGTAGGTCTGCCGCCGGATTACACGGATTCAAGCTTTGCCCGCACGAGCCCTGAAATCCTTATCAGACGGAACCGGAGCCCCAAGGACGTTGTCCTTGTGGCTCCGGTTCCGATTCTCCCGGACGGTCCTACTAGCCTGCCGGCGTGAAGACGATATCGACGAAGTAGTTGGTGGCGTTCCAAGAATTCGTCGGCACTGAACCGCCAGCCCCGTACGAATACAGGCCGTTGTTGGGTCCCGACGCCGTCAGGACCCCGTTGATCCACGGCTCCGCGAAGAACGCCGCCGTGTAGGCGTAGCTTCCGTTGGGAGCCAGATAGGACACCACATATGTTTGGCCCGGAGTGAGCGCGACGGGAGCAGAGAACGAGGCTGTTTGCCAACCGGTCGACGTCTCGCCCGCAAATGTCACCTGGGCGAGTTTCTCCCCGGCGCCATTCCATAGAGTGCCCACATGCGTTCCCGTATTGCCTGCCCCCTTATAGAACCTGACGCCCGTGGCGTTCCCGGCCGCGGACACGGAGAAGGCCGTTCCCAACTCAATGGACGAAGTGTCCCCCGCGACGGCTGGCACGGCCGGCAGCAAGGATCCAAACATTGTCTGTTGCGGGCTGGACGGATTGGAGGTTGTGAATTGCCAGGTGAGCGGTGCCAGTGCGGCTCCTTGAGTAGAGACCACGTTGCTAACGCTGGCAGTGATCACCGTGGCCGCCGGCAGTGGCTGCGACGGCGAGTACGTGATGGTCAGACCGTCAGTTGACAGAGCGGAGGTTCCGCCGACGGGAGCACCATTGGCTGACAGCCCGAACGTGAAGCCTGCCCCAATGGGCGCCGAGAACGTAACCGACGGTTTCGATGTCAGGGGGAAGTCAGTGGAATCGGAGGCGGGCACCTGAGATGTCACGGTCAGAGGCGGGATCGACTTGACGAAGTCTACGTCCACGAGATAGCTCGCGTTCGAAGAAGATGACGGAAAATCGCCGCTGTATGTGTAGGCACCGGCGCCCGCGGATGTCCGGAGCGGTCCGCTGGTGATTCCGGAACTGAAGCCACCCGGTGTCGCCGAATAGACGCCTGTCGGAGTGCGGTATGCAGCCACGTACTCCGTGTTGGCTGCGATGTCCACAGGTTGGCTAAAGGTGGCGGTCTGCCACCCGGCCGTCGATTCTCCTGCGAACGTGACGGAGGCTAGCTGTTGGCCACCTGCCGTGTAGAGCGCCCCGGTGTGGGTTCCCGTGTTGCCCGCCGCCTTGTAGTACCGGATGCCGGTGATCTGGCCCGGAGAATCACTGGCGAAGCGGACGCCCAGTGTGAGCGGCACCCCGTCGTTGAATTCCATGACGCCAGGGGTCACGGTGTCCTGGTAGAGGGTGCACGGGCAGGCCCCCTCCGTCCGTTGCGGGGGAACGGTAGTAAAGGTCCAAGTGCCGCCGGCACTGAGCGTCTGTCCCGTCGTCGAGGTGCCGGTCAACGTCGCGGTGAAGGCGGTACCTGCCGCGAGGGGGGCTGCCGGAGTGAACGTCACTTTGCCTGTGGATGCGTCATAACCTGAGGTACCAGGGACACTGGCAGAGCTTGGACCCGTCAACGTGAGTTTTACGCTGGACGCCGTAGCCGGCTTGGACAACGTCGCGGCGATAGCGGCATCCAGGGGTACGCTGGACGCGCCGGGTAGCGGCGATTGTGCCCCGGCTACGAACGGCGGATCCGGGTATTGGACAACCACGTCGACAAGGTAGCTGGCGTTGGAGCGGGCACTTGGGAAGTCGTTCGCGTAAGAGTAAGATCCAGCGTCGGACGCCGTTCTAAGGTTTCCGACGCTTAGCCCGGACCCAAAGCCGTTGACCGTCGCCGAGTAAGATCCCGTGCTGCTCTTGTAGGCCATGATGTAGTCAGTGTTAGCGGTCATGGCCACCGGCTGATTGAAGTAGGCCGTCTGCCAGCCGGATGTACTCTCATTTGCGAACGTAACGGTGGCGAGCTGCTGTCCACTCGCTGTGAACAGAGTGCCGCTGTGGGTGCCGGTGTTGCCGGCGGACTTGTAGAAACGGACGCCGGTCACGCTTCCGGCTGTGGTGCTGGAGAAGCGGACGCCAAGAGTCAGCGGTACTCCATCGCGAACTTCCTGGATCCCCGGGAGAACGGAGTCATCGTAGAGGCTGCAGGGGCATGCCCCGGGTGTAGGCGGTGAGACCACGGTGGTGAATGACCAGGTACTGCTGCCGGTCAGGGAGCCGCCGCTCGTCGCTGTGGCGCTCAAAGTGGCGGTATAGGTGGTGCCAAGGTCGAGGCCGGCCGCGGGCGTGAAGGTAATCTTGCGCGTAGTTGAGTCGTAACCCGTGGTGCCTGCAACGGGCGTCCCGTGGGCTGTCACCGTGAGTAGTGCGCTCGACGCCGAGACGGACTTGGAGAACACCGCTCCCACTGTTGTGGCCTGCGGTACGCTCGAGGAGCCGTCCAGCGGCCACTGACCCGAAGCAGTCAGGGGCGTACTATCGACAGTGTCGAACACCGCATCGACAAAGTAGTTGCCGTTCCCGAAACTGCTCTCCGGGAAATACCCCGGGCTGCCGTAGACACCCGCCGGCTGGCTGCCGAACCCGCCCGAAACAGTCAGGGGCGGATCTTGGAAGCCGAAGCTGGCCCACTGGTAATCCTTGATTGCGTAGTGGCCGCTCGGAGCCGTGTAGGAGACCGTGTATTTCTGCCCTGCGGTGACCGCAACAGGCTGGCTGAATAGGACCTTCTGCCACCCGGACGCCGTTTCCGACGTGAACGTGGCGGTCGCCAGCCGTTGGCCGGTGGCAGACCACAGCGAACCGGTGTGCGTTCCGGTGTTGGCGGCGCTCTTATAAAAACGCGCGCCGGTGATGAAACCGTCCGCGGTGGGCGTTACGATCATTCCGAGCTCGTAGGCTCCGCCATCCTGGGAATCCGGCACCGCTGGAACCTGCTGGCCGAACACTGTGTAGGGGGCGGCGAGCTGGAGGCTACGGGTGACGGGCGCACCGATGTTGGCGCTGTCATCCACTGCGCGCACCTTAATGCTGGCGGTTGCGAGGCCTTTCTGGATGTAGGTGTAGGACCAGCTTTGTGTGCCCTTGGCCGGATGCCAGGTGCTGCCGCCATCCGTGGAGACTTCGACTCCAGCTACAACGCCTCCGGCGTCGCTGGCGGTCCCGGACACCGTGACGCTGGTGCCATGCGGGATGGTGGCGCCTTCTAGCGGGGACGATACGACCACGGTGGGGGCAGTCGAATCAGTGCTAGCGGACGCCGCGGCCAGCGACGTGTCCCGCGTGGCCGGTTGGGCTCCCATATCCGCCAGCAGGTTGATCTGGGCCTGCTGCATCCGCGGATCTGCGGGGGCGCCACCGCCGTCGTGGACCTCGTCCAGGCCCCACGTCCACTGGACCGTGCCGGCGGAGAAGACGAGTGCCCCGCTGGCTGCACGGTACATGGTCATGTTATGCGTGGTGGTGCCGGGTTTCACGGTGTTGCCAAAGTCCTGAAGATATTGATCAACGGGGCCCGTAGTGGTCGAGAGCCGGATCAGCCCCGCCGGCCTGAAGCCGTTGTCCAGGTCTTCGTCGGATTCGTACCCCACCGTATGAGGTGCCAACTGTGCCGAGGTTCCGCTGGCGAGCGTCGCTAGGGACGTATTGCGCCAGAGCCTGGCTTTCCCTTCGGCTGCGCTGACGGTGATCGGCAGGTCCGTGTAATTCGACATATACAGGGTCCCGGTCAGACCGTTTTCCGGGAGGCCACCGCCGTTAGCCTGAGCAGCGAATCGCGGATCCCGCCAGGTGCCGGTCCACTGGGGACTGGGATCGATCTTTGCGTTGGCCCATGTCTCTTTGTAGGTCGTGATGGTCCGCCCTGCTGTTCCGTCCACCGGCGAGGGCTCAAGTCTCGTGCGCCAATACACTTCGTTGCCAGAGAGGAACTGAAGGTTCACACCTGCATCCCGAGCGGCTTCCACGTTGGCGCGCTGCGGCCCGGACCAGTATTCGTCGTGACCCACGGAGAGGAATACCTTGTGGTTCAGAAGCCCGGCCCCGTTCCGGTCGGTGTCCACCCCGCTGATGTAGCTGACGTCGTAACCGTTCTTCTCCAGGAAGCGCACCAGCGGGTATTCGTTACTGAAGTAGAAGTCCCGTCCGCCAATGCCGCCACGCGTGTTGACAGGGCGGTTGTAGCTGAGCTGGTAGGCACGTCCGTTCTCGCCTCCCTCGTAGAGGTCGGCGCCGCCATAGGTGTTATAGGCCTGCCACGTCGTGTCGGAAGTCTGGAAAACGACGGCCGAGTGGCTGCTGTCGGAGCGGACGATGAAGGTGATATGGCTTTGGTCACCGTTGTCGGGTCTCGTGAGCAGGGCAAAATAGACGCCGGAAACCGCGGTGGCTGGAACCTGCCACGTTGCCGACACCGCCCACGTTGCGCAATCGTAAAGCTCCGTGGTGGCGTCAGTGTGGCAAGGGGGCTGTGTCTGCCGGAAGGCCGACGGCGTGACATCGGCGATCTTGCGGGCTCCCAAGCCCTGGTACCAGCCCGTCCGGTAGATGCCGATCGTGTAGTTGGCGGCATTGGTGTCCACCTTGAAACTGATCGGCTGGCCCGCGTTGACACTGATCCCGGTTGAGAACCCCTGGATGTCACTATCGCCTGCGCCGGATATGTCCCATTCCGACGGCGGGTTTCCGGGTTTCGAATTTTCACACGCCACCGGGTTCAAGAGCGGGGCGCACGGGTCCGCAGCGTAGGCAAGCGGAAGTAGTGCCCCCGGTGCGGCAACCGGCAAGAGCGCTGCAATCAGAGCCACAGCCAGCGGAATGACAACTCGTTTTAGTGATCGCAGCGTGTGACCGGCTGGGGATACAGACATATCAACTCCTGAGTGAGTATGAGAGGACGGGCAGAGGGCTCTTCACATGCCCGGTTGCGCTCGGCGCGGCCGTTTGCAGAACGTTCGGGTCGCCGATTCGATCTGAAATGGCGACATGGATGGCGCTACCCGCCTGCCGGGTGCAGATTTCCGAGCAGCATGAACCGCGTGCCTCCCGTGCCCGTGGTGGAGGTCGTGAGAGTCAGCGAATCCTTGCCCCTGCTGAATCGCACGGCCCGTTGTCCTTCCGCGGACCGCACTGGCTCAGACCAAAATTTCAGGGGTCCCAGGATCTGCTGGAAGTGCCCCACGACTGAGTCTTGACTTGAGGCTACGATGGCGTCGGCGGCCACCTGCAGGGCTCCATCAGTTGCGGAAACTCCGGTCGAGACAACCACCGATCCCTCCGGAAACCGAAGAACTTCAATGGGGAATCCATCGACGATTTTGCCCTGAGCTGATGCCGTCGGCGGAAGGGGTGTGCGGATAAGGGCAGGCGGAGCCGAGGGCGCCGGCAGCCCGGAGGGAGGGGCACTCGCTGGTGGGAGGACCTCACGGCCCGGCGCCCGAGACGGTCCACCAGCGGATCCTCCGGTCGGCGTCGCCGTGCCTTCGGTTGCTCCCGTGCCTGTCCCGGCTTCAGTCTTGCTTGGATTCGCGCTGGACTGGGCGGTAGGCACACTGTTGCCTGCCGCGGCCGCGACGCTCGAATCCGCGGCCGGTCCAGCAGTCTTTTGGTCCAGTGCCAGAGCTGTGCCCCCGAAGATTGCCGCCACGCCAACCCCCACGATGACAAGCATCTTGGCTTTCACCAGTTGCTCCCAGACCGAGCTAAAGCATCCATAATGACCACGGTTTCCATTCCCCTAGCACCCATCGCCACAGTCTGTCAGCGGGGTAAACGGGTTCGGAAGCGTAGCACTACCTGTCTTTGGCTACTGCGGGCGTCCTCTTACCAGCGACCTCTACTCGGTCTGGGCTGGCAGACGGGGCAGGTATAGGACGAGCGGTTCATGAACTGCTCCCGCCGCATGATGCTCACGAGGCCGGCCGCGGCGCAGCGCTTGCACTCCTGGCCCGCGCGGCCGTAGGCGTTGAGGGAGCGGTCGAAGTATCCCGAGGCGCCGTTGACGTTTACGTAGAGCGAATCGAAGCTCGTGCCGCCGGCGGCCAGTGCGTCCGTCATGACCTCGCGGGCGGCGTCGAGCACGCGCAGCGCGTCGGCGCGTCGCAGGGTGTCCGTGGGCCGGGCATAGTGCAGCCGCGCCTTCCAGAGGGCCTCGTCGGCGTAGATGTTGCCGATCCCGGAGACCAGGCCCTGGTCCAGGAGCGCCCGCTTGAGTCCGGTCTTGCGGGCACGCAGGCGCCGGTAGAAGGTGTCGAAGGAAAAGTAGGGATCCAGCGGGTCCCGGGCAATGTGCGAGGCTTCCTCGGCGATGAGCGGCAGCGGGGTTTCGGCGAGGCCGCCGGGGCCGCCGTCGTCCGTGGGAATCAGCGAGGTCAGGAACAGGCCGCCGAAGATGCGCTGGTCCACGAACCGGAGCTGCTCCGGCATGCCTTCGGCCGGGCTGAGCCGCAACCGGACTTTCAGGTGCTTCTCGTCCGGCACGCCGGGGTCCTGCATGAGCAGCTGGCCCGACATCCCCAGGTGGGCCATGAGGGCAACGGCGGGGGCCGGTTCTCCCGGGGCAGCATCTGCGGAGGGGGCCGGGGTGTCCGCCAGGGGCATCCAGAGGAATTTGCCGCGGCGGACCACATCCAGCACGCGCGCGCCTTCAAGGTTGCCGGCGAAGTCCTCCGGTCCCAGGGCGTGCCGGCGCAGGGAGCGCGGATCCAGGACGTCGACGGCGGTGATGGTCCGGCCGCGCACCCAGCTCACGAGCCCGCGCCGGACCACCTCGACTTCGGGCAGTTCAGGCAATGCCGCTGCCTAGCTGCCGGTTTGGGTGTCGGAAGCCTGGGTGTCGGCGGCAGGGGTGGTCAGCCGGCGCCAGGCGTCGGCCGCAGCTTCCTGCTCGGCTTCCTTCTTGGAGTTGCCGGTGCCGGTGCCGTAGTCCGTGCCGCCGATCCTGAGGACAGCCTCGAACGTCCTGGCGTGGTCCGGTCCGGAGCCGTCAACCGCATAGTTGATGGTCCCGAGCTGCCGGCTGGCCGCCAGTTCCTGGATGCTCGTCTTCCAGTCGGTTCCCGCGCCAAGGGCCGCGGCGTCCTTCAGCAGCGGGCCGATCAGCCGCATGACCAGCTGCCGTGCCGTCTCGATGTCGTTGGAGAGGTAGGTGGCGCCAATCAGCGCCTCCATGGTGTCCGCCAGGATCGAGGCCTTGTTCTTGCCCTCGGTGAGCTTCTCGCCCTGTCCGAGGTAGATGTACTCGCCCAGGCCGATGCTGCGGCCAATGCCAGCCAGCGCCCGCGTGCTGACGACGGCGGAACGGCGCTTGGCCAGGTCGCCTTCGGGCAGCGTGGGGTTGTCACGGTACAGCGCGTCAGTGACGGAGAACCCCAGGATGGAGTCGCCGAGGAATTCGAGCCGTTCGTTGGTGGGAATGCCGCCGTTTTCGTAGGCATAGGAACGGTGTGTGAGCGCAAGACGAAGCGTCCCGGCGTCAATAGTGACACCGAGACGCTTCAGAAGCTCTTCAGTTGAAGACATCTTTTTCAGCCTGTTGGCGGATTAGACGTCTGCGACCTTGCGGCCCTTGTACTCAAGGAACAGCGCGGTGCCAGCCGAGTCGGTAACGACCTTTGCCTGGTGCGGCAGGCTGTAAACAACCTGGCCGTTCTCTACGGTCTTCACCAGGTGGGGGGCAGTTGCCTTCCACTGGGAGCGGCGGGCGCGGGTATTCGAGCGAGACATTTTCCGCTTCGGGACAGCCACGGCTAACTCATTTCTCTCTAGTCCAACACTTACAAATCAGTTTTGCCGGTCAGGCTTAGCCAAGTCAGCCAGGGCGGCCCAGCGAGGATCTACGATCTCGTGGTGATGCCCCGGCTCGTCTTCCAGGCGAACTCCGCATTCGGAGCAAAGGCCCTGGCAGTCTTCCCGGCACACCGGCTGGAACGGCAGTATGGTGACAACTGCGTCCCGCAACACCGGCTCAAGATCGATTAGATCGTGCTCGACTCGACGTTGCTCTTCTTCGTCTTCTTCGTCCGAGAACACAGCGTCCTCATAGAAGAAAAGTTCTTGCACATCAACCTCTTGGTCATACGCAAGGGGATCCAGGCATCGGCCGCATTCGCCAGTTACTTCAACGAGCGCGGTTCCTGATACCAGAATTCCTTCGTGTACGGCCTCGAGCCGCAGATCCAGCTCGACATCCGAGCCTTCCTGCACGCCAATGAGTGCCACACCAAGATCACTTGGCGCGGGTACATGTTCCTTCAGCGTCCGCATGCTTCCCGGACTGCGTCCGAGGTCCTTGACGTCGAACGCCAGGGGCGAACTAGCATCTCGTTTAATGAGAACTCCTGTTGAACATATGACCGACGTACCATCTTAGCCTGAACTTCCGGACGGACTCAAACCGGGCAGCAGGTCAGCAGCATGATGCCGCAAACCGGCCCCCGGGACGGGCCGCGCAACCGGCAGCAGGCCGCCGAGTACCGGTCAAGCTTACACTTTGCGGGCACGGTTCTGGACCGGCTCCCCCGGAGCCAGCCGCTTCAGCACGGAGCGGGGCACAAAGTCCGAGACATCCCCGCCCAGGGTGAAGACCTCTTTGATGAGAGTGGAGGACAAGTGCAGGTAGTGGCTCTCCGCCGGCAGGAACACGGTCTCGACGCCGGTGAGCTGCCGGTTCATCGTGGCCATCGGGAGCTCGTAGTCGAAGTCCGAGGAAGAGCGCAGGCCCTTGACGATTGCGGAGACGCCGCGCTGCCGGCAGTACTCGGCCAGGAGTCCCTCCCCTACGGGTTCCACCACGATGCCGCGCAACGATGCGAAGGTTTCCCGGGCCATGTCGATCCGCTCTTCAAGGCTGAATCGGTACTTCTTGGCGTAATTCGTGGACACGGCCACGATCACCTCGTCGAAGAGGCCCGCGGCACGGGCAATGACTTCCAGGTGGCCATTGTGAATGGGATCAAAGGAGCCAGGGCATACGGCGCGTCTCATGGTCCGAACCTACCGTATTCGCGCCGCGGGCCGGGATAGCATGGCTGAATGTCAGCATCGAAGAACCGCTTCGCCCTGCCTTTCACCATGCAGCCTGCTGCCGCGCAGCCTTTCACCATGGATGGCGGCGTGGCCCTGGTCACCGGCGCCGCCATGGGCATGGGCCGGCTGTACGCCCTCCGCGCCGCCCGGGAAGGCGCCGCGGTGGTGATCCTGTGGGACATCGACGCCGACGCCCTGGCCAGCACCGCCGCCGAAGTCACCGCCCTGGGCGCCCGCGCCGTCCCCCGGACAGTGAATCTGGCGGACCCCGCCGCGATCGCCGGGGCCGCCCGGGAGGCCCGGGCCGAAGGGCCGCTGGCGCTTCTGGTGAACAACGCCGGGATCGTCCGCGGCGCGTACTTCTGGGACCACACCCCGGACCGTGACATCGCCCTGACCATGGACATCAACGCCCTGGCACCCATGTATGTCACCCTCGAATTCCTGCCGGACATGATGGCCGACGCCGGCCGGCCCCGCCGGATCCTCAACGTCGCCTCCGCCGCCGGCACGGTGTCCAATCCGCGGATGAGCGTCTATGCCGCGTCCAAATGGGCCGTCATCGGCTGGAGCGATTCGCTCCGGCTCGAGCTGGAGCAGCAGGGCTACCGCCACCTGGCCGTCACCACGTTTTGCCCCAGCTACATCTCCACCGGCATGTTCGAAGGGGCCCGCGGTCCCCTGCTGACGCCGCTCATGACACCGGAGGATGCCGTGGACCGGGCCTGGCGGGCCACCGTCGCCGGGCAGCCGCAGCTGATCGCCCCCGGGATGGCCAAACTGGGCAAGGTGCTCAAGGGCATCCTGCCGGTGCGGGCCTGGGACTTCGTGGGCGGGAAGGTCTTCGGGATCTACTCCACCATGGACAAGTTCACCGGCCGCGCCGTCCCCGACACGAAGGCGGGCCCCCGATGACCGCGCCGCTCCCCCTTCCGTGGCAGCGCGCCGCGACGGGCGCCAACCTGCTCTCCCCGGACGGTTCGCTGGGCGTGACGATCTTCGAGGAGATGACCACCCTGGCGCTCAGCACGGGTGCCATCAACCTCGGCCAGGGCTTCCCGGACGAGGACGGCCCCGTGGAGATCAAGGAGGCCGCCCAGGCCGCCATCGCCGCCGGCGCCAACCAGTACGCGCCCGGCAAGGGCATCCTGCCGCTGCGGGAGGCGATCGCCGTCCACCAGCAGCGGTTCTACGGGCTCGCTCCGGACCCCGAGACGGAGATCATCGTTACCACCGGCGCCACCGAGGCCATCGCCGCCTCGCTGCTCGCCCTGGTGGGCCCCGGCGATGAGGTGCTGACGTTCGAGCCGTTCTACGACTCCTACGGCGCCATCATCGGGCTCGCCGGCGCCACCCATGTCACGGCCCCGCTCCTGGCCCCGGACTTCATGCCGGACCCCGCCGCGCTGGAGGCCGCGTTCAGCGCGCGCACCAAGGTGGTGCTGATCAATAATCCGCACAACCCCACCGGTGCCGTGTTCCCCCGCGAGGTGCTTCAGCGCGTCGTCGAACTCGCCGAGAAGCACGACGCCGTCATCATCACCGACGAGGTCTACGAGCACCTCACCTTCGGCGCCCGGCACATCCCTGTCGCCACGCTGCCCGGAGCGGCCGAACGCACTCTGACCATTTCCTCCGCCGGCAAGACCTTCTCCTTTACCGGCTGGAAGATCGGCTGGCTCTCCGGGCCGGAGCATCTGGTGGCCGCCGCCCGGACCGTCAAGCAGTTCCTGAGCTACAGCTCCGGCACGCCCTTCCAGACGGCCATCGCGGTGGGGCTGGGCCTTCCGGACGAGTTCTACACCGGCATCGCAGACACCCTCCGGTACAAGCGCGACATCCTCAGCGAGGGACTCCGCGCGGCCGGCCTTGACGTCCTGACGCCGCAGGGGACGTACTTCGTGAACGTGGACACCTCTCCGCTGGGCATCACCGATTCCGTGGAGCTGGCCCGCAGGCTCCCGGCCCTCGTGGGTGTCGCCGCGATCCCGGTGCCGGTCTTTTGCCACGCCGACGGCGCCGAGCGCACCCGCAGCCTGCTGCGCTTCGCGTTCTGCAAGCAACTGCACGTGCTGGAGGAAGCGGCCGAGCGGCTGGCGACCCTGCGCGACAGGCTGTGAGGATGACCGAGCAGCAGCCCGGCGCCTCACGGTTCCTGCGGACCACGGGACAGCACGCCGAGATCGAATCGGATCCTTTTACCGACGGCGGCTTCGTGCTGAGCATCGGCGGCGCGGAGCAGTCCCACGTCAACCTGGCCGATCCCGGGGACATCTTCTACGAATACCTGCGTAGGATCGGGCACGTGGTGGACCTCGCCGCTCCGTGGGGCGAGCCGATCACGGCGCTGCACCTGGGTGCGGGCGCCCTGACGCTGGCCCGCTACATCCAGGCCACCCGCCCAGGCTCGGTCCAGTACGCCGTGGAACTGGAGCGGGAGTTGCTGGACTTCGTGCTGGCGCAGCTACCCCTGCCGGAGGGAACGCAGCTGCACACGGTGATCGGCGATGCCCGCGAGGCCCTCGCCGGGCTTCCGGCGGAGCTGCGCTTCGACGTCGTGATCCTGGACATCTTCTCCGGGCCGGAAGCACCGGAACATATCGCGTGCACCGAGTTCTATGAGGAGGCTGCAGCACGGCTGACGCCGCGCGGCGTCCTGATTGTCAACGTGGGCGACGAACCCGGGCTGACCCTGGTCCGCAGCCAGGTCGCGGCCCTGCGCCGTGCCATGTCGGACGTCGCGGCCTTCGCGGAGGCCGGGATGTTCACCGGCCGGTACCCCGGCAACATCATCCTGACCGGGACGCAGGGCCCGTGGCCGGAGGTCTGGACGGCGGCCCTCACGGCCCGCGGTCCGCATCCGGCCAAGGTCCTCGCCGGCGTCGAACTGGACGTCCTGTCCGATTAGTCCCCAGCCGCGACGCCGGGTTCGGCGAACCACAGGCGGGTTTCCCCGTACTTCTTCTCGGCAAATCGTTCCACGCCGTCGGGCCACTCCGGTTCGGGGCTCCTGGAGGAGCGTTCCACCACGACGACGGCCCCCTCGCCCAGGTGCGGCACCAGCTTGGCCAGCACGGCGGCGAGGGCCGGCTCATCCAGCGGGTACGGCGGGTCCAGGAACACCAGGTCCCAGAGCACGGCGTCGGCGGTCCGTTCCAGGAACGATTCGACCTTGGACCGGTGGACGAAGACCACCTTGCGGTGTGCCACGGTGTTGACCAGGTCCGCGTTCTTCTGGCAGACGGCGCTGGCCTTGGCGTCGAATTCGACCAGGTCCACAGAGTCGGCGCCACGGCTGCCGCTCTCCACGCCGAGTGAGCCGGAGCCCGCGTAGAGATCCAGCACCCGGGCACCGGCAATGACGTTGAAGGCGTCCAGCCGGGAAAACAGCGCTTCCTTGACGCGGTCCGTCGTGGGACGCGTCATGTTCCCGGGGACGCTGGTCAGGGGGCTGCCGCCGGCCGCGCCGGCGATGATGCGGCTCATGCGCGATCCCCCGTGGACCTGTTTGCCTGGCTCGTGGTGCTAGCCGCGTTCAAGGAACGCCTCCTTCTCGGGGTTCAAGTATTCGTCGATGGCCGCGGCGAGCAAGGGCTGGCCCGCCAGCGTGGGATCGGCGGCCACGATCCGCTGGGCGTCCTGCCGGGCCCGGGCAATCACGTCCTCGTGTTCGAGCACGCGCAACAGTTTCAGTGTGGAGCGCCCGCCGGACTGCGAGGCGCCCAGGATGTCGCCCTCCCGGCGCAGTTTGAGGTCCTCCTGGGAGAGCTCAAAGCCGTCCGTGGTGGCCGCCACGGCGTCCAGCCGGCGGCGGCTCGGATGACCCGGCTCCAGGGTGGTGACCAGCAGGCAGGTCCCGGGCAGGCCGCCGCGGCCCACCCGGCCCCGCAACTGGTGGAGCTGGGAGATGCCAAAACGGTCCGCGTCCAGGATCACCATGAGCGTGGCGTTGTGCACGTCCACGCCGACCTCGATCACGGTGGTGGAAACCAGCAGCTTGGTCCGGTTGGCTGTGAAGGAGGCCATGGTCTCGGACTTCAGGGCGGGGTCCTGCCGGCCGTGCAGTGGCGCGACCGGCACCCCGGCCAGGGCCGGCTCGTCCCGGAGGTGTTCCACGACGCCGGTGACGGAGGCGAGCTCCCGCGCGCCGTTCTCGCCTTCCAGGTCCGCGGCGGACGGTTCGGCCTCGCCCGGGGTGAAGTCGCCGTCGTCGTCCTCGCCGATCTTGGGGCACACCACGTAGACCTGGTGGCCGGCGTCGATCTCCTCCCGCGAGCGGGACCAGATGCGGCCGGCCCAGGCCGGGTGCTCGGCGAGCCCCACCACGTGGGTGGAGATCGGCGCGCGGCCCGCGGGGAGTTCGTCCAGGACCGAGGTTTCGAGGTCCCCGAATACGGTCATGGCCACGGTCCGGGGAATCGGAGTGGCGGTCATGACCAGCAGGTGCGGGGGTTTGCTCGCCTTGGCCCGGAGGGCGTCGCGCTGCTCGACGCCGAAACGGTGCTGTTCGTCCACCACGATCAGTCCGAGGTCGTAGAAGGACACGGTCTCGCTGAGCAGGGCGTGGGTGCCTATCACGATTCCGGCTGTCCCGGAGGCCGCGTCGAGCATGGCCTGCTTCCGCGCCGCGGTGGGCATGGAGCCGGTGAGGAGCGTGACCTGGACGGCGTCCGGACCGAACCCGCCGAGCATCCCGTCCCGGGAGAGCGGTCCGAGCGTGCGCCGGATGGATTCGTAGTGCTGGGCGGCAAGGACTTCCGTGGGGGCCAGCAGGGCCGCCTGACCCCCGGCGTCCACCACCTGCAGCATGGCGCGCAGGGCCACGATGGTCTTGCCCGAACCCACCTCGCCCTGGAGCAGCCGGTTCATCGGCGAGTCCTGCGCGAGCTCCTCGGAGAGCGTCTTGCCGACGGCGGCCTGCCCGGCGGTCAGCGTGAACGGCAGCTGGCGGTCGAAAGCCGGCAGCAGCCCGTCCGGTGCCGGGCGCCGGGCCGTCGCTTCCTCGGCGGCCAGCTGGGCCCGGCGGCGGGCCAGGGCCGACTGGAGGACCAGGGCTTCCTGGTAGCGGAAGCGGTCCCGGGCGCGCTGCCAGTCGGCCGGGGTTTGCGGTGTGTGGATCAGCCGGTAGGCGTCCGCGACCGGCAGGAATTTCTCCCGCGCCGCGATCTCCGCGGGCAGCGGGTCGCCGAGGGCCTCGAGCTCGAGGGTGTCCAGCAGGGTCGAGATGACCTTCTGGATGGACCAGCTCGTGAGTTTCGCCGTGGCCGGGTACACCGGGATCGGCATGGCCGCGAGCTTCTCCGGGTCCAGGCCCGGGGTGTCGGGGTCCTCGTCGAGCAGCAGGAAATCGGGGTTGGTCAGGCCCAGGGAGCCGCCGTAGCGCGTGACCTTGCCGGAAAACATGGCGCGCCGGCCCGGTTGGAGCTCGGCCTTGGCCCGGAACCCGTTGAAGAAGCTGACCTTGAGCGTGCCCGGCAGTCCGCCGCCGGCCCGTCCGGAACCGGCGGTCCCGGCGTCGTCGGAAATCACGACGTCGGTGAGTGAACCGCGCCGGGCGCGCATGGCCCGGGTGCTGTTGGAGATCACCCGGGCGATCAGGGTCACTTCCTCATCCAGCGGGACCTCGCTGATGGGTGTCAGCTCGCCGCGGCTGAGATAGCGGCGCGGGAAGTAGTTCAGGAGCCCGCCGACGGTGGTGATGCCGAGGTGCTTTTCGATGACAGCCGCGGAGCGCTTACCGATCCGGCGTTCCAGGCCCAGTTCAAGTTCAGCGTGCATATCCGTCGGGGTTTCGGGTTTCAGCGGCCAGGACCGGGGCCACGGCGGCAGCGGTGACGGCGGCCTCCGTCTCCGGGTCGCGCGGCAGGGCGAGCTCGCTCACGGAGATGTCCGTGGGCTCGCCCAGGGATCGGATCAGCGCAACGGCAGGTTCGGCATCCAGGACGTGGACGTGGACGCGCCAGCGGTAGTGCCCGGCAGCATCCACGGCGCCGCCCACCTGGCTCATGATCACGGAGTCGCCCATTTCGTCGAGCCGCTGCCGCATCATGGCGGCGTCCAGCGGGGACAGGGAGATGGTGCACATGAGTTCGACGCCGTCGTCGCGGGGCATGCCGACGTGGATGTGCGGATCCTGGACGTCGTAGCCGTGCAGGCCGTCCAGCAGTTCGCTCTGAAGCTCCTCGCCCAGCACGGCGGAGCGGAGGCAGTCCAGGATCAGGAGCATGCCCACGCCGCCGGCGTCCACCACATGGGCGGCGTGCAGGGCAGCGAGCTGGTCCTCCGTGTGCACCACGGCGGCCAGGGCTGCCTCGACGGCGGCGTCCAGGGCCAGGCCGAGGGTCTGGTTGCTGTCATCGCCGTCGTGCGCGGAGTCCACGGCGGCCACGGCGCGGGCAGCGGCTTCCATCACGGAGAGCATGGTGCCGGGCACGGGATCACTCAGCGCGGACCAGGCCCGGAGCTGGGCCCGGTTCAGGGCCGCAGCCAGCAGCGGCGAGCTGATCCGGGTGTGTCCGGCCAACGGTTCGGCGGCGGCACAGAGGAACACGGCAAACAGTGTTCCCGAGTTGCCGCGGGCCTGTTCCATGGCCGCCTGGCCGGCCTGCGCCAGGACGGCGCCGACGTCGGGCTGGGCGGGGTCAGCGGCACGGGCCGCAGCCCGGGCGGTCAGGTAGAGGTTGGTGCCGGTGTCGCCGTCGGCCACGGGAAAGATGTTGATGGCGTTCAGGCGGTCGCTGTGGTTTCCGAGCGTTGTCTCCGCCTTGCTCAACCACCGCTTCATCGCTTGCGCGTTGGCGGCAATTTTAGTCTGCAAAGTGATCCCATCCCACAGCGTCAGCGGGCCTGCCCGCGATCTTTACTCCCGTGCTTTCAGTTGGTGCAGGGGTCTCTACCGAGCCTATCGCAGTGAAACCGGCAGGGAGCTGAACCCCCGCGGGGAATGTGGCCAACAGCCCGTGGTCTTCGCCCCCGCCCAGGACCCAAGGCATCGGGTCTGCCCCCAGCAGCTCCGAGGCCGGCAGCAGCGGAACAGCGAGTTCCTTCAGTGCGGCGGCGTCCAGGTTCAGCACGGCATGGCTGGCCGCGGCCATGCGGTTGCCGTCGCGGACCAGGCCGTCCGAAATGTCCATCATGGCCGACGCGCCGGCGTCACGGGCCGCAGGGCCCGCGGCGAGCGGCGGCAGCGGCCGGCACTGGGTGTCCATGAGGGCTCGCTGTGCGGCCGTCAGCTCCACGACGCTGATCTCCGATTCCAGCAGCGCCAGACCGGCGGCGGCGCGGCCCACCGTTCCGGCCAGGGCCACCGTGTCCCCCGGCCGGGCCCCGGAGCGCAGGACCGGCTCCTTGCCGTCCAGGGTGCCCACGATCGCCACGCTGACCGCCAGTTCGCGGCCGCGGCCCAGGTCCCCGCCAGCCACCGTGCAGCCGCGAGCGCCCAGCTCCCGGATGCCGGCGGTGAGGCCGTCCGCGAAATCTTCCACCCAGGACACCGGGGTTTCCGGCGGCATGGTCAGGCTCACCACAAGGGACGTGGACCGGGCACCCATGGCGTTGATGTCGCTGAGGTTTTGCGCGGCGGCCTTCCAGCCGACGTCGTACCCGCTGGTCCGGTAGCCGTTGTTCCATTGCAGCCGGAAGTCCTGGTCAGCCACCTGGGTGTCGATGCTCAGGATCGTCCGCCCGTCCGGCGCCGCGACAATCGCGGCGTCATCCCCCGGCCCGAGCAGCAAGGACGTGGGCGCCTCCGGCCCGCCGGCGGGCTCCGGAACAATGAGCCGCGGGAAGATGCGCTCCAGCAGCTGCGACTCCGAGAGCCCGGCGACGGTCAGGCCGGCGTCGGCCGGCAAGGGTTCGGGCGCGGGAAGGTCGGACACGGAAGTTACAGGCACGGGTGATTCGGGCGCGGGAGTTTCAGGCACAGCCCTACGCTACCGCGACGGGCTGACACCGCCGAACGGCGGCGCCGGTCCGTACAGTCGCTGCCCCGCGCCTGCTAGAAGGTCGTCTTGAGGCAACCAAACTGGGTATTGCCCGTCGACATCCCCGCTACGCCCAGCCCCCACGCGCACACGGTGTACGTGCCGCGTTTGGTGACCGGCATGACAACCCGGTAACCGTGGTTGCCGGAGACCTGGAACACCGAGTTCACGTCTGCCCTGTACTGGTTGGCCACGTAGGCCGTTCCCTTGGTGGTGCCGTCTGGGGACGTGACGTACAGGTGGACGGGAATGCTCGCCTGCGTCATGCCCGGGTCCATGCCCCAGCCGCTCGCCACCAGTGCGGATCCCGTTCCGCCAAGCTGGACCTTGAGGGACTCCAAGTATCCGATGGGTGCGGGAGTGGCTGCGACACGCACCGTCGAGCAGCCCAGGAAGCTGTTACCCAGCGGGAAGACGCTGACGGCCAGACCGTAGGCACAGATCTTGTAGTCGCCTGGCGCCTTGACCGGCAGCGCCACCTTATAACCGTGGTTTCCGGTGGTACCCATAACCTGGTTGACGTCCGCTCGGGCCTGGTTGGCGGTGTAGGCGGACCCGGTGGTCACTCCGCCTGGGTCGGTGACGTAGAGGTGGACCGGGATGGAGGCCGCCGGAGTTCCGGGATCCAGGGTCCACCCGGTCGCAGTGATCGTCGCGGTTGTCGCGTCCGTCTTGGCAACTGTGCTCTCCAAGTAGCCGGCCGGCGCCGGTGTTGCCCGTGGCGTCAGGTATTTGCAGCCCAGCAGGCTGTTGCCTTGGCTGAACGGGCTGACAGCCAAGCCGTAGGCGCACACCTTGTACTCACCGCTCAGCGTCACCGGGATGTCTGTGGTGAAACCGTGGCTTCCAGTCACGCCCATCACCAGGTTGACGTCTGAGCGGCTCTTATTGGCGGTGATGGCCTGGGACGTCGTCTTCCCCGCCGGATCCGTCACGTAGAGGTGGACGGGAATGGACGCGGCAGGCGTCCCGGGATCATAGCTCCAGCCGGCGGCGCGCAGCACCGTGATCCCGCTGGCCTTGGTGAGCGTCAGGGACTCGAGATAGCCGGCCGTGGGTGCTGTCGCGGCAAGGGTCAGTGACTGGCAGCCCAGGTCCGCGTTCTCAGAACTGCCCACGGCGGTCACGCAGACCTTGTATACCCCGGCAGCGGTGAGATTGAAGGACCGGGTGAACCCGTGGTTGCCGGTGACCTGCATGACCTTGTTGACGTCGGCGCGGGCCTGGTTGGCTGCCACGGCGTAGCCCGTTGCGGCACCGCCGGGCGGGGTCACGAAGATCTGGACCGTGGACGATGCTGAAGGCTGAGCGGCGTCGTACGCCCAGCCGGCGATGTCGAGGCTGGCCTTGGCGCCGGAGCGGTTGATGGCCAAGGACTCGACGTAGCCCACGGCGGGCGCTCCGGGCGGTCGGATGGTCACGGTGGCAGCGGTGTCGCTGACGGAATCGATGCTCACCTTGGTGCCCGCGTGGGTGCTAAAGGTCTGTCCGGCCTGCCAGGCCTGGGTGTTGCTGTAGTAGCCGTTAAAGGCGGTCGCACGGGTATCGGGCGGCAGCAGGATCGAGGAGTTGCCGCCACCCTGCTGGGTGATTTTCACACCGCGGTTTCCGTTTTGCGCGACGACGGCGTCGTACCCCACCGGGGCCCGGAGTTCCAGGAAATAGACTTCGCCGGATTTAGGGTCCGTGAACTTTGCCGCCCGGTTGGCACCGGTTCCGGCCCACGGTGTGAGGGTCACCGTCCGTGGGGTAGACACTGTGCCAAGGTTGGCGATCTCGTTGCCGTTGCCGAACCGGCCCATTTCCCAGAAGCTGGCGCTGATCTCCGGCATGATGTCCCAGTGCGAGATGCCCATCAGGTCCAGGTTGTCGCCGTAGGGCTTGATGCTGCAGGAGGGATCCGCAAACCCGGCGAACGGCCCGGCTGCCACGTCCATGGCGCCGCTGCCGCACAGCAGGCTGTTGGCGTGGTCCATGCCCAGGGCATGCCCGAATTCGTGTGTCAGCACCGGAGTGGAGAGCCGGCTGTTCTGCGGCATGAGGATGCGGCCACCAATGTTGCCGTTGCTGTAGGTCATGCCCGCGGCGCCATTGGTGAGATAGGAACCGGGGATGAAGATCACCAGTGCCGTGTAGGAGCTCTGCGTCCAGCCCAGCTCCTGGGAGACGGTGTCCACGATCTGCGACGGCGACTGGGTGGATGTCGCCGCTGACTTATGAAGCAGGCGTGAGGAGCTCAGTGCAATGTCCACGCGGCCCGCCGTGGCGGCGGCCCAATAGCGGTTGGCGGCGCTGAGGGAGGCTTTCGCGGCGGCCATCGGCACCGCGGCGTCCGTTTCGGCTGCAGTCTTGTCGGCCAGCTGCACGGTCACGAGGGTGGTTTTCATGGTGCCCGCGAGCGGCGCGCTCACGTAGGTGTATTCGGACTTCGCGCGGCCCGCGGGGGGCTCCGGGCGCACAAAGTCGTCCACTCCCGGCGCCGGGCTGGGGTCCGCGACTGCGGCGACGGCAGTTGGAGCTGCCGCGTCAATCTGCGTGGCGACCGCGGCTACAGCCGCCTGGGGCAACGCTGCTGCCAGCATCACGGCGGCAATCACTGTGGCCGCTATGTTCAGTTTTCGCAAGATTGCTCGCTTAGGTGTGAGACCGCAGGTGGAGACCTTGTGGTGGGAGCGACGTAAGGTGCCTATAGCATAAACGCCAATTCACGCCTGTCACTCCACTAGCTTTGATCCCAAAAATCACAACTGCATCACGCATTTTTCTTTGCAAGTTTTTGCGCAGTAGTGGCGCACCATTTCGCCACCTGAAAACCGCGTGCCAAACTCTTAGCCGTGCCTCCTTCCGTCGCCGCGGTGAATACCGCCACCCGCAGGGTGCTTGCCTTCGCCGTCGGAAGCCTCCTACTGTTGCTGATCATTGCCGTCCAGATGTTCGTCAACGTGGATCCGCTCAGCGTTCACCGGACGGACGCGGTCATCATGCTGGGCGGCGCAGCCTCCGAGCGCCTTCCCGTGGCCCGCCAGTTCCAGGCCGAATTCCACATCCCGGTCCTGGTGATCTCGCACACGGACACCTTGGGCAACCGGGCGGCGGACGAGGCGTGCAATGCAGCCGCCTTCCCCAACCCGGACGTCGTCTGCTTCAGGCCGCCGGACCTGGACACGCGGGGCGAGGCCCGTGCCATCTCCCGGCTGATAGAGGCCAACGGCTGGAAGTCCGTCACCGTGGTGACGTCCAGTTATCACGTCACCCGCGCCGGTCGCCTGATCGAACAATGCACGACGGCGGACATCCAGATGGTTGCCTCACACCCGGATCTGGATTTCATCCACTGGATCCGGCGGTTTGTCATCGAAACGGGAGGCCTGATCGATGCCACCTTCTGGCCGGAATGCGCCAATCAGCGGGCGGAAATGTAACAATTGAACCTCATCAGGTCCAAGCCGTGCGCCTGATGGACGGTTTATTGAGGCGAGGAGGACGATACGTTGGAGAACCCTGTCGAGGGCACTCCCCCGCTAGTCGCCACGCCGCGGCACTTGCGCCGCCGGGCTTTCCATACGGAAATCCCAGACACCTTGCTGGTCCCGGGCGCGGAACCCCTGCCGCTGGCGACCGAACCCGCGGCGGCTCCCACGCGGCCGACGGAGGGCTCGGCACCTGAGAGTGTCAGAAGCGGCAGTCCAGCCGCCGTCCGCCAGAAGCCTAAGTCGGCAGAAGTATCACGGCAACGAAAACGCATCGTGGCGCTCGTCATCGCGATTCTGGTCGCGCTCAGCATACCTGCCCTGGTCTTGGCACTGATCTTCGCCCGTTGATGGTCCCCGGCTGTAGTCCGAGTTCACGGCCCGGCAACACAGTCGCGTAAGATTCAGTGGCAAACCAACTCACGATTCCTTGGGGGACTTTCGATGCCCAGCATCATGCCGATTTTCGGGACCCGGCCGGAGGCCATCAAGATGGCACCTATCGTTGCTGCCCTGCAACAATCTGATCATTTCGATTGTGTCGTGACGGTGACCGGGCAGCATCGCGAAATGCTCGACCAGGTCAACGAACTCTTCGGCATCGTGCCGGACCACGACCTCAACATTCTCCAGCAACGCCAGTCCCTGTCCGCGATCATGACCCGTACCATTGACGGTCTCGACAGGCTCTTCGCCGAGAACAAGCCGGACGCAGTGATTGTCCAGGGCGACACGACTACTTCCACGGCCGGAGCGATCGCTGCGTTTTACCACGGCATTCCGGTGGTGCACGTTGAGGCGGGGCTGCGCAGTGGAGACCTTTTTTCGCCGTTCCCGGAAGAGGCAAACCGCAAGATCACCAGCCAGATCGCCAGTCTGCACCTGGCGCCGACTGGGACGAGCAAGGCTAACCTGCTGGCCGAGGGAGTGAATACGGACAATATCGTCGTTACCGGCAACACCGTCATCGATGCTCTGCTCACCACCGTGGACAAGCAGATCGCTTTCACCGATCCGCAGCTTGAGGACCTCGCTGCCAGCGGCCGGAGGATCCTTTTGGTGACGACCCACCGCCGCGAGAACCAGGGTGATGCCATGCGAGGCGTGGGAAGGGCACTGGCCCGGATCGCGGCTTCTGATCCGGAACTGGTTATCGTTTTGCCCGCCCACAAGAATCCCGTGGTACGTGAAGCCGTCCTGCCGGCACTCGAGGGCCTGTCCAACGTCATGGTGACCGAACCCTTGGCCTACGGCGAATTTACGCGGATGCTCTCCCTGGCCCACGTCGTCTTGACGGATTCAGGCGGCGTCCAGGAAGAGGCTCCGAGCCTTGGCAAGCCCGTTCTGGTCATGCGGGATAACACGGAGCGCCCGGAAGCCCTCGAAGCTGGAACGGTTGCGCTAATCGGCACCGACGAGGAACGAATCGTCAGCGAGGTCTCACGCCTCCTGCAGGATCAAGACCATTACGATTCCATGGCCAATGCGGTAAACCCTTACGGCGACGGGAAAGCGGCCGAACGAACCATCGCAGCCTTGGAGCACATGCTTAATCTCGGCGACCGAATTGCCGAATTCGGCTTGTGACGGAACGGCTAATCGCTGGGCCGGTGACGGAATTTCGTGTATCAAAGCGCAGTAGAAGACTGGAGAACCGATGGTGCGGTCGATCAATTTCGAGGTGATGAAGGAAGCGGTTGCCCGTCAATTGCCCCAAGGATCCGATGAAGCCTCCCGATCGCGAGCCGAGCGGCTGCAGCGCCAGGGCGAGATCGTCAGCGCAAGATTTGGGGTACTCGACTACAACGGTGGTGAGATCTGGGCTGACTCGACCAAGAGGTCGCAGGCCAGATTTGTCCACGGCTTCCTTTTCTTTTCGGATTGGCACGGTACCGTGCTCCGTGATGCAGAAGTTAGCCAGTCTGCCGCGGAGGCCGCAATCGGGATTGTCCGGGCGTGGGCCAGCGAGTACGCGGATGGAACCAAAATCCCTGCTGTCTCCCACCACGACGAAACGACGGCTCAGCGACTGATCCAGTTAACTGCACTAATTCACCAGCTCGATGACCTTGTGAACGCGGAAGACTACATCTGGCTAACTGACCTGGCCGTGAATACAGCGGAACTTCTTGCCTCTGACGAATTCCATGCCAGCGGCAATAACCATGGCATGTTCCAGGATCTCGCGCTTCTTTACTTCAGCGTGATGTGCGAGGAAACACCTGATGCGGATCGCCAGCGATATTTTGACGTATCGACACGGCGCCTCCACGCCTACTTCTCTTCGTCGTTCAATGCCGACGGGGTGCACCTAGAAAACACGCCGACATACCACCTTATGGTGTGCAAACACGTGCATGGGGTCCTGGAAATTCTTTCGAAGGTCAACCACGAGGACGCCGGGTATTATCGCCGCCTCCTCTCAACTGCAACAGGGTATGCGACTCACGCACTCATGCCGAACGGCATGTACCCACCGGTCAGTGACACGACCCAGCAATTGGAAACACGGGCCGCCCGGCAGAATATCTTTAACAGCGAAGAATTTGCTTATGCAGCGTCGGCCGGCAAATTAGGATCCAAACCTCAACAAAGGACCATGGTCCTCCCGGATTCAGGCTATGCGATCTATCGAAGTGCTTGGGGCGATCCGAATGCAACTTTTGCGTTCTTTTCTGCTGCCTACAACGCAAATTATCACAAGCACTCCGACGATTTGAGTCTATTTCTGCGCAGCGACGGAGTGGATCTACTCTCCGAAGCCGGCGCTTATGGCTACGATTACAAGGATCCGCTGACCAAGTTTGGCTACTCCTCCTATGCTCACAATTGCCTTGTGGTCGATGGTGTATCGCTGCCCCGCACCGACGAGTCCAGCCACCTGACCACCCTCGAAGCGCATGAAGTTCGAGAAGACGGCTACCGGGTCACCGGGCGGACGCAACGTCTTAAAGACACGACGCACAGCAGAACCATCGACATCCGCGAGGAAGCCGGAATCCCCCAGTTTGATGTTCTCGACGCCGTAGAAAGTCAAGGGGAACATTCATTTGAACTGCTGTGGAATCTCGGCCCGGAGGTCGAGCCAGTAGTTCACGGAAACGGTTTTGAACTGTTCCACAACGGCCGCAAACTGCTGGATCTTCAATTCGACGCGGATGTACCCACATTCGTGTCGGTGCATAAGGGCGAAAAGCGGCCAAAATATCTTGGCTGGCGGTTTCCACGCTTTGGCGAAGCTATTCCCTCGAATGTCGTCAAGATTTCTTTCACAGGACGCAGCGCCCGTCTCCACAGTCGCATTAGGCTCGCCGGCTTTAACTACCTGGACCGCGGACTCAACGAGGCATCGTCGGAGTGGAAGCGTAGCGGGGACCGTGTCGGGCTGAACTATCTTTCAGTGCCGGCGACCTCCCAATCGGGCTCGGGGAAGCTTGCGGTTGTGTTCACAGCCATACACCAGCCTGGAGACTTCACGTTCAACTACAAGAAGTCCATTGATCAGACCGGCGCGAACGCCCTCTACATTCTCGATGATTTTGGGGACCAGGGAGCCTACTATCTGGCCGACCACGGCGACCGGTCCATTTTCAATGCCACACAATCGCTGATCCGTGCCGAACTGCACCGTCTGGGATTGACGGCCGCGGATCTAATCACTGCAGGCTCATCCAAGGGCGGCAGCGCAGCAATGCTCCACGGGATAGCCGCCGGCGCCGGACGTATTGTTGTCGGCGCGCCTCAAGTGAAGATCGGTTCGTTCCTCCAGACACCGCACCCGAATATCCTGCGGTTCATCATGGGAGACACCGACGAAGACTCAGTGCGCGCCTTGGATCAGGTATTGTTCGACGCGATTGACAGCCTGGAGGACTCAACGAGGATCAGCATTGTTGTAGGCGAGGCGGACCACCATTATCGCAACCATGTTCTCCCGCTCAAAAACTACGCGGATAATCACGGCAAAAGCGTCGAGGTGACAGTACTCCCGGGATTGCCGCACGCAGAAATTGGCAGTGTTTACAGAGCTTTCCTGATCGCAAACATAGAGCAGGAATTGCTAGGGAGCCGGGAACGTGTTGTAACCCACCTGTTCCATCACGCCGGTGACGACTCCACGTCCTTGCACTTGGACGTGCACGCGCCATCCGGCTGGGAGATTGCCAGTCGCCTCTTCTGCGGTTCCGACGCCGTAGACAGGACCCCCTTCGGAGAAAGCCGTACTCTCCGGTGGAGTTCGCTTCCGCCGGGCCGCTACCGGGCAAGGGTCTTTCTGCGAAACCCCGAAAACAGTGACGTGCCCCCATTTACCACCGGATGGTTGACCGTTTCATAGCCATAGGCCTGCCGGGAACAATCAAGACGCTGTGGCCGAAAGATTCAGGTTCTGCACCTGGGGCATTGAAAGCTTGACGATGGTTAGCGCCCGGCCATCGGGGCCTTTCTCGGGGGCCGGCACGGCGGTAAGGACGGAACCTGCCGGCGCGCCCGTAAATGCCAGAACGAGAGTCTGCCCATCACGATTTAGTACGGCCCGGTTAGACCCAACGGTTACCGTCGCATCCGTGACCCACTGCCACACGAGATCCATGGGCTTGTCGGCGCTCACAACATCGTGTATCACCATCGAGGCCGCCCCGTGAGAGATGGAACGGGTTGCCGCGGATGTTCCGGGCAAAGCTTGCCGGAGGTCTGCCGATGCTGTCGATGCGGAGGGCTCGGTTACCTGGCCGACCGCAGTTGTCGGCTGGTTGACACCCTGCATCATCAACGTCGAGTGGGAGGATGTGCTCGTCTTCCAGTAGGTCCATCGAGTGGGCTCGGAATAGTAACCTGACGGCGCGTTGTCCAGTCCCCCCGGGTCTACTGACCATTGAACACCGCGGCGGAAGAAGGAGATCACGCCCAAATCCAGGTGCGCATGATTGGCTGCGTTGACGCCTCCCTTGAGCGTGGCCGTGCTGCCGGGGAGCTGCAGGACTGCAAGCCCCGTTTGGGGATACAGTTCCGATTTCTTGGCTGGCAGGCTGCCCGGTGTCGATGCCCACCACATGAGGTATGCATCCGGTTTCTGCTTGAACTTCTTCGCTACCCAGGCCGCGACTCCTGAATTGTTTCTTACGTGGGCGTCCCAGGCAGGCATTAATGGGCTGAGCTCAGCGGGCTCCGCATCTGCGAACGGTGTCGGATGGTCCGTGGGGTCCGTACTATTCATCGCGTAGGCCGAAACTTTCGCCAACGACGGCATCGCCACCGGCACGGCTGAATACACGTTGGGCAGGGACGAGTACAGAACGGCGATCGCCCGGCTTTGGTAGGTCCAGTAGCCGGGCCCCTCCTGGGTACCGCCATCTGCCGTGATCAGGTGCAGCGCCGGCTGAATGGAAACGAGGGATTCTCTGGCCAGCGCCGCAGCCCTGGCTGGAGACTTCTTGAGGAATACCGCGGCCGCGATGAAGTTGGCCGAGTTATGGATCGCCGCGATGTTGGTTGGGGCATCGACGAAGTTCTCCTTGTCGGCCTGTAAGCATGTTTGAGGGCCGAGCCAACGCACTAGTACTGTCTCTTCCATACCGGTCGACTTCGCCCAGTCAGTCGCCGTTGCTGCCGCAAGCAGGAGGTGGGATGACGTCAGTGTGTTCATGCCAGCGGGCCCGGCTGCCAGGATTTGTTTAGCCTCGGATGCCAAGGCGTTCCGCGACGCTTGGTCCCCGCCGGAAAGCCAGCCGTATCCAAGTCGCGCGACCCGGGGGACATAGGCGGTTCGCAGGTCCGACAGCTGCAAGTGGGTCGCAGCTTCGGACGAAGCCGAGCGAAGCATTTGCGCATGTATGGCGGCGAGCGAAGCATCCGCACCGATACGGCTCTTGGAGTTGGCGATCAGCTTCGCAGACGTCGCTACACCAGGGCCGGTAGTCGGAAGCACGGGCGTGAATGCACTGCTGGCAGAGGGCAACGCGCAACCGCCCGGGAATCCTATCCACCCCGGAGCGGACGGAATCGTGCCCGCAGCGTTCTGCATCGCGGCAAGCCAAGCCGAAGACTTGAGGTCTACGGCCGGAAGCGGTTTACCGATCACCCCAAGCTGGGCAGCCGTGTCCGCCGCCAACTGCGTGGTGAAGGCACTCGTCCTGTCCTTGGTTGCCCCGTAGGCAGTCGGAGTAATCCGGGCCGCTGCGAGATCATCGAGAGCTGTGTTTGCGACCGTTTGTTGGGTCGCCCGCAGACCCTTCAGCACCGTCAGCTGTTCGGCCGTTTTTCGGACCGTTGAGGCCCTGAGCGCCTCGGCCTTCATCTGCACGGCGACGACGTCCATGGCTGATTGGGTTGTAGCTGCCGTCAGCGCATCCCCCACCGGCTTCAGGGACGCGGTACCCGAAGCGATGGCGCTCTTGACCGTCAGGGCATTCGATCTGGCCAACTGTGTCATGAATGGGCGCGCGTCGACGTAATTCTGTGCGGCCGCATACGAGATCTGGCGCAGGGCAGCCCTTTGCTCGCTTAGAGTGGCGGCCGAAGCCGGGCTCATCGTCAACACGGAGATCAGGACCGAGAGCGCCACGCCAGCCGAGGTAATGCTAACCCATCTGGACGTGGGTCCGGCCGGCACGCCGTTTGTCGCCTGACACGCAAGATAGCGGCGCGGTGATTTCACTAGACCTACTCCATGGAGACGGAACTTCTTCTTATGCCTGGTGGTTCCCAATTGCGGCAACAACCCCTTCCGGAGCTATTGCAAATGGATCACGCCTTGCGCGTCCGTCATCAGCCTATTTGCCGGACGAGTCATGGAAGAAAGCATGCGACGAAGTTTTCGCGCAGGATTAGCCCATGATGCTCGAACCCGGGAAAAGATCCTGCCCAAACGCAAGAGGGTCTGGGCAGGATCCCGCACTGAAGCTGGCGATGGTGGGCTTCAGTTAGCCTCGGTGATCCCCGATGATGACGTTCGACAATGCCGGAAGGATTGTGCGGGCATCAAATTTCGAGGCGACGAAGTCCCGGGCGCGCTCGGCAGCATTGCTCCAAGTCTCCTCGTCCAGACCCGCAATGAATTCCGCCATCTCCGTCTCATCACCGTGCAGCCAAGAAGCTGGGTAAATCTGATCCGCGCCAGGCCAGGCCAGGCTCGCGGGCACGGCCCCGGACGCGGCACCGTCGGGAAGCGTCAGATGGAAGGACTCAAAGTCGCTCACCGACAGCACGATACCGATCTTGCGGTACCAAGCCGCCATGTCGTCACCTTGCTGATCAAAGGTCACAGCTCCGGCAAGAAGCGGATCCGCGTCAATCTTGCGATACTGCTCCTCGTAGAAAGACATCTCTTCCGACCTGTTGACCATCCAGGCGAAGTCCTCGGGGCGTTTGCCCTTGATGAAAAGCCGGTAGCGATCGTCCTGCATCCGCAGCAGCCTCAGGACTTCGAGCGCTTTATCCAGACGTTTACGGGCAGGGACGATGCCGACAAATCCCAAGTTGAATCTTGCGCCAGCGAGCTTGTCCTGATGGAGCGATTCGATATCGACGGCGTTGGGAATGACTCTGCTCTTATGAGAAGGGACTCCGTGGTCGCGAACCGCGACATCCAAAATATGTTTCCCCACGAAGATGACTTCGTCTACGTCAGGGAATGAGACTTCCCTGACATAGGGCCGGAAGATCTCTTGAAGGTGCAGCCGGGTCACCAAACGCTGGTGAGATGCCTTGTTTTTCGAATACCAGACCGCGTTACCGAGCGTCCACTCGCAGAAGATGACGTCTGCCTTGGCGAGCAATCGGTGGCTCTGCGCTTCGTCGTGCTTGTTGTGGTCGAGCCACTTGTCAATCGTGACACTGTGACCAAGCTCCTCCAGCTCTGAGATTATGCCGTTGGCAAATTTCAGGTCGTGTCCCGCGATCAGTACCTTCTTAGGCCCGGTACTGGTTCCGACTATCGCCGCAGGCGGGTCGACCACCAGTTCCCGCCGAAGACACAAGTCCCCGTCGCTCTGGGACCCGTCAAGGGTTCGGAGCTGCGGGCCGGATCCATTCCCGGGGCGACGCTGGGCCAGTCCAAGTCCCGGGATCTGGAGGTCATCGCTGGAAATGGAGACCGAGCCCCATCTTCCGAAGCTGGCGGCAGACAACATGTCCTCGAACACCGTACGGTCGCAATGGCCCGTTCCTGGGCTGCCGATAAATGAGATACCCGCGGACGCCGCGCGTTGTGCTGCATCGTCACTGTCGCTGACGATCTGTATCGGCAACTCCGTTTGGACGCCCGTATGGGTGCAGTAGATGCGGGCCGGTTGCACTGTCTGTCGACTCAGCAACGACGCGATGCCAGCTGTCAGTTCGGGAACAACGACCGCGTAAGGGGGAAGCTCGGGCGCCAGCACGACGATTCCCGCCGTACGTAGGACATAGGCAAGCCTGTGAGCGGCCGTGTGTGCGCGGTGCACGTGCCGGTAAGCCAGCCACGCGTCCCGAACACGGGCCGGCTCATTGCCCATCCATTCCTCGATGAGCAGATTTGCCTCTTCCGCCCCGTTCACGACGGGAATCAGTCCGTTCATGACATGCTCGACGCCGACGCCCGTCCCGCTGATTACGGCTGACCCAGACGCAGCAACTTCCATCACCCGCCGCGAAAACATGGTGGGTGAGCCGTCGACAGAATTGACGTTGATATGCACCGGATGTGCCTTGTAGGCTTCGACCATTTCGGCATATTCAAGTCCGCCCCGGACAAAGCGTCCCAGATGATCAGGGAAGCGGTACGGGCTGTCCGGATTCAGATGCTGCCTGTCGTAAATAGACAGTCCATAGTTCTTGGCGACATCGAGTATTGTGGCCAGCTCTTCGGACCGGTTCTTGTACCGGTCGCCATAGTAGGAGCCCGCGTAGGCCACAGAGTGGTCGTACGGACGGAGCGGCGGAACAATGTTATGCAGCCGCGGTTGGGCATAGAACGGAAGCGAAGCAACCGTCTTCTGCCTGGAACCAGCATTTTCCTTGTACCTGCGTATGCAATCCGCGTCGGTGGTGAACACGTGATCAAAGTACGTGGACGTCTTCCGGAAGCGGTTGAAGTGAACCGGGTCCTCTTTGTTCCAGAAGATCGTCGGTACACCCGTTGCGTTGCAGTGCCCCAAGATTGTCTTCAGCGTTGAGAAGGACTCCTCATCGTAGTAACCGACCTTCCGGTGCCACAGTCCGTCAATTCCCTCCCAGGCAGACTCCACGAAGAGCGCATCCAGGGGCTGGGCAGCGATCTGTTCGCGCCAGGACTCGGGGCGGAGTTCAACAAGCGTAGCCTCGCCCCGCAGGCCGGCCAGCGTGAACTCGTCGGAAATGATGCCGATAGTCAGCTCGCGAAGTCCGCGGCCAGACGGCACCGCGTTGGCGGTCCTTGCCCTGCCGTGCGCGTCGATAGCCCTCTTGCCCGCGGCTTTCCACGTACGCTCGTTGATGGCCCATAGCCGGGCTCGTCTGCCCATCGCGGCGCGGAGTTCTGCATCCTGGGTCAGCCTGCTTATCGCTGCCGCAAGGGAAGCAGGCCGTCCGGCCTCGCTGAGAAGTGCCCGCTCCTGACGTGTGCCTGCAAGATCTCTCGAGGGTCCCAAGTCGCTGAGGATCAACGCTTTGGCGCTGGCCATGGCTTCGAGGGGCTTGAGCGGGGACACCATCTCAGTCACCGGAAGCCGCCGCCTGGGGCAAGGCATGATGTCGAACAGGCTTACGTAGTCCGGGATCTCAGTTGCCGCCACACGGCCGGTGAAGATGACATTGTCGCGGATCCCGAGCTCCGCTGCGTGACGCTTCAGCTCGGGCAGTTGCGCTCCGTCGCCGACCACCACCACCTTGACGTCCAGCCCCTCGGCCAGAACAAGCTTGCTGGCTTCCAGCAGGTCCTCAAGGCCCTCGTAGGGAACCAGGCTGCCAGCGTAACCGACGACGGTCGTCCCAACTTCCAGTCCCAATTTTTGACGCAATGCGTCAAGGGGAGGCATAGGAGTAAACGTCTCGGTGTCGACCGAATTCGGCATGAGACCAATCGAATCCGCGTCGACTCCTCGTTGCACCAATTCATCTCGCAGTTGGCTCGTGATGGCCAAAACGGAATCTGCCTCTTTGGCAACGAGGGTCTCGAGTTGAACGGCGAGTCTGAAGCGATCCGTCTCGCCCCATTCCGGGTTATTTGACAGCTGTGTTATTTCCCAGAGGCCCCTCACCTCATACACAAACGGTATGCCCAGTCTGCGGGCGGCCATCAGCGCGGGTAGTGCCGTGACGTAATTTGAGGCGGCGTGGATGACCGAAACCCGATTGCGCTGGGCTTCCCGCACATAGACGTCGACGGCCTCGGTCAGGTAATAGTCCAGGCGGTCGGCGGTCCAGCTCGGTCCGGGACTGAAGATATGTGCCACGCCGTTGATCTCGCGCTCAAATCTGGCCGTTGAGTCAACTGGCACATCAACTTTGGAATCCCACGGATAGCCGGGGCGGGCTACGACGAGCACGTCCTCTCCGTTGGCCTTGAGGCCGGCGACGACGCCGGCCGTTCGCGTGGAGTAGCCGTTGCTATTGAAATGGCCGGTGCTGTGGGCGCAGTACATGATCCGTTTGCGCTCCGCGAGATAACCAATGTTGGGTTGGCGCGGCGAAAGAGCGGGTTCCCGGCTCAGAAGTTCGCACTGGCCCAGGATGTTCTGGATCAGTGCCAGCTCCGTCCCGGTGACCTCGTCCAGCAGCTCAGCATTCCGCAGAATAAACTGGGCGGGCTCCGCAATGGATCCCATGACGAAGTAGTCGTGCGAAATCAATTTGATTGCAGCGGCCTGGGACGGCGTGGCCATGAAGTCACTCAGCAACTGTTGCCGCGTGACCGGAGCACTCGCGGACGCAACCACGGTCCCCAGCGCCGTATCCGCAGTCCGCGATGGCGCTCCGCCGACGGCCCGGTTCCGTAGCAAGCTGTCTGTTCCCCCGGGCCGCCCGGCTCCCGCAACGGCGCTGGATAGCAACCGGGCCGGCGCACCGATGGCACGTCCCAGCCGGAGACTCTTGGACGACCTCAGGGCCTTGAGCGCAGCCTTGAGCTCGTTGCGGCTCTTGTTCGCCGCGCTCAGTTGGGACTTTGCATTGTCCCTGGCCCGCCGCATAGCCCGGAGGTCTTTCTCCAACGCCTCGACCCGCTGGCGGTCGCTGGCTTCTCCGGCCAGAAGCCGCTCATAGTCATGAATAACAGAGTCAATGTCCTGCAAGTACCGTTTGCGTTTCGCCAGCTGGACCGTGGTCAACTGGGCAACTTCGTCTGAATACTTCATTACTTCGCTTCGCGTCCGCTCGCTTGTGTGGTTGCCGCCGTCGGTCTTCTATTGCCAGATGCCCCGGGTGTCCACGAGCGCCTTATTGGCCGTAGACGCCGGATCGACTTCCTTGAAGACGTCGTGGTCGACCAAGAGCACGATGGCGTCGGCAGCGGCAATCGATGGTTCGAGTTCTTCGAGTGAAACGTTGTGGAGGCCCGACAACTGTCGCGGCAGGCTGTCGACGTGTGGCTCCACAACCAGGATCTCGGCTCCGTCCAGCTTGAGGCTCAGCTTCTGAACAATGGACACAGCGGGAGATTCGCGGAGATCGTCGATGTTGGCTTTGAATGCCAGTCCCAGCACGGCGATCTTCGGCGAAATCTTGTCAGCCACGGCCTCCTGGACTTTTTGGATCACCCAGTCCGGCTTGGAGTCGTTGGTCTCCCGGGCCTGGCGGATTAGCCGGGCTTCGTCAGGCGCCGCCGCCACAATGAACCATGGGTCAACCGCGATGCAGTGACCGCCGACGCCGGGACCCGGCTGAAGAATGTTCACCCGCGGGTGATGATTTGCGAGCTTAATAAGCTCCCAGACGTTAATCCCGAGCTTGTCGCTGATGACGGAAAGTTCATTCGCGAAGGCGATGTTCACGTCGCGGTAAGAGTTCTCCACGAGCTTGGCCATTTCGGCCGTAGCGGCATCGGTGACGAGGATTTCGCCCTGGCAGAAAACACCGTAGAGGGCCCTGGCCAGCTCTGCCGCATGGGGCGTCAGGCCGCCAACGATGCGGTCATTAGTGACGAGCTCGATCATGATGCGGCCGGGGAGAACGCGCTCCGGGCAGTGGGCCACATGGATGGCCTTGCCACCCTGCCCGTCGAGGCTGAGATCGGGCCGCAGTTCCACGATGTATTCGCCTAGGAGCTGAGTGGTGCCGGGAGGGGACGTGGATTCCAGAATGATCAGCTCGCCGCCTTCGAGCTGCGGGGCAATACCTCGGGCTGCGGCCTTGATGTAAGTGACATCCGCCGTGCGGTCCGGGTTGAAAGGCGTCGGAACAGCCACGATGTAGGCCTGTGCTTTGGGGGTTTCAGTGGCGGCACTTAGCTTTTGCTGGCTCACGGCACCGGCTACGTAGGACGCCAGATCGGGTTCCACGAAGGGGACCTCGCCGCGATTGACCGATTCGACAGTTTTGGGATTCACGTCGACGCCGACGACGTCGATTCCGTTGCCAGCAAGGATGGCGGCCGTAGGGAGGCCGATGTAGCCGAGCCCAATGACCGCTACTTTTTCAATGGTATTCATAGAGAACCCCCTAGTCAGACAGAGACTTCGTCTCTGTAGTTTCCAAAAAATTTGATTGTCCCGCTGGACAGCAGTTGGGCATCGCCTACCCGCCAGGTGTGACCGCTAGACAGCCGCTGCTGGCAATAATTGAACCGGTCGGAAGAGTAAATGACGCCACCGTTCCCTGTGAAGTCGTTGAGGAAGCGCGTGTCTTCGCCTCCTGCCAAAGGGGCGAATGGCGTGCTGTGGAATATCTCTGCCGAGCCGAAAATCGTCGGCCCCATGATGGACCGTGTGTAGCGGTGCTCCCACTCCGGGAACCGGAGGATAGTCGCGTTCTGTTCGGCCAAGAACATGTAGTGAGCTTGTTTCCCTACTACACCGGCGCCAGAGTACTCCAATGCGTAGAGCTGGTCGCTCAGGTACTCGACCCCGTAATAGTCGTCGTCATCCATCTTGGTCATGACGTCGCCGGAGCCGGCTGCGACGCACATGTTGAGGCACTCTCCCAACGGAACTGAGAGGTCAGCTGTCAACAAGATCATGTTCTCCACGCCGAACTGATCCTTGAGCCGGTTCAACAACCCGAAATCAGGCTCAAAGCCATGAAGCAGGAGCACAAGTTCCACGTCGACGCCGGTTTGGCCTCCGATAGTGCGAAAGACGTGCTCCAGTTGCCATGGACGAATGGTGGACACAAGTGCGGAGATCGATGCCCGCGGTTTGCGATTCACGAGTTCCGGGTTGACTGCCGCCATCACCTGCGCGGCACGGGCGCCGTAGGTGTGGTCCCGCCATATTCGGCGCTGACCGCGGTGGAGCTGGCGATCCCCCAGTTCGGGGTTCCGGTGGAGTGCCCGCAGAAGATTTTCCGCCTCAGCCTGGGTATGGACACTGAAGATTTCATCGGATGCAAAATATGAGTCGATGGCGGGGCTGGGAGTCGTGACGAGATTGGAGCCGGATGCCACAATCTCAAATACCCTCCTGGAGCACATCGTCGGTGAATCCACGACGGAATTCACATTGAGAAATGTCTTGTACGCCTTGTAGGCCGTGAGCATTTCGGCATATTCAAGGCCTCCGACCACGCGGCCGGCAAAAGGTTCGGGAAACTGATACTTCGCGTCGCCACCAATCTGCCGTGAAAAAATCTCCAGGCCCGTATCCATTGTCGATGACGCGGAAACGGCCGCGGTGAGCAGCAAGTCCAATTGTTCACGACGTTCGGGGTACTTCTCCGTGAAATACATGCCGCCAAACGCCACATCCCGTTCATGCCACCCGAACTTGGGCCTAACCGGGTTGTGCAGCGCAGGCTGCGCTGCGAACGGCAGTACCGCAACGCGGTCGTGGCCCAGATCCTCCCTGTAGGAGTCCAATTTGTTGGCATCGCTGGTGAAGACGTGGTCGAACAGCTTCGCAGCCGCCAAGAAATCGTCGTAGTGGGGAGGGTCTTCCTTGTTCCAAAAGACGGTCGGTATATTGTGTTCGTTGCACCATGTGGTCAATTCGCGCAGTAACGACGGCCCCGTGTGGTCCGGGCCGGTTACCTTACCTGTCCAGAGTCCCCCGTTCCCCTTCCATGCTGATTCGACGAACAGGAAGTCCACTGGTTCTTCTGTGAGCTGATCCTGCCACGTCTTCGGCGTCAAGGGAACGCATTCCCACTCGACGCCGAAGGCCGTCGAGGAGAAGTCGTCCAGGATTACGCCAACACGCGCACGGCGGCGCCCAGGGTCTCGGTGCGGCTTGCTTACTGAGGGCTGGAATTTCAGCCGCCGCTTCTTGCCGCGTCCGATCCAAGCTCCCTCGGCGCCCCGGACGGTTTCAAGCTTTCTGTGGCCCGCCTCGAGCGCTTCGCGCGCCAGCCAGAGCCGCACTTGCTGCGGGCCGCCCGCTCGGAGATGCCACAGGAACCTCCGCAGAGTCTTGACGTTCGCCCTCACGCTCCGGCCCGCCGAGCAGAGTTTCGGTCGCTGACGTCGGCGATTTCAAGATCCTGAATCATGCGGCGCCGCAGCTTCAATGCACCAACGCGGTCGCCAGCGGCCATCTTCTGGGTAAACAACCGATACCACTTGATCACGGCAGCTGGTTCTCCGTCGGAAATCAATTCGCCTTGATCGATCCAAATAGCCCTATTGCAGAGATCTGAAATTGTCGCCATGCTGTGACTGACCAGAAACACCGTGCCTGCCTGGTCCAGCAATTCCATCATGCGTTTACGGGTTCTGTCCTTGAACTGCGCATCGCCTGTGTTCAATGCCTCATCGATGATGAGGATCTCGGGATCGATACTCGCGGCAATGGCAAACCGCAGCCTCGATGCCATCCCGGCCGAATAGGACTTCATCGGCATGTGGATCGCATCTTCCAGGCCGGACAAGTCGACGATGGCGTCGTACTTCTCGTCGATCTGACGGCGGGACATTCCCATGGCGAGACAGCCCAACACAATGTTTTCGTCGCCGGACAGGCCCGGCAACAGCGCCGCATTAACACCCAGCAGCACTGGCGTGGACGTGGCATAGACAGCACCGGAGGTGGGCGGGACCTGGCCTCCAACGAGCTTGAGCAGGGTACTTTTGCCAGAGCCGTTCCGGCCGATGATGCCCACAGACTCACCGTGTTCCACCACTAGTGACAGCTCTTTGAGGGCGGTTACCTCCACGGCCTTGGACTGCTTGACTGCATTCTTGAGCCCGGCCCAACCGGACGACGAAGACAAAGCGTTTTGCCTTGTCCGGGACGTGGTCCGGTAGGTCATGCTCACCTTGTCGATGACAACGGCAGGGGTTCCTTGAACGAAGTTAAGGTCAGAGTTCTCGGCCATATGACTCTTCCCCCTTCCAGAAGAAGACGATTCCGAAAGCCGCGGCCGCTACTGACCAAAGGGTCAGAATCACCCAGGCCCGCCAGGGACCGACACTTCCGTTTAGCAGGCATTCCCGTGCCAAATAGAGAACGTTATAAAGGGGGTTGTATTCCATGACCGCCTTTATGGCCGGCGCCCCATCGAACCGGTCAATCGAAAAGAACATGCACGAGGCATACATCCATAGCCGCATCGCGTAGGAAACGAGCTGACTGGCGTCATTGAAGATTGACACGACCCTGGCGAGGATAAGCCCGATGCCCAGATTGAAGATGAACTGAAGGACGACGATTGGTATAAGCATCAGCCAGCGCCACGAAATTTCTTCCGCCGGCGGCAGGATGATAATCAGAATGAGCATCGTGATGAGGACGGGAATGTTTGATAGCAACTCTCGCAAGTTGGCTGCTAAAACCACACTGGCACGGGGAAACTGAAAGGCCTGGATAACGTTCTTATTTGCCGAAATGACACGCGACGAGCTTGAAATGGCCCGGGTAGTCATCTGGAAGAGAAATACGCCAATGATAAGGAAGGCGACGAAATTCTCAATTCCGCCCCCGGACTTCAGCAGCACCCCCATGATGAGGTAAAACATTAGCCCGTTCAGCAACGGGCCCAGCACCAGCCAAGCCAACCCGAGCCGGTCCTGCTCATTCCCGGTCTGCACCCGTGACCTGGCATCGTAGTAGACGAAGTGCCTGTAGTCCCAGAGAGCAACGAGGTAGTCAAGCAACGGCGGGCGCGCACCCACACGGCGAAGGCCGCGCAAGTTCACGGAAGTATTTACCGCGGTAGGTTGCGGCGTGTGGGGGGCGGTTGCCGTCTCGGTACTCATCGACGGACCACCAATAGTCGCTCATATGCCGTGTTCAGGGACAGTGCGTTGGCCCTCCAGGTTCGTTTGTCCAGCACGTCTTGCCTTCCTGCCCGTCCCAAACGGGTCCGCAGCTCGTCGGAGTTGATCAACGACTCCAATTTAAGGGCGACGTCTTGGCTGTCTTCCGCATTTGCGAGCAGGCCGTTGACGCCGTCAGTCACGATTTCCATCAGTGCTGGCAGCCTGCTGGCTACAACAGGCCGGGCGCATGCCAGCGCTTCCACCGGTTTGAGAGGGGTGACGGAACGCGTAACTTCGAGGTCCTTGCGCGGGACTACAAACACGTCCAGCGCTCGATGGTAGCCTACCGCCCGTTCTTGAGGCACTCGTCCCGTAAAGATGATGCGATCGCTGAACCCGCTCCGACGAGCCTGTGCCTGAAGTAGAGGCCTAGAAACACCATCCCCCACGATGAGCAGACGCACATCCGGACGTTTCCGTGCGATCAGCGTATAGGCCTCAATGAGGTCATCAATCCCCTCATAGGCCACTAGGCTGCTGACCGTGCCGATATAGAACCCGTCCTCAGGCAGCCCCACTTCGCGGCGCGCGTCGGCCGCAGCCACCGGCTGATGGAGGAAGGCTCCGCCGACCGCGTTAGGAGCGATGATTATTTTCTCGCCAGGGATGCCCGCGGCGACAATGTTGGCCTTCATGGCATGCCCTAGCGTCACCACCAAATCGGCGTCGCGCATGACATCGGTTTCCCGGGCCTGGAAAAGCCTGTACTTTTCGCTGCCCCGTGCTTCAGGTCCCCGCGTGGCGGCCCAGGTGTCCGACAACTGCCCCCGGACCTCGTACACCCAGGGAATACCCAACGCCTCGGCCACCGCCTGGACCACCATTCCATTGACGAAGTGCGTGGTGGTATGGAGGACGCTGGGCCTGAACTGCAAGGCAACCTGCAGAAGTTCCTCAGCCTGCTGCTGCAGGCGTGCGTCCATCGTCAGTGCCAGCCGTGACGGCAGGAGGCGCCGGTAGCGGACACCGTCCACTACGTCACAGGCACGCGCCAGGAATTTGCCCACCTGCACGGGATACCCGATCCGCGTAACAGCCAATACATCCCAGCCGGCTTCCTGCTGGGCCGCCATGATCGAGTGGGACCTCTGGGCGTAGCCGCTGCCGGTGTGTGGAAGGGAATTGGTAAGAAAATGCAGGACCCGGCCAGAGACCGGTGTGAAGTCCTGCCGCTGCAGCAAGGGCGCCGCGCCAGCGAACACTGCTCTTTCGCCGGCGAGGCGAGCCTGCAGCCGCCGTCCTGCGGCGCCGGAGCCGTCGAGGGCCGTAACGGCGTCACCGAGGTTTCCGTCATGCCACAACCTGCGGGCCCGTGCAGATTTGAAGCCGGGCGCACGGCTGGCCCGGGCCAGCAGCGTGTCCGAAATCTCGGTCAAGCCACCAGACAGGGCAATCTCGGCCAAACGCCGGTCCCGTTCTCCGTTGGCGCGCCCGCTGACGGCGAGTTCGAGACGACGCTTGACATCGTCGTCGCTTCCGTTGCTCAGCGCTGCCAGAACCACTGGCACTGCCACCGAATCTTTCGGAAAGACAGCTGCAGCAATCCTGCCCAGGGGGCGCACCACGGAGGGCATACGGCGTGCCGCTTGAAGGTACAAAAGGAAAGGATCATCAACGAGATGCTGGCTGATGACGGCCGCCGCAAGCCGCGCATTCTTGAAGAGCTGGATCATGCGCCGGTGACGGTTCCCGCAAGGAGTTCGGAGATTAACTCCATGTAGCGGCCGGCAAGGTGTCCATATTCTGCGTTGGTCTTCACCCACTGCCGGCTGTCCCCGTTGCGCACAAGCCTGCTCCGATCTGCGGCGAGTTCACGCCACAAATCCGCCAGAGCTTCCGGAGAGCTGGGAACAATGTCCCCGGCTTCGGCGTCCATGACAATCCGGGCCGCTTCGCCGCGCACCACAGCAGTAATGTGGCGGCCGATGGCCAGAACCTCGTAGGTCTTGGACGGAACAGTGGTTTCGAAGGATTTCCAGTCGTCGCGAAGGGACACGAGGCACGTATCGGCAGACGCATACCGTTCCAACATGGCATCCCCCGTCAGGGGAGAATGAAACGTGACCGGCGCCCTTAGCGCCCGCGCCAGCTTTTCCAGCGCCGGCCGCTGCGTCCCGTGTCCCACCATATGCAGGTGCATGGAGTCCCCCACGAGGGCACTCGCCCTGATCGCCACATCAAGCCGCTGACTTTCACCGTGGTTCCCCAGATAGAGGGCCTCGAATACGTCCCGCTCGGGTTCCGGCGGACCCACCACAGGGATGGAGTCCAAGTGAACGCCGTTGCTGACTGTCGCTACATTTCGTACGCCTCGCGCCCGCAACGTAGCTGCGAACCCCTCCGTTACCGTGACCACCAGGTCGGCACGGTGTTGGACAAAATCCACGACCCGCTCAACGACGCCTTTCACGCTGCCTTGGACCAACCGGGCGTCACGGGCAAGGTCCGGCCAGGCATCTCGCATTTCGACGATCAATGGCACGCCGCGGACCTTGGCCACGACGTATCCGGCCGCCAGGGTAGGCAGTCCCGGCGCCGTAACAATGACGACGTCGGGCTTCCGAACCATAAACGCAGCCGGAATCGAGAGGGCAGCGGAAAAGCACTGGTCCAGCAGACGAGCCGCCCGGGAGTTGCCGTGGCGAAGGTAGGGAACGCGGAGAATCTTCTCGGTAAACTGCCCTTTTTGCAGCCGGAACGGCCTTCCCGCCATCCGACGAGGCAGGGCCCGCCGGCCGAAGGGATAGTGAGCAACCGGCGTCACGACGTCCACGTCCCAGCCCGCCCGGGAAAACTCCTTGATCATGGCAGTCCAGCGGCGCTGAGGTGGGCTCTGCTCCGGCCAATAGGAGTGAGTCAGCAGTGTTATGCGCAGGCTTTCCTTACGCGTGGCAAAGGAAAGGCGATCGGCATCGACTTCATCTTGCATCTTCGTTATCTACTTGGCGGTTCTCTGAATGGTGCTGGCGCTCCTGCGGCCCATGAACCGCAAATAGGCAAAGCCCAGCCCCAGCAGGACCATCACGGTGATGGCCTGCACGGCCAAGGGGCTGCCGGTGGCAACGGCCACGGCGGCCTGTACCTCGGACTTCACCATGGCCGGGTGCTTGGTGGGCGTGGCGATGACGGCGGTGGCTGTGGACGGCGCTGGCGTCGGGGTGGGTGAGGGGGTGGGTGTGGGCGTCTCCGACGGAGTGTCGTCGGCGGCGGGAGCCGGGGCAACGGGGGCTATGGCGGGCGGCGTTTCCACCACGGGCGCAGGCGTTTCGAGGGGCACAGCCGGCGGGACTACCGGCGCCGGGGCGGTGTCCACCGGCGGCGGTGAATCCACGGGCGGGGGCGGGTTGTCCACCGGCGGCGGCACGATCACAGGTTCGGTCGGCGTAGTCGCCGGATCCGTCGTCGGCGCTGTCGGACCCGGGTCAGCGGGCGCCGGAGAAGGCGAAATCGCCGTAGCCAAGGGGCTAGGGATCACCAAGTCATCGGCGTTGGCGGGCGCCGTGCCCATGACTGAAGCGGCGAGGAGCAAAGCTCCCAGCCCAGTGCCTATAGTGCCTATAGTTTTCTTTCGGCTGCACGACGTCATCGACAGTCCCTCCCCCACAGTGCGAGATTGAATCAGGTGTGCCTTATGCGGCCAACACTAACGTCATTGTCGGCAGAGCCCCAGAGGTGCACGAGGTCCCAGTCTACTCGAAGGCTGGAGTCAGGTTGTTCAAAGAAATGCTACCCGCCGAACATAAACTGTGGCAGGAGCGCCACGCGGGGCGGGTTAAGCTGGATGAATGCTCCCGTTCAGCCGCCTTGTTTCCGCGCGTTTTCCCCTTCTTGTGGCGGCTGCCGCAGCCGGCCTGGCGTTGACATCCTGCTCGCCGGTAGTCGACGTCACGCCCGCGAAAGACGCCGCGAACGCGGCCTGTGCACCGATGATGCTGGCCCTTCCCGATGCCATTGGCGACGCCAAGCTGCGCAAGACCAATGCCCAGGCGACGGCGGCCTGGGGAGACCCGTCCCTGGTGATCCTGCGCTGCGGTGTCAACGTTCCGGGTCCCACGACGGACCGCTGCGTGAGCGTCAACGGCGTCGATTGGGTCATCAAAGAAGGCAACCCGGTGTGGACCCTGACGACGTTCGGCCGCGAACCAGCCACGGAGATCCTCATGGATCCGGACAAGATCAGCTCGGCCACCGTGCTGGCGGATCTCTCCCCCGCGGCGCTGAAGGTTAAGGCCACCCGGAACTGCGTCGGCCAAGAGGACCTGCAGAACCTGCCGACCAGCAAGTAAGGGACCCGGCGCCGTGACGCCGGGCCCGGCGCTAGTGCCCCGCGGGGCCTAGCGCAGCCCCGTCTTGCGGTGCAGCGCGAGGTAGATCAGCTCGTCGATCAGTTCCGCATAGCCCAGGCCAGTGGCCTTCCACATCTGCGGGTACATGCTCTTGGGCGTGAACCCGGGCATCGTGTTGATCTCATTGATGATGAGCTCGCCCTCAGGCGTGTAGAAGAAGTCGACCCGGCTCAGTCCTTCGGCGCCGACGGCGTCGAAGGCGACAGCGGCCAGTTCCCGTACCCGGGCGATTGCCTCGTCGGGGAGGTCGGCCGGGCAGCTGAGCGCGGCGGCGTCGTCGACGTATTTGGCGTTGAAGTCATAGAACTCGTGTCCGCCGCCCGCCACGGAAATCTCGCCCGGCATGGACGTCCGGGGAGCATCGGTCCCCCGGCCTTCCAGCACGGCGCATTCAATCTCGCGGCCCGTGATGCCGGCCTCGATGACCAGTTTGGGGTCGTGCTCGCGGGCGGCCTCGATCGCGGCATCCAGGCCCTCGAGCGAATCCACCTTGGAGATGCCCATGGAAGACCCCGCCCGGGCCGGCTTGACGAACACGGGGAAGCCGAGCTGGTCCACGCGTTTGCGGACGGTCTCGGGATCCGTGAGCCACTGCCGGTCGGTCACGGCGATGTACGGTCCCACGTGCAGTCCGGCCGACTCAAAGACCACCTTCATGAAGTGCTTGTCCATGCCGACGGCGGATGCCAGCACGCCGGCGCCCACGTAGCGGGTGTCGGAGAGTTCCAGGAGGCCCTGGATGGTGCCGTCTTCGCCGAACGGCCCGTGCAGGAGCGGGAATACGACGTCGACGGCGCCGAGTTCCTGCGGGACTGCGTTCGGGGAGGCGACGATCAGCTGATGCTCGCCGCCAATCTCGGCCAGCGCCACGGTCTGCGTCGACGGCGCCACTTCAGGCAGCGACGTCGCCGAGAGCGACCATTCGTTGGTGTCCCCGGAGGCCAAAACCCACTGGCCGGTCTTGGCGATCCCGATGGGGATGACGTCGTACTTGTCCTTATCGATCGCACCGAGGACGCCGGCGGCTGTCACGCAGCTGACGGCGTGCTCGCTGGAGCGGCCGCCGAAGAGCACCGCGACGCGGGGTTTGGACTGGCCTGTGCGGGCTTCTGTGGTCATGTTGTTCTCTGACACTCTCAGTAATCGCCTTCGGGTTTCAGGTCCCGGGACAGCAGCAGCGGACCCAGTTCGTCTACGGACAGTTTTCCGGCCAGGACGGCGACGACGGCTGCCGTGATCGGCATGTCGACGCCGAGCTTTCCGGCAAGTTCGTGGACCGCCTGGCTGGACTTGATGCCTTCCGCGGTCTGCTTCATCTCGGCCGTGACCTGATCGAGCGTCAGTCCTTTGCCGAGCAGCCGGCCGGCAGTGTGGTTCCGGGACAGCGGGGAGGAGCACGTGGCCACGAGATCGCCCAGGCCGGCGAGCCCGGCCATGGTCCGGGCCTCGCCGCCCAGGGCAAGGGTCAGCCGGGAGGTCTCCGCCAGGCCGCGGGTGATCACCGAGGCCTTGGTGTTGTCCCCCATTTTCTTGCCTTCGCAGATTCCCACGGCCAGGGCAATGATGTTCTTGACGATTCCGCCGATTTCGACGCCGACCACATCAGTGGTGGTATAAGGGCGGAAGTAGGGCGCGGTGCAGCTGCGGGCAATCCAGCCTGCCGTGATCGGATCCGTGCAGGCCACAACGGACGCAGTCGGCTCGTCCCGGGCGATCTCCATGGCCAGGTTGGGCCCGGAAACCACGGCGACTCGGTTGGCGGGCAGGTCCAGCTCCGCGCAGATGACCTCGCTCATACGGGCGTCGGTGTGGAGCTCAAGGCCCTTCATCAGGGATACGACGACGGCGCCCGGCGTCAGGTGCTTCTTCCAGGCCCGCAGCTGCGGGCGCAGGGTCTGCGCCGGAACGGCCAGGATCACCAGTTCCGCACCGGCAAGGACCGCGGCGACGTCCGTGGAGGCCGTGATGCTGGACGGCAGCTTGATGTCCTTCAGGTACTGCTCATTGACGTGCAGTGCGTTGATCTGGTCGACGACTTCCGGACGTCGGCCCCAGAGGCGGATGCTGCGCTCGACTCCGGAGGCGGTGGCCGCATCGGCGACCACTTTGGCGAAGGTGGTCCCCCATGAGCCTGCCCCCAAGACAGCCACGGTGGTGGCGGAATCCGTTTCCCGGAAGGCCGGCGCCGGAAGATCCGCCGTCACTGATTCCGCGGTCATGTGGTGACGTCCGGGTCAATGCGGCCGTGGGTGGGCTGGTTGTGCGCTGCCGGGTCCCAGCGCTCTGCCGGCGGCTGTTCGCCGCGCAGTCCGGCCAGGAGGCCGGTTATCGCGTTCATGATGACGTTCGTGGCGGCGGTGAGCGTCGCCCGGTCCAGCGGGCGGCCTTCGAAGGCGCTCAGGTCCACGGGATCCCCTACTACCAGGCGGGACGTCTTGCGCGGGAAGAGGTACAAACGCTTGGCGTAGCGCGGCAAGACCTCTTGGGCACCCCAATGGGCCATAGGCACCACGGGGATGCCACTCTCCAGCGCCATGCGCGCGGCGCCGGTGTGGCCCTTCATCGGCCACAGGTCAGGGTCCCGGGTCAGGGTCCCTTCCGGGTAGATGATGATCGCCCCGCCCTCGTCCACGATCTCCTTGGCGAGTTGAAGCGAGCGGTTCGCTCCCGCCGTCGTGCGTTCCACCGGGATCTGCTTGGTGGACCGCAGGATCGCCCCCAGAACCGGAACCTTGAAGAGGCTGGCTTTGGCGAGGAAGTGCGGCATCCGCTTCTGGTTGTAGAGCATGTGCCCCACTACCAGCGGGTCGATCTCCGTGCAGTGGTTGGGGGCGGCGATGAAACCCCCGGCGGGCAGCTTTTCCAGGCCTTCCCATTTCTTGCGCATCAGCAGATTCATCACCGGCCGGACGATCCCGGCGACTGTCACAAATGTGGCGTGGCTCTTGGCCGTTTCCTTCACAGGGCCCCCGCTACTTGGCCGACGTGATGTCGAAATCGGCGCCGAGGCCCGCGAGCTTCTCGGTGAAGCGCTCGTAGCCGCGGTTGATGATGTCAATGCCTGTGACGCGGGAGGTGCCGGTGGCGGCCAGTGCGGCGATCAGGTGGCTGAACCCGCCGCGCAGGTCCGGCACGTCGATGTCGGTGCCCTTGAGCTGCGCCGGTCCGGAGATCACGGCGGAGTGCAGGAAGTTGCGCTGGCCGAAACGGCACGGCACGCTGCCGAGGCACTCGCGGTGCACCTGTATGTTGGCGCCCATGCGGATGAGGGCCTCGGTGAAGCCGAAGCGGTTCTCATACACGGTTTCGTGCACGATCGAGACGCCCTCGGCCTGGGTCAGGGCGACGATGAGGGGCTGCTGCCAGTCGGTCATGAAGCCCGGGTGAACGTCCGTTTCGAGGACCAGCGGGTTGAGCTTGCCGCCGCGGTGGTAGAAGCGGATGCCGTCGTCGCCGATGTCCATGCCGCCGCCGACCTTGCGGTAGGTGTTCAGGAACGTCATCATGTCGCGCTGCGTGGCGCCTTCAACAAAGATGTCGCCGCGGGTGACCAAGGCCGCGGAAGCCCAGGAGGCCGATTCGTTGCGGTCGGAGAGGGCGCGGTGGTTGTAGCCGCCGAGGTCCTGGACGCCTTCGATCCGGATGGTGCGGTCAGTCTGGACGCTGATGATCGCGCCCATTTTCTGCAGCACCGCGATGAGGTCAACGATTTCCGGCTCGGTGGCCGCTCCGGAGAGTTCGGTGATGCCCTCGGCGCGCGTGGCGCTCAGCAGGACCTGCTCGGTGGCGCCGACGGACGGGTACGGAAGGGCAATTTTGGCACCCTTGAGGCCGTTCGGGGCGGAGATGTGGATGCCGCCGGGGCGCTTCTCCACCACGGCGCCGAACTGGCGCAGGACATTCAAGTGGTAGTCGATCGGACGGTCGCCGATCTTGCAGCCGCCCAGGTCCGGGATGAAGGCCTCGCCGATGGCGTGGATCAGCGGCCCGCACAGCAGGATCGGGATGCGCGAATCGCCGGCGTGGGCGTCGATCGCCGTGCTGGAGGCGGTCTTGGCACCCTTCGGGTCAAGCGTCAGATCACCGGTGACGGGGTCCTTATCAACCCTGACGCCATGGAGTTGGAGCAGGCTCGTGACAACCTCGACGTCCTTGATTTCCGGGACGTTGCGCAACACCGATGGTTCATTGCCCAGCAGGGCAGCCACCATGGCTTTGGGGACAAGATTCTTGGCCCCGCGAACGGTGACGCGGCCAGTTAGCGGGACGCCTCCGCGGATTGTCAGAACACTACTCATATACCGGTTTCCTCACGACTACTCGCCCCCAAATCCTTACAAAGGCTCCAGCTAAGCATAGGAGTATCCGTTACCGATCCGAAATACGGAGCCCTTCGGCGGGGCGCGCGGCGGCCTAAACTGCCCGCATGCGACGGCGCTTTCGGACACGCTCACGGTGCCCAAGGAGAGTGGAACGCAGACGGGGCGCGGATGTCGCTGAATGACTGGGCGGGGTGCGCAACTGCGGGGGCGCGGCTGTTCGGCTCGAGTAGCTACCTGCCCGCTCAAACGATGTAGCGCCAAGGCGTCCTTCGAGGGCAGCCCCTCGGCCTTCAATGCTGCGGTCCGGCAGGGAGTACCTGCGTTGCAGCCCACCGAACGAGGGACAAGCATTCTGAGAATGCGCGCTCACGAGCCACCATGCCTGCACTCTGCATACGCACGTCCGCCGCCCAAGGTTTTCCCATGCTGCCCTCCATAGAGTCTGTCGTGCCACGGGGAAAGGTACCGCAGGGAGGCTCAAATGGATCGTTGGATGACACGCAGACAGCACCTCAGAAACGCTCGCCGTCGAACTTCATCCGTCTGTGGACTCTCGGAATCCAACTCCTGAAATGTGGCAAGTCATGCCGGGAGGGATGCGTACCATGATCCGGCCGCGGCGACGGCTGTCGATCCCGCGGGTGTTGCGCGAACATATTCGCCGGCTGTTCTTGGTTCTGGTCGGATCCGTCCTGATGATGGCTTTCGTGGCGCTGGCTCTGCACGTGCCCGCGGGCACGACCGGCTCGCACCTTCACAGCGCGGGGCTGCTGGCGACGGCGGCGACCCCGGACAGCTCCACGGACCTGGCCGGAACGCACATTCACAACGCCGTGCTGCCAACGGCTGCCCTGGCGGCGGCTCCGGCTCCCCTGCCTCGAACCGGATGGACGGCTACGGCCAGCGATGAAGAGGTCCTCGGCGAGAACGGTAAAGCCAGCAATGTGCTCGACGGCAGTGCTGCCACCATCTGGCACAGCAGGTGGTCCCCGGCGCCGAGTGCACCGCTGCCGCATACGATCACGATCGACACCAAGGCGACGCAGAGCATCTCGGGACTCCGCTATCTACCGCGTTCTGACCTACCTAACGGGCGGGTCGGCAGCTTTGAGATCGCGGTGAGCACCAATGGCACCACTTGGAGCGCCCCGGTGGCTCGCGGCACCTGGCCCGACACCGCCACGGAGAAGGCAGTGACCTTCACCGCGGTGAGCGCCCGGTACCTCCGGCTGACCGCGGCCACGGAGGCCGGCAATCGGGGTCCATGGAGCAGCGCGGCGGAGATAAATCTCGTGGGCGGTCAATCCACGCCTCCAACGGGTGTGCTGCCACGCGACGGCTGGACGGCCAGCGCCAGTGATGAAGAGGTCCTCCGCGAGAACGACCGGGCCAGCAACGTACTCGATGGCAGCACGGCCACCATCTGGCACAGCAGATGGTCCCCGACGCCGAGTGCACCACTGCCGCACGCCATCACGATCGACACCAAGGCAACGCAAAACATCTCGGGTCTGCGCTATCTCCCGCGTTCCGACCTCGCGAACGGGCGGGTCGGCAATTACTCGATCGGAGTCAGCTCCAACGGAATCACTTGGAGCACGGTCGCCACCGGAACCTGGCCGGACACCGCCGCGGAGAAGACCGTGACCTTCACCGCGGTCAGCGCCCGGTACGTCCGGCTGACCGCCATCACGGAGGCCGGCAACCGGGGTCCATGGAGCAGCGCGGCAGAGATAAATCTGCTCGGCCCTTCGCTGGGCTCCTGGGGTCCGACGATCAGCTTCCCGATCGTCCCGGTGGCGGCGGCCATATTGCCTGGCAACCGGCTACTTACCTGGTCCGCCTATTCACCCACGGCATACGGCGGCAGCAAGGGATATACCCAGACGTCAATCCTGGACCTTACCACCGGAGCCGTAAGCAATGACCAACAGGTGGCCAACACCGGCCACGACATGTTTTGCCCGGGAGTCTCGCTGCTGCCGGACGGACGGATCCTGATCAGCGGCGGCAGCAATAGCTCGAAAACCACCCTTTATGACCCGGTGACTAACGCCTGGACTCCGGGGCCCGACATGAATATCGCCCGGGGATACCAAAGTAATGTGACCACATCGACCGGCGAAGTCTTTACCATTGGTGGGTCATGGTCTGGCGGTACCGGCAACAAGAACGGCGAAGTGTGGTCGGCCTCAGGCGGTTGGCGAACGTTGCCGAATGTGCTGGCCGATAACATCCTGACCGCCGATCCCCAAGGTATCTTCCGTTCCGACAATCATGCCTGGTTGTTTGCGGCTCCGGATGGCCGGGTGTTCCAAGCGGGGCCGAGCCGCCAGATGAACTGGATCTCCACCAGCGGCGCGGGAAGTATCACCTCTGCGGGACTGCGCTCGGATAGCCCGGACGCGATGAACGGTGACGCTGTGATGTACGACATTGGAAAGATTCTGACCGTGGGCGGGGCAACCGCCTACGAGAACGCCCCAGCCACGGCGGCGGCGTACACCATCGATATCAACAAGCGGGTCATCGCATCCCGGACCGGAGACATGGCGGTCAGCCGGTCGTTCGCGAACGGGGTCGGGCTTCCCGACGGCCAGGTTCTCGTGGTCGGCGGTCAGGCTACCCCGGTTGCGTTCACTGACACGGACGCCAGAATGACTCCCGAAATTTGGAATCCGGCGACGGGGCAGTGGACGACACTGGCCCCGATGTCCAACCCCCGGACATATCACAGCGTCGCCCTACTACTCCCAGATGCTCGGGTTTTCGTCGGCGGTGGGGGACTGTGCGGCAGCTGCACGACAAATCACATGGACGGCGAAATCTTCACGCCGCCCTATCTGCTGAACGCCGATGGCAGTGCGCGCACCCGGCCGAAAATTGTGGCGGCACCCACCACCGCCGCGGCCGGCAGCACGATTGCCGTCACCACCGGAGCGCCGACCACAAAGTTTTCCCTCATGCGGATGAGCACGGTAACCCACACCGTAAACACCGACCAGCGGCGGATCCCGATGACAGCAACCGCCGTTTCAGGCAACACGGCGTCGCTTACATTGCCAGCGGATCGCGGAGTGCTGGTGCCGGGTACCTACATGCTCTTCGCTATGGATAGCTATGGGGTCCCGAGCGTCGCCGCTACGATCAGGATCAGTTGATGACGCCTGCACGGCAGCATCACGCCACGTGGGAAGGGATTGGCCAGGATCCCGGCACCGACGCCGGACTAAAGCCCACCAGAGCGGCAGGCATCTTCCAGTTGCAGTGGCATAGGAGCGGTGACTCGTGACGCTGGAGTGCCAGGCTGGCAGTGCTACAAACGTGGGACCGCGCAAAAGGCGAATGCCGCCGTCGAGTCCTACGACTCGACGGCGGCACATCATCACCGGGCTCAGCGGCCGGCGGCGTCCCGAAGTCCGGGGCCCGGAGCAGGAGACACTGCCCCGGGGTCTTAGGACAACCGGGCGGGCAGCGTCTTGGGCTTGAAGGAGGGCCGGGTGGCCTCGTACGCGGTGATGTCTTCTTCGTGCTGAAGGGTCAGCCCGATGTCGTCCAGGCCTTCCAGAAGGCGCCAGCGCGTGTAGTCGTCAATCTCGAACGGCGCCACAATGTTGCCGCACTGCACCGTCTTGGAGACGAGGTCCACCGTGACCTCGGTGCCGGGGGCGTTCTCGAGCTCCTTCCAGATGAGCTCGATGTCGTCCTGGGCCAGCTCGGCGGCGAGCAGGCCCTGCTTGCCCGAGTTGCCGCGGAAGATATCGGCGAAACGGGAGGAGAGCACGGTCTTGAAGCCGTAGTCCTTGAGCGCCCAGACGGCGTGCTCACGGGACGAGCCGGTGCCGAAGTCGGGGCCGGCCACCAGGACGGATCCTGCGTTGAACGGCGCCTGGTTCAGGATGAACGACGTGTCCTTGCGCCAGGCGGCGAAGAGCGCGTCCTCGAAGCCGGTGCGGGTGATGCGCTTGAGGTACACGGCGGGGATGATCTGGTCCGTGTCGACGTTGCTCTGGCGCAGCGGGACACCGATACCGGTGTGGGTGGTGAACTTTTCCATGGCGGATCCTTCTCAGGCTGTATGGATCGAGGCTGGGTGGATCTGGGCTTCAGGGCCGGGTTTGCGGCCTGCGCTTCAGATCCGGGGACGGGCTAGGCGACGCCGGTTCGGAGCGCCGCGGACTCCGCAGCGGGGTCCAGATCCGAGGGCGAGCTCAGCGTGCCGCGCACCGCCGTCGCCGCCGCCACTACGGGCGAGACGAGGTGGGTCCGGCCGCCCTTGCCCTGGCGTCCTTCGAAGTTGCGGTTGGAGGTGGAGGCGCACCGCTCGCCCACTTCCAGCTGGTCCGGGTTCATGCCCAGGCACATCGAGCAGCCGGCGAACCGCCATTCGGCGCCGAAGTCCTTGAAGACCTTGTCCAGGCCCTCTGCCTCGGCTTCCAGGCGTACCCGGGCCGAGCCCGGAACAACGAGCATGCGGATGTTGGGGTCCTTGGTGCGGCCGCGGATGATGTCCGCTGCGGCACGGAGGTCTTCCATCCGGGAGTTGGTGCAGGAGCCCAGGAATACCGTATCCACGCGGATGTCCTTCATCGGCGTGCCGGCCTCGAGCCCCATGTACTGCAGGGCGCGTTCGGCGGCGGCCTTGGCGTTTTCGTCGCCGAAGTCGTTCGGCGAGGGCACCTTCGCGGACAGGGATACGCCCTGGCCCGGGTTGGTCCCCCACGTCACGAACGGTTCCAAGGTGTCGGCGTCGAGGTCCACCTCGACGTCGAACACCGCGCCGTCGTCAGTGCTCAGCGTGTTCCAGTATTCGACGGCTGCGTCCCACTCTGCGCCCTGGGGCGCGTGCGGGCGGCCGTACATGTAGTCGTACGTGGTCTGGTCCGGAGCCACCAGCCCGGCGCGGGCGCCGGCCTCGATGGACATGTTGCAGATGGTCATCCGGGCTTCCATGGACAGGGCCCGGATGGCGGAGCCGCGGTACTCGAGCACGTAGCCCTGGCCTCCGCCGGTGCCGATCTTCGCGATGACGGCCAGGATGATGTCCTTGGCGCTCACTCCGGGGCGCAACGTGCCCTCGACATTGATGGCCATGGTCTTGAACGGCTTCAGCGACAGTGTCTGGGTGGCCATGACGTGCTCCACCTCGGAGGTGCCGATGCCCATGGCGAGCGCCCCGAAGGCGCCGTGCGTTGAGGTGTGCGAGTCGCCGCAAACCACGGTCATGCCCGGCTGCGTGAGGCCCAGCTGGGGACCCACGACATGCACGATGCCCTGCTCGGCGTCGCCGAGGGAGTGCAGGCGGACGCCGAACTCCTGGCAGTTGTTGCGCAGGGTCTGGATCTGGGTCCGGCTGGTGAGGTCGGCAATTGGCTTGTCGATGTCCAGCGTGGGAGTGTTGTGGTCCTCGGTGGCGATGGTGAGGTCCGGGCGGCGCAGCTTGCGGCCGGCGAGCCGCAGGCCTTCAAATGCCTGCGGCGACGTAACCTCATGCACCAGATGGAGGTCGATGAAAAGGAGGTCCGGCTGGGCGTTGGCTCCTTCGCCGTCCCCCTTGCGCACCACGTGCGCGTCCCAGACTTTCTCGGCCAGTGTCTTTGCCACGGCCTTCTCCCTTCACTGCGGTGATTAATGTGCGTTCCTGCGGGCTGTTGCTTCCACTGAACCAGCACAGCCAAGTAATACGCCAGCGCATTGACTTGCATCTCAGATAATGAGACGTCAATATCATTACATGGACAATTCTAGTGGAGTCGGTGTCATCGATAAAGCGGCCCATGTGCTTGACGCACTTGAGGCCGGCCCCACCACCTTGGCGCAGCTGGTTGCTGCGACCGGGCTGGCACGGCCTACCGTGCACCGGCTGGCCCTCGCCCTGGTGCACCACCGGCTCGTGAGCCGCGACATCCAGGGCCGGTTTGTCCTGGGCAGCCGCCTGGTGGAACTGGCGTCCGCCGCCGGCGAAGACCGTCTCATCGCCTCCGCCGGGCCCGTGCTCATGCAGCTGCGCGACGCCACCGGCGAGAGCGCCCAGATCTTCCGCCGCCAGGGTGACTGGCGCGTTTGCGTGGCCTCCGCCGAGCGGCCGATCGGCTTGCGCGACACCATCCCCGTCGGCACCCAGTTGTCCATGAAGGCCGGCTCCGCCGCCCAGGTGCTGCTGGCGTGGGAAGATCACGACCGCCTGTTGGAAGGCCTCCAGTCCGCGCGCTTCACCCCCACCGTTCTGGCCGGAGTACGACGCCGAGGCTGGGGGCAGAGCCTCGGCGAACGCGAGCCTGGTGTCGCCTCCGTTTCGGCCCCGGTCCGCGGACCGTCCGGCCGCGTGATTGCCGCCGTCTCCATTTCCGGTCCAATCGAGCGCCTGACCCGCCAGCCGGGACGGCTGCACGCCGAAGTGGTCTGCAACGCCGGCCGTGTCCTCACGGAAGCGCTCCGCAAGACCAACGACTAAGTATGCTGTGCCCATGAAAAGCTATGCGGTGTTCCTGCGGGGCATCAACGTGGGCGGTATCAACATCAAAATGGCCGACCTCAAGAACGCGCTCAAGTCCCGTCCCTTTGCCGGCGTCAAGACCTTGCTGGCCAGCGGCAACGTGGTGCTGGCCAGCGAGCTGGACCAGGCCGGCGTCAAACAGGAATTCGAGGCGTGCCTGCGGGAGACCTTCGGCTATGACGCCTGGGTGGTGGTGCTGACGGCAGACCGGGTGGCGGCCCTCGTGGAGGCCTGCCCCTACCCGGCCGACGACGCATCCACCCACACCTACTTGACCCTCGCCTCCGATACCGGCGTGCTCGCAGAACTCTTCGAGTCCGGCCGCGCCTTGGACGGGACCGAGCTCACGCAGCTGGGTCCGGAAGCGCTGGCGTGGCTCGCCCCCACCGGCGGAACCCTGGACAGTCCTTTCAGCAAGCTCTCCTCGAAGGCCAAGTACAAGGCCGCCACCACCACCCGGAATCTTCGGACCATGGTCAAAGTCCGCGACGCCGCGGCGACGTTGCGGGACTGATGCCCGTTACGCTAGGCCCCAAAAAGGTTCTGCCAACTGTCGAAGCCGCCAACCGCCGGGCGCTAACCTTTCCGGAACGGCGAAGCCGCCTTCGCGCAGGCCTCGGTGCAATTGCAGCGTTCCGTCGTCGTGACTTGTCACGACGTCAAGAATGCCGTCGCCGTCCCAGTCCACCACATGGCACCCGCGGACCGTGGGACCGAATCCGGAGTCGGCGCGGAGGGGCTCAGCGTGCTTGCCGCCCCCGAGTGACCGTGCAACGTACAGCCAGCCATCAGCCCCGACAGTGACGAGATCGGCGGACGAGCGGACGGTTGATTTCTGGATTGCATCGACCTCCACGATGTTGGTGCCGTCCTCCACGCAATATAACTTGCCGCCGCCGCTGACCACCATGTCCGCGTAGTTGCCACGAAGAATTTCCCTCCGGGTCCGCGCCTCCATGTCGAGAACGGTCGCCGTCCCGCCGCTCATGTGCACTATCGAATTCAATTGCGGAAGATACGTGATCCCACTCGTCTTGTAGCCAGGGGCCGCGCTCCGGTTCAGGAGTTTGTATCTGAAGACCAGATCCCCGCTCGCCTTGTTGAGCCTGATGACGCCATTATTGGTGCTTACGTACAGGATGCCGCGAACGACGAGCGGGCTGTTTATCTCGACTTCTCCTAGTAGGGGCTTCTGCCAAACAAGCCGTTTCTGCCTGACATCCCAGGCAAAAACGTGCGCTGGTTTGGTGTCGTCCACTGAACCGTAGCCACCTTTGATCCCGGTGGTCCCATAGACGATGTCGCCTTCGCCGGCAAGGCCGAGGACCGATTGGCCCGGTATGGGACCGCTGATCACAGTGATGTCTGAATCGTTTAAGGGATTAATAATTGCCAGAGCGCCGGTGTTATATCCATACTCAGCCACGGTGCCAGCCACCACCTTGCCGCCGGCTTGGGCCCAGGCAAAAGGCCGGGACTGCAAATGCACATCGCGAAGTTCAATGAGCTCCGTGACACTCTTGGTTTGGGGATTGAATTTGAAGAGACGGCCCTGAGTGTACGACCCCACGTAGATAATGGATTCGTCGTATGGGTACATCCCCTCGATCTGGGCAATTCCGGCGTCGCTAGGTGAACGCCATGTTTCCCCCGACATCAGGTCCACTGATCCGATCCCGTCGCCCAGGTACCCGCCTAGATATATCGTGGCCCCGGACTTGGACGGCGCTAGCGCCTGCACCTTCAGCGGCGTGTCGGCCAAGTCAACGTTGACGGACTGGACAACCTTTTTCCCGCCAATTGATACCCGGACGTATTCATACTGGTTCCCCACTCCGCATAAGACGTCTACCAGGGTGTCTCCGTCCGAAGACTCGACGCGCAAGGCATGCGGAGCGCCGGGAACGGCGCACACGGCCTCCGCCGCCAGGGTTCTGGAGTCGATCCGGATCAATTCAAAGATGGCCCCCGTGTTCCGGATGACGTAGATGTCGCCTCCAGACGGTAACGCCGCGGAGGCACGCATCACGGGCGACCAAGTCCACGGCGGCCGCTTCCATGCTGCCGTTTCCAGATCAAATACCCTGAATAGTTCTTTGTGAGTGTCACCTTCGTAGTAGACGAAGAGAACGCCCGAATGGGCAGCGATGGAATATACAAAGCCCTTCGCGGCAGCGTCTGGAAGCAATATCTCCCGCAACGCCGCCGGGCTGTCCGTCGGCCACGTCACGATTCGAGGATTCAGAACGCCGGTCCCCGCATAGACGTTGTCCTTGTTGTCGATGGCCAGGCATCGAACATACTGTGCCCCCGCATGCACACGTGGCGTATGGACAGTCTGGCGCGTGGACGGGTCGAACCGGGTTGCACTCCCCATCGGGTAATTTCCACTCCAGATCCTGCCCTTCGAGTCGACAGCCGGAGCAAAGGCAACGGTTCTTGTCCCCGGTGCGCCGCTGTAGCAGTCGGTGACGAGCCCCGACAGACTTACACTCTTGGCCATTGCCGAAGGTCCAAAAGCAACCAGGGCCTCTGCAGAAGGTTCGTAGACAACCCTGCCGGCACCGCCTCCGCCGCCAGGGAAGGGCGTTGACGAGAGCTCAAGCTTTCCCGTGGCTGCATCGATGACTTGTATCTGGCCCCCAAGTCCTCGGCAGGCCGCTGCGAGCTTCAGGGCGCCGGCTTTGTTCCTGAAGAAGGTTGCGTTGGGTCTCGCGTTGGTCCTGAAAACGTTTGGATACCGGCGCGGGACGGCAGCAGGCTCATTTGCGATGGCTGACAGCGGAACGTCAGTGCCATCGACCCCGTCCAAGGAGTTGGCCGCAACGTTCTCTGGCGCGGCGTTGCGACCAGCAGCTATTGCCACCCCCGCCCCGAAAACCACAGCCAGGGACAGAAAAGTGCGGCGCCCCACTACGCCTTCTGGATACATCACGGATGGCCTGTCCTCGACAAGGATCTACCAGTCGATTCGCAACGATAATAACACCCAGGGCTTGGGAATCGGATCGCGCACCAGACTCTCCGCAACAGCAGCGACGGAAGCCGTCAGCCGATTCCAGTCCGCCACGCCAACTGCCCGCGATGGCAAGGACGGATGGGGCCGTACTGGTTCCCGGACTGTTCCGCGGAACTACTTGCCATGAAGCGATGGCGCCATCAAACAGCCTTGGAGTATCCGAAAGGGTTTTTTCGCTGCCAACGCCAGTGATCCTCGCACATTTGGGCCAAAGTCCTGTGGGCCGACCACCCCAGGTCTGCCAGAGCCGCCGCTGGATCTGCATAGCTGATGGCTGCATCGCCCGGACGCCTGTCAGCGAATTCGTGTTTGACCTTATGGCCTGCGGCTTCGCCGAACGCTGCTATTACTTCCATTACGGAAGATCCGCGGCCAGTACCGAGGTTCCACCGGAACACACCACATCGGCTGTTCAAAAAGCCCAGGGCGGCAATGTGTCCCGCCGCGAGATCCATGACGTGAATGTAGTCTCGGATCCCGGTGCCGTCCGGAGTCGGGTAATCAGCACCGAACACAGTGACCTTGTCGCGGCGACCGACGGCCACCTGCGCGACGAAAGGCAAGAGATTATTTGGCATTCCCTGGGGGTCTTCGCCTATGCGACCGGACGCGTGAGCGCCCGCTGGATTGAAGTAGCGCAGCAGTGCTATCCGCCAGCGCGGGTCGGCAGCACCGAGGTCAGAGAGGATGTCTTCTATCTGTTCCTTCGTGCGGCCATAGGGATTACTTGCGTCCAGCGGCGCACTTTCGTTCAAGGGGACTTGATCAGAGGCGCCGTAGACGGTTGCCGAAGAGCTGAACACGATCGTTCGGACCCCAGCTCGCTCCATACCGTGGAGGAGGTTCAGCGTTCCTACAACATTGTTCTGGTAGTAGAGGAGCGGCTTCGCGACTGACTCGCCCACAGCCTTTAGCCCGGCGAAGTGGATGACGGCGTCAAATCGAAACTCTGCCAGCACGGCATCTAGACCAACCACGTCTAGCAGGTCGATCTGCCGAAACTCGACGGTCCGTCCCGCGAGCTCCTCGACCCGGCGAAGCGACTCCGCATTGGAGTTGCACAAATTGTCCAGAACGACCACGTCGTGGCCGTCCTCCAGCAACGACAGAGTAGTATGCGACCCAATGTAGCCGGCGCCGCCAGTAACCAGAACCTTCATTCGGCTCAGTCTAGGGGCTCGAACCCGGCAGGAGACAATTCAACACGAGACAACAGCACGAACCCGGAACGGGTAGAGGATAAGAGCTCCATGAGAAGCAGCACTGTGGTTCATATAGAGCGCAATGTGCGAACGTGCCTGACAAGCCGGCGGAGGACCGAGGCAGTCTCTACAACTGATACCAGAGGCCACGGCCAGCCGGCCAGGGGATTGCGCGAATTTTGGCCGCTAACCCCTATGACCCGGCACGATCCAGGACAAGCAAAACGGCCCCGGGCTGATGCCCGGGACCGTTTCCGTTGTGACCCCAGCGGGATTCGAACCCGCGTTACCGCCGTGAGAGGGCAGCGTACTAGGCCGCTATACGATGGGGCCGTGTACTTCCAGAACAGCATTTCTGCCATTCAAGCCAAATGATTGTTTCATACACTTGACCGCCGTTTCAAATCGGCCAACCGATTCGAAACTTCCGAACATCCGCGGAAATCCGAGGACTTTCAGAGCTGGGATACCAGGACTCGAACCTAGAATGACGGTACCAGAAACCGTAGTGTTGCCAATTACACCATATCCCAATGGCACTTACGGTCCGGATGTTTGGGCCTAAACCCTCGCTCCCGGCGCCTCAGCACGAGTAATTACTTTACCCGAGACTTTTCACTTGCACAAATCGGGGATGCGGCACCGGCGCAGGCGGCCTTCGGCGCACTGAACCCGGCAGTCGCGGTCGCAAATCCCGGGCCCACCCTTGCCAATCCGGCGGAAACAAGTTTACGCTCGGTAAGTTACCAATGAGTAACCACCCCTCCCCCACTCTGCTGCGGGCAGCTTTGCGACTATTTTCCAGTGTTAGCTGCATCACAGCTTCCGGGGTGGCCGGTGGCAGAGCAGCTGCCGGCGAGACCGTCGAGAGGATTCATCTGTGTCACAGAGTCGTGCCGCCGCCAGTCAGACCCGCGCCCGGACCCGCGGGCAGCAAATTGCCATCGCCATCCTGGCGCTGCTGCTCATTGCCGTACTGGGGTTCTATACCCTCGTCACGGGACGCATCACGGACGGGTCGGCCAAGCTCAAGGACGGCGCCGGCCAGGCCTCGGCCGGGGCTGATCAGTTGAAAGACGGGGCCGGTAAGCTCGCCAACGGCGCCAGCCTGGCCGATGCCGGGGCCGGCAAACTTTCCGCGGGGCGGAAAAGGTCTACTCGGGCATCAGCAGCCGGCTCGCCCCGGGGCGGACAAGCTCCAGGCCGGCGCCGGGGAACTGGCCGAAGGCGCCGTCAAGATCGAGACGGACGTCAACGGCAAGCTCGCCCCCGGCGTCTACAAGGTCGACGACGGTGCGCAGAAGCTCGCGGCAGGGGCCGTGCAGTTGTCCGCCGCCCTGACCCCGACGCTGGCAGGCAACGCCGGGAACAACCTCGCCGACGGCGCCACCCAGCTCGACGGCGGCGCCGCCCAGCTCGCCGGGGGCATCGCCGCACTCGCCGCAGGCACGGACCAGCTCAAGGGCTACCGTGGCGCCAACGGCAATCCGGAAGCCGGAACCGGGACCGCTGCCCTGGCTCAGGCGCTGGAACTCCTGCAGGCCACGGCCAACGACCCTGTCCAGGGCTTTGTTCCTCTGTCCGTCGTGAAAGACAAGATCGCCAAAATCACCGCGGGCGCGCGCAAGCTGGATGCCGGCGCCACCCAGCTGCAGGCCGGTGCGCAGCGGCTGCAGGACGGCGCGGGCCAATTGCATGCGGGTACGGGAAAGCTCACAGCCGGTTTCGCCACGCTGGCCGGCAAGCTCAACAGCCAGGACCCGGCCAACCCGGGCGTGGTGCTGGGCACCCGGCTACTGGCCGACGGCACCTCCAAGATCCGTGTCGGGATGGACGGGGTCCCCGGCGATCCCGAGCACCCGGGCCTGCTCAAGGCCGCCGCCCGGATGACCGACGGCAGTTCCCGGCTGGCCGACGGAACCGTTGCCCTGAACGCCGGCATCAAGGGAACTCCGGGCGATTCGGCCAACCCTGGCCTGCTCAACGGCTCCCAGGCGCTGGCATCAGGGGCCTCCGAACTCTCGGCCGGGAACACCAAGCTGGCCGACGGCTCCTCACGGCTTGCCACAGGCGCGGACAAGCTCGCCGACGGGAACGCCCGGATCGCTGACGGCACCGGCACGCTCTATTCCGGTGCTGCAGCGGTATCTCCCGGTACCGTGCTCCGGCAGTCCGGCGCAGCGATGGCGCTGGGACTCGTCGGGGTGCTGGGTCTGGGTTCCGTGGGCGCCTTCCTGGTGCTGCGGAGGAAGGGCCGGGCGGTCGCGGCTGCCTAGACAGACTCAGCCAACGTTGGACTAGGGTTTGCCGGCAGCCGGGGTGCTGGGGGCAGCCGGCTGGGCCTGGCCTGGGGCCCGGCGCGCCTGTCCGTTCGCACCGTTGGGCCGCCCGTTCTGCGACCTTTGCGTGAACTGGTGTTGGGCATCCGATTTTCCCCACGAGTAGCCAATGTAGCCCCCTCCGCCGCCAGCGAGGACTACCGCAATCCCCGCGGCCACCAGCACCTTTGGCATGCTCCACCACTTCTTCTTCAGCGGAAACTCCGGGGCGGAGACCGCTGGAGGACCCGCCTGAGGCACGGCCATAGTGGGCGGTGCCTGCAGGGCCTGGGGGGCCCGGGGGGCGATGTATGCCGGGCCCGGGGCTCCGACTTCGGTGGTGTGTTGTTCCACGTGGTATCTCCTCAACGATAGAAGTTTCGGCCCCAAGTAAACGACACAAGGCTGAGCGAATACTGGGGGTCGGCTTATCAGTCCGCTGCCGGCGGCAGGCGCAACAGATCACTGGCGTTGAGGAGCTTGAGCGCGAGGGCCCCGGCGAGGACAGCGAAAGGAAGCTCCACGAAGACAGCCTCAAGGACGGCCGTGGTCAGGGCTGCCCCCGGGGCGGCGGTGGTGACATCGAAGAAGGCGTCAATGCAAAGACTCGTGCTGAAGGCCGCAGTGGTCAGCACCGCGTAGTGGCTGCGACGGAGCAGGAACAGCAGGGTCAGCAGAGCGCTAAGGCCCTCGAGAGCATCCAATCCGAGCCACGCGACGTTCCAGTTGCGCGCCACTGTCTTGGAAGGCATGACGCCGCCGAGGTAAACGATCCAGACTACGTAGAAAAGGACCGCCCCGACTCCGCAAGCTATGGCCGCGCGGCGCCACCCCATCCCCCAGACACGCTTGAGGATCTTGCTACGGACAGCCAGCGCCACGAGCACGGCGATGAGCACCAGTCCAATCCGGAGGACGACAAAGTGCGGCGGTCCCACGGACAAGTCCTCCCAAACGGAGAGCTTCGTCGGGGCCATCAAGACCGGGGTCCCCGGGACAGCGTCACCGTCCGGAAACAGGGAGCTATGCACCGCCCGCCAGCAGGTCCAACAGGGAGCGGACCTGGCGTCCGAGGAACCCCGGGGCCGGCTCCCCGCCGCGGTTCAGCCAGACGCCGAGGAGGCCGGCCGCCGTCGAGCCTTCCGCGTCGAGAAGCCGGTTGTCACCGATGTACAGCGTTTCGCCGGGGCCCGTGCCGATGCGCCGAACGCCCTCAAGATAGATGGCTGGGTCCGGTTTCGCGACGCCGACGGTATCCGTGCCGACCAGCACGTCAATCCGTGCCAGCCCGGCCGCGTCCAGCTTCACGCGCTGGTAGTCGTGGACGTTGTTGCTGACGGCCCCGTAGGGAATGCCGGCGGCGTCCAAGGCGTCCAGCAGCGGGCCGACGTCGTCAAACGCCCGGACGTAGCCGTGCTGGCGGCTCGCATAGGACGTCACCCAGTGGTGGGCTTGCTCGCCGTCGGCCAGTTCGACGCCGAAGTGCTCCAGCGCCGCCCGGCCGCGGAGCAGCCGCTGCTCGTTGAACGTCAGCTCACCGGCCAGGTAGCGGTCGTAGAAGTGGGTGGTCTCATGGGTGAAGATCCGCCCGAACGTCACCCACCCGGCCTCATCCAGGCCGGGCAGGAGGTGCTCGCTGACGTCACGGAGGGCCGTCGTCATGGCGAATTCGAGGTCCACCAGGGTGTCATCGATGTCGAACAGGACACCGCGGATGCCCGTGAACGCTTTGCGCAGAACCATGCGATTTGCCCTAGGCTAGGTGACGCCGAGCAAAGAAGTTCCCGGAACGTCTGAAGATCTTAGTCCGAGGGCTCTGAATGTCCAGCCGGCGCTCTCCCACTCATCCTTGCCGAGGACATTCCGCCCATCAACAATTTGTTTGTTGTTGACAAGCGACTGAATCCCTTGCGGATGCAGATCCCGGAACTCCTGCCACTCCGTGAGCACCAGGACCACGTCCGCCCCCGATACGGCTTCCGCCAGCGTTGAGCAATAGTTCAACCTTGGGAATCGCTGTGCCGAGTTAGCGTTCGCTTTAGGATCGTAAACACTCACCTCAGCGCCTCCACTGAACAGCCGAGCCGCAACGTCCAGCGCAGGCGAATCCCGGACGTCGTCACTGTTCGGCTTGAACGCCGTACCTAATACGGCAACGCGCTTACCTTCGAGTCCGCCCAGAAGCTCCTCGGCCAGGTAGACCACGCGGTCCCGTCGCCGGAGATTGATCTCATCGATTTCGGAGAGGAACCGCATGGTCCGGTCAAGGCCGAGCTCACTCACCCGCGCCTGTAAGGCTCGGATATCCTTCGGCAGGCAGCCACCTCCGAACCCCACGCCCGCGTTCAGAAACCGGCGTCCAATCCGGTTGTCGAGGCCAATCGCATCCGCCAATGTACGGATGTCGCCGCCGACCGTCTCCGTCACTTCGGCAAAGGCATTAATGAAGGAGATCTTTGTAGCCAGAAAGGCGTTGGCCGCCACCTTGACTAATTCTGCAGTCTCAAAATCAGTAGCTATGTACGGGGTCTCTCGAGAGATCGCGTCTGCATAGACTTCACGAAGCGCGGCGTGGGCCTTCGGTGAATCAGTGCCTACTACGAGACGATCCGGCCGCAATGTGTCCTGAACGGCAAAGCCTTCACGTAAGAACTCCGGATTCCAAGCAAGATCAATCTCAATTCCTCGAGCCTTGAACTCATCTATGAGCGATTTCAGCCTGCGCGCAGTTCCCACCGGCACCGTCGACTTGCCGACAATCAGAGCATCACGGGTTATGGCATTGACTAGCGAACTAACGGCGGCATCGACATAAGTCATATCCGCTGCATCTTCGCCGGCGCGTTGAGGCGTTCCGACCGCGATGAAGTGTACGTCGCCGAAGGCTCCGGCCTCCTCAATTGATGTCGTGAAGCGCAATCTGCCGGAATCTATGTGCTTAAGCAGGAGCTCAGGCAATCCAGGTTCGTGGAAAGGCAATTCGCCGCGACTCAGGGAGTCGATTTTTTTAGGGTCAACATCTACGCCCAGAACTTCGAAGCCAAGTTCCGCCATGGCTGCCGCATGCGTCGCACCTAGATATCCTGTGCCTATTACGGTAAGCCGCTTCCCCATAGTGAATCTCTTCCTTGTAGTGAACTCATTATCTCCTGGGCGGGCACATTTATCCACGTGCCGCCCATTTCCAAATCTGACTCGAACTCTTCGTTTTTTGGGGCTATGCAGTGACGGCGGCTAGCAGTACAAATCTAGGGCCGGGCAACTTCCAAGCCCAGACGTGCTGTGCCTAGGAGATATACCAGGTCTTTCCACTCCTGGCTTTCTTGATCATAGTCCCCGGGGATCCTGATTGAATCGGCGTCGAGATCTTCCGCAAACAGAACTGCGGCAGCCAGATAAGGGCGAATGCTGGAAACGTGGCCCCGTCGACCATCGGAATGCAGCCATGCGTTCGACGACATAGTCAAACCACGCAGAGTTCGAAGTGACCCTGCCGTTTCATCGGACCGTTCGATGCGGAGGTACGTGGTGTCATCACGAGTCGTCTCGTCCGTCGACGCTGCCTCGATGCCCGACCAGGAAAGGTTCAATGGGCGGGACCCGCCAGGCAACGCCTTCGGATAGTACTCGATCGGAGAAAAGACGACAGGCACAGGACTCGCTATCGACCGCATGGCAGAGTCCACCGCGGGCGAAAACTTATGCGGCAAATTCACCAGACCACCCATGGCGGAGCTGAACACTAGAAACGCGGCTACTGCCTCACGATCGGGGTGCCGATTCTTTGGGGCAGCATCAAACCAAAACGATCTAAACCGAGGTTCACCATCGTAGTCGTCGGCCGTCACGTTAAACCCGGTGTGTCCAACGTACTCACCGTTCCATGTGACTATCACAATGCCGCTCCCCGAAGTTGACGAGAACTGTTGAGCGCATCCAGAAGCGCCCCAGGCTCGATTGAGTCCCCCGACACTTCCATCTCCGCCCAGTCACTTTCGATCTGCGCCATGAATGCCTCCACAACATTCGTGAATCTCGAAAACACGACGGTCTCCTCTAAGCCTCCGCAAGCGAATCTCCGTGTCCAACCCGAGTGCGACCATTTATCGCTGGGCTCGAGCTTCCTAATGAGACCGAACGAGGCGCCGTCCTCAGCGCCTTGGCGCTCTACGAAATCTTCGAAAGCCTGACGGATCGCCCCTTCCATGATGTCCCCGGGAGCGGCAGGAACAGGCTCTTTCCTCGCATCGACTGAGCCAGTAAGTTCGCCCGTAACATGGAACTGGGCCCCCACGCGCCGAAGCAGAGCTAGTTCCCTCAGCGAAGCACCAACCATAACGCCCGAGTACTGAATGAGGTTCTCATCCCCATCGCGTTCCACGACAACGTGCGAGCAACGGCCAAGCAGATGCTGCTTAATCGAATCGGGAAGGCATTCCAACGAGCCTCGGAACGACACGACTCTCTGCACGAGCGAATCCGGCAGGAAGGGCACCAAAGCATCCAGGTCTTTCCCTAGCCGGACTGGAACATAGTCTTCGCTTCCTCGTTCGGCACTCAACTTGTCAGCGCCCCATCTTGTCGTGACATAGGAGAACAGCTGCCGCGTCTGCCGAGCGGAGGTCTTCTGGACCGATCCATCGCTCACCGTGATCTGACCGTCGTGAACCCTGCGCAGCATCATGATCTCACCCGAGTGCTTCAAGGCCACGCCGGAGCGGACCATTCGAAGCGCCAGGTTGTTGTCGACGCCACTGGAAAGCGATTCGTCGTATCTCAGTCGTCTAATGATGTCGGTTTCGACAAGCCACGTACCATGTCCCGGTGCGCCTCCTGTCGCAATGATGGTTCCGTCATTGAGAATTTTTGAGGCAAAGAGCTTCATCTCGCCTGTCGAATCGTCAAAGTTGACGAAAGAACCGAAGGACCCGTGTGTTCCAGCGACTATGTGCTCAAAGTGTTTCTCCAGGCGCCACGGAGTCATGAGGTCATCATCGTCGTGGACGGCGGTATAGTACCCGCGCGCCTCGTCGGCAGCTCGGTTGCGCGCTGCGGCTATACCCGAATTCTCTTGAAAGAAATATCGGATGCGGTGATCGTCGAAACTCTCAACAATCTGGCGAGTATTGTCTGTTGAGCCGTCGTCTACCACTACGATCTCGAAATCCTGCATGGTCTGGCAAAGCACTGAACTAATACTCTCGGCCAAGAAGTTCGCTCGGTTAAGAGTCGAAATAGCCACGGTTACTAAAGGCTTTGCATCAGAGGGACGATGCAGCCAGACAGGCGTATTCCGGACGAATGTCTTGTCAGTATAGACAATGTTCTTATTGAACTCGATAGCACTCGAAGCAGCCACGGATTTTTCGTGCGTCTTCCGAGTCGGTGGATGCCACATGTGGTACATGCGAACGCGTTCGTCATCTACCCACAGAAGACGTTGGCCCGCACGTTTCGCTCTCGTGGCGAAGTCGATGTCTTCTCCTCCATAGGTATGCATGCGTTCGTCCAAACCGCGAATGCGCATGAAGACTTCGCGAGGTACGGCCATCATGCCTCCCATGCCCCATCGTGGCCGGAGCCTAGAAACTCGTTCGAACGTATCCCACTGGTAACCCAGACGCTCGATGTCGCCATCCGTCCATTGCTCTGGCAGATCGCGGCACTGGAGCAGCAGGCACAGAGAAGGATCATTAAGGATCCAGGTTCCGATGGTTTCCATTGATTGAGGGCTGAATACCATGTCAGCATCAGTTGAAACAAGCACCGCACCCGAGGAAACGGCAAAGCCTGCATTCAGAGCCCGTGAACGGGACCATGTCCCATCCGTCGACGTGTAGACATAGCGGGCCCCCAACGACTCCATCAGAACGCGGGTGTCTTCATAAGTATCCGAGCCGTAATCGGAGACAATGACTTCTCCGCGTAAGGCACCAAAAGATGCCTGAATGGATCGAACAGCAAGTTCGAGCCGTGTTAGACCCCAGTTACTGAATCCGATCACGACCGATACGTCAATCGACTTTTCGATCATTTGAACTTGCGTCCCCCACTTTTGAGAATTCGATTCCGCTTCAACGAGCCTTCGGATTCTGCGTAAGTCGATTCCATGAAGAACGCGCTACCTCCGAAAGTTCCGTCGGGGACAGGTTCGCGCCCCGGCCATGTGAGTAGTGTGAAGCAGACTTCCGCTGGCTTATCCAGAAACTCCAACATCACGGGCGCGCTGAACTGGTCGCGCGGTGTTCCTGGAAGGTAGGCGAACATCTCGCCGAGGATGGTCGAGAAATACACTCCCTTGCACGACTCAGCGACGTCAATACCTTCTGCGTTCCGTGCCTTGACTACGACGGCGATGGACTTTTCCTCCACGCCCTGCATACTTTCCAGGGACAAGCTGATTCGACTGATCCCCTCCGTAGCTGGCAGTGAGATCTTCGCTGTATTTTTTTCGATATCAAGAATCTGACTCATTACCCATACCCTCTCCCCTCTAGGCCCGAGCGTCCTACGGCAAACCAGCTAACAGCATAGCCGAGACGGGCACCGCCCAATTACACGGGCTGCGATTCGGTAACAAGGCGGATGAGTGGAACTGAGGGGACTATCTCAAACACGGTATATCCGGCGTTTCATTCAGTAGTTTCCGCTGCGGGGAATCGGTTGCTCAAGGCGGGTTGTTGGGCCAGACGCAGAGTCAGGGGCCCTTCGCGAAGGCTGTGAACGCAAGAATGCCCACGCCCGGGCGGCCTCAAGGCAGTCCGCGACGTGGGGCGACTACTGGGTGGGGCATCCAGTACGCTGTCGAACTTGTACTGCGTACCCCGGCCACGTCGCGCTGGTCGTAGACCGACTGCCGCAAGACTCGCCTTCGACTACGACGACTTCGAGGTCACCGACACCAGGTTCGCCGCGTAGTTTGTACACCAACGCTGTCAGGGAGTCCCTGGTAAGTTCGCGGCGATGGCGGCGACCAGTCCGGCGTGGGGCATCGGCGTTCGCCAAGTCTGCCACGGATCCCACCGACGGTCAGACCGCGGAAGAAGCCCAACCGGCCCCGTCCTCCACGGAGGAGGCTTGCCGACCAGCCAGTCCCGGACCAGCGACCCTAATCCTCACAGTTCATTGGCCAACGTGGCCATTAGAGGTGTGAATGTGGGTCTTCACTGACCCTGAATGCGTCAGCGGCGGCCCGGTCCTCCACACAGAACGGGAGCACAGGGACACCGTGTCCGCTTACTTTGTAGTGATGGAGGCGACCGATCTCCGGTTCAAGGGTTTCGAACCAGCCGCGACTGATCCCATGGACAGAAGCCATAGGGACAGCGGCGTCGTATCGGACGATCGACTTCACCCGGGTGTCCCAACCCTGGCCCTGAGCGACGATGTCTTCCCGCGCCCATCGTTGAGTGTGCTGCTGGAGGATCGGACGCGCAGGGTCACGCTCCTTGAAGTCAAAGTTAAAGTTCAGGAACCTCACGCGCGGCATCTTCGCCGCGGTCGTCACGTCCGTGATCTTACGTCCTCCGGGTAGGACGATGAATTCGTCAACATCTATTACGGAAACCCATCCCTCACCTCGGAGAGCATACTTATTGAGAGCGGCGGGCAAGTATAGGTACTGACGCATGGACAACGGATCCACTATCGGGAGTCCCCATTCAGCGATGCGGTCAAGGTGCAGTTCCCGCCAGACCTGTGCCCGGGACAACTTCTCCTCGCCTGCCAGCCCGTCGTAGTACTCGTCCAGAGCGGGTCTGACTTCAACGGTGATCTTTGCCGGTACGTTGAGAATCCGGAGGACGTGCTCGCTGTCGTCAATCGGGTTGTCAAGAATGACGTGGAACTCATCGAAACCGAGCCATGAATGATACTCCACCCATTCTCTCAACCTCGGAGCATCACCACGGGACATGGTCAAGATCGTGTGCTGCAAATCCAATCCTCCGGTGTATTTACGTTGTGCCATCAGACTAACCTTGAGGAGGTAATCCAACTATCGGGCGCTTTGATTCATAGAAGACCTCCGCTTAGCCGCGTAGCCACGTGGTGCGCGGCGGTAGCGGGCAGAGTGCTATGCCCGTCTTCTCGGAGCCCACCCAACGTAGCCAGTTGACGACGCGCCTGTGACGGCCGGGAACATCGATGAGTCGCCAACTCGTCCGAAGCCAAGAATCTTTGACGCTGGTCGGTCTTTACCGTCACAGGCGTGGGGCATCTTGCTACTCGGCCCGCCCTCGAGGAGCCGATGGCATAGTCGGATGGTTCCTCAAACAGTTTGTCGTAGTTCGGGGGTTCCCCTGTAGTGCGGGGAAGGTTCGTCCAGTCGATCTTCCCGGCGGCGTCAGCCTCGGCCAGAAGCCTCCCGTGGATCCGGTTCCAGATCCCGGCGGCGGCGAAATGCCGGTGGCTTCCATACCGTCTGCCAAGGAACAAATTCCGCCGGAAGATCCCGCCACGCATTTATGGCTTCGATCGACCCCCCACAGCCATCACAGGCTGCTGAACGGCTAACGCGGACTTGTCGCCTGAGTCATCGATTCGGCTTCGTCCAACGGGAATAAATGCTCGCACGGGAAGGCCTGCATCAGGACTTCAGCCGGGCCAAGATTAGATTCCCCTTCGAAGGGTTCGAAGGCTTCGATCGGGGTCCTGCACCTGGAGCACAGAGTGTTAATCAAGGTGGTGTCCTTCGTGGAGTACGGAATAGGGAGTCCTTGATCTGGAATCTTGTAGTGGTGCAGCCTTGCAACATCAGGGTCGGAGATCTCGCAGGGGCCTTTGCTGATCGGGTGGACTGACGTGAACGGCAGCAAGGCATCGTTACGGGCGATAGTTTTCACACGGTGCTCCCAGCCTTGGCCATACGCCTCGACGTCTTTCCTGGCCCATCGCATCGTGTGTTGGGCCAGGAAAGGCTTGGTGTCATCGTTCCCGGAGGTGTCGAAGTTGAAGTTCAGAAACCTAACCCGGGGAGAACGGGCAGCCGACGTAATATCTTGGATTCTGCGACCGCCCGGGAGTGCTATGAACTCGTCCACGTCGATTACAGCAACCCACGAGTCGCCGTTGCCTGCATAGACGGCGCTCAGCACCTCGCGAAAGTATTCGAGCTGCCGCAGCGCCAGCGGGTCGACTACCGGCAGCCCCTGTGCGGTGAGACGGGACCCGTTAGCCTTGCGCCACGCCAGCACCCTCGCCCACCGTTCCGCCGGCGTGAGCCCGTCGTAGTACTCACCGGAGGCCGCCCGCACGTCGATGGTGATCTTCGCCGGGACGTCCAAACTCAGTAGCACCTGCTCGCTGTCGTCTACCGGGTTATCCAAGATGACGTAGAAATCGTCGAACCCCAACCTGGAGTGGTATTCCACCCATTCGCGCAGGCGCGGAGAATCTCCTCGGGACATTGTCAGAACGGTGTGCCGCAAGCAGATCCTCCAGCAGATAGAAGTTGTCGAATCACACACTAGTCGAAGCCCTGGTCGTTCAACCATTCCGGGTCAGGCAGCGGTAACGCTGGCTAGGCAGGCAGGGCTCGAATGACCTTCGCGGGGACTCCGCCTACGAGGGTGTTGTCTGGTACGTCACGGTTCACTAAGGATCCAGCCGCGACAATACAACCCCGGCCGATGGTCACTCCTCCGAGAATTGTCGAGCTCCCACCTATCCATGAGCCTTCTCCGATCACTATCGGAGCGGAAGCGTTAGTCCCGGCGCGTCTTTGGGAGTCACCGATCTCGTGCCCGTCCGTGATAATTCGAACAAACGGTCCGATGAACACTCTGTCTTCGATGACCGTGCCTGCCCTTATGTACCCATCCCGGTTGATGAGGCACTTCGCGCCGATAGTCACGGGTCCAAAAATCTCGGCGTTGCGATAAATGTTGGTTCCCGCCCCAACGGTGATGGGCGCGTCTTCCCGGCACTGGAGCGAAGTGTTCGGGGCGAGCTTCACGTCCTCCCCAATTGTGGCGTGCTCAGGTATCCATGCGGATTCGCGTGGGCGCAGATTGCGGAGGGCTGCGGTCAGTGCAGCCACCTGTTCTTTCAGGTCCTTCAACTCTTCTTCGATGTAAGGCATCCGGCCAAAATATCAGGCGCCCCTACCGAACAGTAAATCCAAGACTCCAACCGCCGAGGAGGCGCGCATGCACCAAGAACTGCACAGACTCTGGCTCCGCGTACAGGAGCCAATGGCGCTCTCAGTGATTAACTTCTTGGTCTACCTCTGTGGCTGGCATTGGGCTCGCCCTGGTCCTCGACCGCCCCAGACGGCGCATTGGCGGCGACTCGGCCCCACAATGGTTCTCGAAGCATTCTGGTGGCTTGAGCGGGCAGCTGCAATTCTTTTCATGTTCTCCATGGGCGTCTACGAGGCCGTCATCATCGGCACCACCGTCACCCAGCCCAGCATCCGCATCGAAACAACATACTTTGTCATCTTTGCCATCCTGACCTTCGCAACACGCCGCGTCAAGAGCCGCTGTTATGTCTAAGAGCCGAAAAGTAGGTACGCCGATGGACTCCACCAAGATCGTCGCCGCCGTCTTCGGCTCAGGCCGCGTCAGCGCGTTCCTCGTCGCCGTCGTAAAGGGTACCGCGGCCCGGCAACGCTTCGGCAACGTCAGCCTCAAAGAGCAAAGGAACGAGGCGTAGGTCGACGCGGAACGGGAACGGGAGCGCACCACTGTCGAAACATACAACCGGCGGATCTTTGACGCATCCCACTTCCACCGCGACTGCAGCGAACATGGCTTCAAGTACAAGGGGCTCCGCCCCTGACCGAAGCTCAATAGTCTACGCCACGAACAGGCCCCAACTTCCTTCGGGAAGGGTGCCCTTCCTGCATCCGGCGAGAGTTTGATCATCCGGAAGGGCCCTCGACTACCTGCCTATCGAGCTCGGAGTGGCATTCGGAACCAACTCTGAAATCAGCTGGGACGGTCCAACGGGACGGCGACGTCCCCAAAGGGCCACGTGATTCTCCTTCGACCTTTATACACCCGTCCGCGTCGGTGTTGCGGTTCACCTCTCGCCAGGCCACAGACCGGTCCCGGCCCATCGCCGCAAGGATCCTGGCGTAACTAAGCCTGCTGCGCCAGCCCATCTGAATCATCCCCTGCTCAGCCCGTGTCAACGCCCACCCGCCCTGCCCCTCAGGTGAGGTGCAGGGTAAACAAGGCCTACGACGGCGCCCATCTTCAGGGTCATCATGTGGCCAAGCTGGGCCCACCAGTTCCTCTCCGTCCCATGCGTGGCGCCGACGCGCCGGGCAGCAGTGAGAATCGACATTCCGCCACACACCAGATCAACGAACTCGGTGCGCGCATCCAGGGAAAGCACATTGACCATCAAACGCTCCATCAATCAGAGCGTTACAACCACCATATGATTTTACCGTCGGCCACCCATGTGAAGCTGTTCACAAGAGCGCCTTTCGACCCGTCTTGGCAGTCATGGACATCCGTTGACCGAAGCCTCCGGTGGCGTCAGCCGCGGAAGGCGCGCAGGCGGGCCAGGGAGGAGTCCTTGCCCAGGATGACCATGGATTCAAACAACGGCGGGGAGATCCGGCGGCCGGAGACGGCCGTGCGGACGGGCCCGAAAGCCAGGCGCGGTTTGACGCCGAGGCCTTCCACGAGGGCCTCCTTCAGGGCTGTCTGGATGTTCTCGGCCGACCAGTCGGCAACGGGTTCCAGCGCCGCCAGGGCGGCGTCGAGGACCTCGGTGAGGTTTTCCGGCAGGCCCTTGCGGGCGTCGTCGGCGACGTCGATCGCGTCGTCGGCCTTGAACAGGAACGCGATCATCTCCGGCGCTTCGCCCAGCAGCGAGATGCGTTCCTGGATCAGCGGCGCGGCCTCGGCCAGGACTTCCTCCTCGCGGGCGGTGAGGGTCTCCCCCACGAATCCGGCGGCCTGCAGGTAGGGCACCAGCCGGCCCCGGAAGTCCTCCGGGTCAAGCATGCGGATGTGGGTGCCGTTGATGGCTTCGGCCTTCTTGATGTCGAAGCGGGCCGGGTTGGCCAGGACGTCGTTGACGTCGAAGTTCTCGATCAGCTGGTCCACGGTGAAGATGTCCTCGTCGGCGGAGAGACTCCAGCCGAGCAGGGAGAGGTAGTTCAGCAGGCCCTCGGGGATGAAGCCGCGGTCCCGGAGCAGGAACAGGTTGGACTGCGGGTCGCGCTTGGAGAGCTTCTTGTTGCCCTCGCCCATGACGTACGGCAGGTGGGCGAAGACCGGCATGTAGCTTGCGACGCCGATGTCCATCAGCGCCTTGATCAGCACCACCTGGCGGGGCGTGGAGGAGAGCAGGTCCTCGCCGCGGAGCACGTGGGTGATGCCCATGAGCGCGTCGTCCACGGGGTTGACCAGCGTGTAGAGCGGGGAGCCGTCGGCGCGGACAATGACGTAGTCCGGGATGCTGCCGGCCCTGAACGTGATCTCGCCGCGGACCATGTCGTTGAAGGTGACGTCTTCATCGGGCATGCGGACGCGCAGCACGGGCTGGCGGCCCTCGGCCTTGAACGCGGCGAGCTGCTCGTCGGTGAGTTCGCGGTCAAAGTTGTCGTAGCCGAGCTTGGGGTCGCGGCCGGCGGCACGGTGGCGGGCTTCGACTTCCTCCGGTGAGGAGTAGCACTCGTAGGCGTAGCCGGCGTCGATAAGCTTGGCTACGACGTCCTTGTACAGGTCCAGCCGCTGTGACTGGCGGTAGGGCTCGTGCGGGCCGCCGACTTCCACGCCTTCTTCCCAGGTGATGCCGAGCCATTTGAGGGCCTCCAGCAGCTGCTGGTAGCTCTCCTCCGAGTCGCGCGCCGCGTCCGTGTCCTCGATCCGGAACACGAACGTGCCCTTGGTGTGCCGGGCGTGGGCCCAGTTGAAGAGGGCGGTGCGGATCAGGCCTACGTGCGGGGTGCCCGTGGGTGACGGGCAGAACCGGACACGGACCGGGGTGTCAGTGGTGACTTCACCGGTGGAGGCAGCAAGCGGGGCGGAGCTGGAGACGGCGTCGGACGCGGAAGCAGTAGTCATAGTGGTACCAACATTACCAATCTCTACCACCGCCGCTTGTCCGGAATACCGCTACGAAAACGGACAGCCGCACCGTGGATCCACGGTGCGGCTGTCCGAAATCGGCGCGAAAAACCCTTAGCGGCGCACCACCGGGTTGGAGAGGCGTCCGATGCCCTCGATCTCGACCTCAAAACGGTCCCCGGCCTGCACCGCGCCGACGCCGGCCGGGGTGCCTGTCATGATGACGTCGCCGGGCAGGAGGGTGAAGGCCTGCGAGACGATGGAGACGAGTTCCCGGACGCCGCGGATCATCTGGTTGGTGCTGCCGTCCTGGCGCAGTTCGCCGTTGAGCCGGCCCTGGATCTGCAGGTCCTCGGTGTCGAGTTCGGTCTCGATCCACGGTCCCAGCGGCGCCGAGGTGTCGAAGCCCTTGGCCCTGGCCCACTGCAGGTCCGTCTTCTGGACGTCGCGCGCGGTGAGGTCGTTGCCGCAGGTGTAGCCGAAGATCACATCGTCCACCCGGTCCTCGGGTACGTCCTTGCAGATCCGGCCGATCACGACGCACAGCTCGGCCTCGAAGGACACGTCCTCGGAGAACTCCGGCAGCACAATGGGATCGTTGGGCCCGATCACGGAGGTGTTGGGCTTGAGGAACAGCAGGGGCTGCTGCGGGACCTCGTTGCCCAGCTCACGGGCATGTTCCGCGAAGTTGCGGCCCACGCCGATGACCTTGCTGCGCGGAATGATCGGCGCCAGGAGGCGGACGTCTTCCAGCTTGTGCTTCATGGGGGTTCGTTCCACGCCGTGGAAGAAGGGGTCGCCCTTGATGACAGTGACTTCCTCACTGCCGGGCTCGCCTTCCACGATGCCGTAGAGGGGATCAGAATCAACTACAAACCGGGCGATACGCATGGTTCCAAGCGTACCGTCCCCGGCAGGTGCACCGGACGGCATATGTCGTGCCTCTTGCGGTCCCGGTGTTAGTCTGACGCGACGCACGAGACGTCTACATCTGTTCAATTGGGGGAAACATGTTAAGCATTGATACTTCGACAGCGCGCTCTAAAGGCTTCGGCATGAAAATAGGAGCCACCGCATCAACCGCTCTGATCGCCTCGGGAGGACTTATTCTTCTTTCTCCGCCGGCCTCTGCCGCGGAGCCGGCGACATGCTCGGCAGCGCAGGCAAGCTACCGGACCGCTCTGTCTAAGGCCACTGACGCGGACTCACTTGCCCGCCAAGTCAAGGCGGCAAGTCGGGCAGCTGTCCAAGCACAGCAGGTCCGCGATGCCTTGGCCGCGGCCGCCGTTGCCGACACCGTCCAAGCGCAGGCGGACCTCGACGCCGCCGCAGCGGCCGCGGCCAAGACGGAAGGCGGACTGGAAGCGGCAAAAGGGAACGTGCAACGCGCCCTTACGATTGCCAGGTGGGCGGCCGACGCCGTCGACAGGATCCAGACCGAACTTGATGGGCTGCCTCAGCTGAATGACGCGACCGAGAACCAGGCCCGGACGCAACTTAGCGCGGCGACTGCCGCACGGTCCGATGCGGCTGTCAATGTTACCGCCGCTCAAGCGTCACTGGAGGCCGCCAGAGCGTCTCACGACCAGCCGGACATCAACGCCGCCCAGGCCGCGCTGCTGGCAAAACAAAATCTGCTGGAAGCGGCTGAGGCGCAACTGGGTGAGGCAACACTGGCGCTGGAAGGGGTGAAGGCCCAGGGTGACGCCCAGTTGGCAGACGCCCGCAACAGGCTGAACGACGCACAGCAGCTGTCGTGGGAGATGGACGAGCACCTAATGCAGGCCGATGAGTCGGTCCGCGCTGCCAACGATAACGCCCAGGCCGCAGCTGATGCCGCCGCCCAAGCAAAGAACGCCCTCCTGACGGCCCGCAACCCGGACGGCATTGCTGCAGCGGATGCGGTTCTGGCTGCAGCCCGCACGACTGCCACGGCGCTGCACGCCCAAACGACTACGCGCCCGGACCCCGCGTCCATCGCGCGGCTCTTACATATTTCCCTCGAGGCCTGCGCGGCAACCCCTGGGGCCGCCCCACCGGCACTGGGGGCTGTGGCCAGGCCGGTGGTGGCTCTGGCGCCGGCTACGGTGTCTCGACCGGCGGCAGTTGGGGTTCCGTCCTCGAATCCAGAGCAGAAGCCCGCTGCCGTGACAGCAACCAATCCGGGGCTCAACATCCAGACTGGAGTTGTCACGGTCTCTGCAGCGCAGGTTCCTGCTGGCCCCCGGGATCAGGACGGGATGGCAATAGCCGCATGGTCGTTGGGAGGCCTCATGGTCCTTGCGGTCACGTCTTTTGGAGTGCGAAGGGGCCGCCTCCGTGCACGGATGACCAATGGTGCTGAATGAGCCGGCGGGTTTTGCTCAGAAGGGGCCGTTGCCGGTCAACAGTCAATCGTGGTGCTGGAGGGCAGCCTTTACGCGGGCCCGGTCCGGAGCGACGGCTCTAGCCCTTCTTGCGGCACTCAGCGGACTGTCGGTAGTGATGCTGGGCTGTACTCCCGGCGATCCCCAGGGTCCGCACTCAACTGCCGCCGTGACCTCCTCGACCCCCGGTTCGCCCTCCGTACCGGCCAATCTTGCTCCGGAAGTCGTCGACGGAGGCACCAACTCGGCGCTACCCCCGGCCTCCCCTCCCCAGCGCATCAGCTATCCGGGCGCCGGCATTGATGTCTCCGTGCTGCCGCTGACGCCAAGCGCCGAGGAATTGGCTGCCGGCTCCCTCGTCCCGCCGATGACCATGGACGCCTACTGGCTCACCGCCTACGGACAGCCCGGCTCCGGCTCACTCAACACCACATACATCGTCGGACATAGCTGGCAGACCGCCGAGGCCCCTTTCAACCGGCTCAGCAGCAGGTCCGCCATCGGGGACGAGCTGAGCGTCCGCACGATGACCGGCACCGTCAAATACAAGGTCCAAAGCGTCACCACCCATGACAAGGACACGCTCCGCACCAGCGACGGGTGGAACAAGGTGTCCGGGCGGTTGGTGCTCATCAGCTGCTATACCGAAGACATCCGGGGTAAGAACGTGGTTGTCATGGCCATGCCGGTCCCGTGACCGGCTCTAGCCCGCCGCCGGCGGCACGCAGGTAGTCCAGCTGTGCCGCGACGGAGAGCTCCGCAGCGCGGCGGACGGAAGGATCGACGTCGGCGTACACAGCGTCCGTGACGGCGCCGACGCCGGCGTCGGCGCCCAGTGCCTCGAGGGCCGCCCGGACCTGCGCGAGCCGGCCCTGCCGGTGGTCCCGGTAGGCGCGGGCGACGCCGTCGAGCGCCGGCAGCACCGGGCCGTGGGCCGGCAGCACCGTGGCGGGGCCGAGGCGTTCCAGCTTGTCCAGCGACTCGAGGTAGTCGCGGAGGGTGCCGTCGGGGAAGTCCAGCATGGCGGTTCCGGAACCCAGAATCGTGTCCCCGGTCAGTACAGAGCCGTGCGGGCCGTCCTGCGGCAGGTGGAAGCACAGTGAATCCGAGGTGTGGCCCGGCGTCGCCAGGACCCTGATTTCGACCCCCGCGGCATGGAGGGTTTCGCCGTCCTGCAACGGCGGCGCGCCGTGGCAGTGGGCGGGATCCGCGGCCCGTACCGGCGCCCCCGTCAATGCCGAGAATCTCGCGGCGGCCGCGGTGTGGTCCGCGTGCCGGTGCGTGATCAGGATGAGTTCGATCCTGCCCTCCCCCGCCAGCGCCTGCAGGTGCGGTTCGTCGAGGGGCCCGGGGTCGACGGCGACGCTGGCCGCCGCCGGGGCGCCGATGAGATAGGAGTTGGTTCCGGCCAGGCTCATGGGCCCGGGGTTCGGGGCGAGCCGGAACCGGGTCAGCTCGCTGCTGCGGACAATGCCGGCGGAGGTCTCGGAGGTCACTGTCCCATCCTTGCACTGCAGAGGACAGCATGCGGCAACACGACGAGGCCGTGCAACTATGCGGCCAGCAATCGCGGCTCCTGCAAGTGCAGCTCGCCGCCGGTTAGGGGCGACATGCGGACTCGAACCGTGGGGCTGCCTACAAGTGGCAGCACCACGTACTGATGAACGGGTTTGAATCCGGTCGACGGGACCAAGGTAACGATCTTCTCAACGTTGAATTGTCCCGGGGCCATGGGATCGAGTATTTCGATCTTCGCGCGTATTCCGGTTGTTGAGCGCATCGAAATGAGCAGTTGCCTGGCAGAGCCGGCATAGAGCCCGGTCGAAACATCTTTGTAAAGAGGCGCGGATCCGGCACCCCGGCGGGCGTACGTAGTTCCTGACTCGCTGCGGAGTGCCCACTTTGCGGCTGCTCCGTTCCAGCCGTTCCACCCGGCCTTAAAGCTCGCCGTCCGGGAAAGGAGATTGTGGCGCGAGAAGGAATTGAAACTGGACATCATCAATCCTGACGTTGTCAGTATTTCCATTCGCCGCTGATCGCGTTCGCGGGCACACCAGGCAAAGAGATCCTCAACGGCAAGGAGGTCCGCATCGTCCATGAGGCTGGGGTGGTACATGAAGCACACGCCTCGCCCCTGTTGGGCCGCCGCATGAACAAAGGAAGGCCCGCGCCGGGCATAGTCGGCGTTCTCGATGCCGATGTGGACGTTGCCCATGCTGTCCAATGGGTTCCCCGTCATCGGCCAGTAACCGGGGACATAACCTGTCGACAGGGCATGTTCCTGAATAATCAGCCGTCCGGCCAGATATTTCTGGAACGAGGCCGTACTCCTTCCGCCGGCAAAGCCTTGGTAGCGTGTACCACCCACGCCCGGAGGAATGAAAAGTTCAATCGGCAACTTGGGCAACGCTTTGGCCAGGGCAGTGCGCGAGTAGACAATTTCTTCCCTCAACCTCTGCGCGGTAGGTGCGTCCGTGTGAGTAGAACTATGGTTGGCGACTTCCAGCCCGTTTTCCAGGGCCAGCTTCTGCAGGATTGGGAAGGAGAGGTTTGCACTGCCGTTCGGGCCATGTTCAAGGTCGAACATCTGGGACATGGCGGCGACCGTGACGGGAATACCGTACTGCCGGTGCAGTGGAAGGAGTTTGGACTGAAACCGGTTGAGATGGTGATCACAGCGGAAGGCCACGGCAACCTTGCCTCCGGTGCCGATAGGTCCCCCACGCCGGGCCGCGAACGCGTCCAGAAGCGCGCCATTGGGCGTGAACGGGTATGCCTGGCCTGGAACCGCCGCGGTGATAGCCGCGGTGGATCCGTCCCCGGCACCCACGGCCACGGCCGCGGACGCGGCCGTCATCGCACTGGCCTGAAGAAACCTACGTCGGCTGAAGTTCTTGGATCCGATCAACATTGACATCCCCCATGGCGCCGGCGAGCGAACTGAATGCAGCCATCATAGGCCCCTGCCGGAGCGCGAGAATGATCTAGACGAGCAGCAGGATGGTGATGATGAGCGGCGGACCCGCTTCTGCGAGGGCACTTCCCCAAAGCCGCCGCTCGGAAAGGAGCAGGTCGGTCCCCAGGATCACGTGCGCCACGCAGGTGAAGAGCAAGAGGGTGCGCCCCTCGTCCGAGTCAGCTCCGCCGAGCATGACCGCTCCCACAATGGCGCCTATTCCCCAGATTACGTTGTAGATCCCCAGGTTGAGGGTCCGGAGCCGGACGGTCTCAACGTCGTCCGGGTCGGCGACGAATAGCCGCTCCAGACGCTGGTCGCGGATGAAGAACGACTCGGCTACACCGACGACGATCAGCAGGCCCCCGAAGACCACGCCCAGAACCTGGATAAGCCCGGTCATCTGCTCATTGTGCACCCGCGGCTCCAGCCTCGAACAGGGCCGATTGGACAGGTTACGCCGTACTTCAGCGCATTTTTCACCAAAATCTCAGACGCCGACGGCGGCCCCCACCGCAAGGTGCGGGCCGCCGTCGAGAGTCACAATGTGTGTCCTACATGCTGCGCCTGGATTTTGTACCTAGGCGAGGCGGGTCAGCCAGCCGTGAGTGTCCTCCACGGTGCCGGTCTGGATGCCGAGCAGCTGGGCGCGGATGGCCATGGTGGTCTCCCCCGCCTTTGCGTCTTCGGAGCCGATGAACTCGGTGGCATCCTTGAGCACGCCGATGGGGGTGATGACGGCGGCGGTGCCGCAGGCGAAGACCTCGGCGATCTCGCCGGAGGCAACGCCGTCGCGCCACTCATCCAGGGTGATCTTGCGTTCGGTGACTTCGCGGCCCATGTCCCGGGCCACCTGGATCACGGAGGACCGCGTCACGCCCTCCAGGATGGTGCCGGACAGCGCGGGGGTGACGAGCGAGCCGTCCTTCATGACGAAGAAGACGTTCATGCCGCCGAGTTCCTCGACCGCGTTGTCATTGAACTGGTCCAGGAAGAGGACCTGCTTGCAGCCGTGGGCCTCGGCTTCCTGTTGGGCGATCAGCGAGGCGGCGTAGTTGCCGCCGCACTTGGCGGCGCCCGTTCCGCCGCGGCCGGCGCGGGCGTATTCACGCGAGATCCAGATGGAGACGGGTTTGAGCTCGCCGCCGAAGTAGTTGCCGGCCGGGGAGGCGATCACGCGGAAGGAGACCTCGCGCGCTGCCCGGACGCCCAGGAAGGCCTCCGTGGCGATCATGAACGGCCGCAGGTACAGGGCCTCGCCGTCGCCGGACGGGACCCAGTCCTTGTCCGCCGCGACGAGTTCGCGGATGGCGCCGAGGAAGTACTCCTCCGGCAGCTCCGGGAGCGCCAGGCGCCGGGCGGACTTGTTCAGGCGGGCGGCGTTGGCCTCGGGGCGGAACGTCCAGATCGAGCCGTCAGCGTGCCGGTAGGCCTTGAGTCCCTCGAAGATCTCCTGGCCGTAGTGCAGCACCGCGGCGGAGGGGTCCAGGGAAATGGGACCGTAGGGCTCAATTCGTGCGTCATGCCAGCCGCCGTTGCCCTCGGCGTCAACGCTGTAGTCGACAACCGCGGTGTGGTCGGTGAAATAGTCGCCAAATCCCGGGTTCGCCAGGATGGCTGCACGCTCTTCAGCAGACTTCGGGTTCTCCGACAGGTGCTGGGTGAATTCGACGCCATGGGCAGTCTGAGTCATGGTTCCTCCACGATCGGCTGCCTGGTGTGGGAACGTGGTTCACCGTCGGACCACGGCAGCATTTTGGTGATTCGAAACTAGCTTACGCCCGTTGGCAGTACCGGTTCTGCGCTGCCTGCAGTGCAGCGAGTGCGGCCGGGGGGCTACAGCGCCGCCGCGATGGCGTCGCCCACCTCGCTGGTGGTGCGGACGGCGCCGTCGCGGGCCTCAACGTCGGCGGTGACGGCCGCCTCGATCTTCCGGGCGGCGCCGGCGAACCCGAGGTGGTCGAGCAGAAGCGCGGCGGAGAGGATCGCGGCGGTGGGGTCGGCTTTCTGCTGGCCGGCGATGTCCGGGGCGGAGCCGTGGACCGGTTCGAACATCGACGGCGCGGTGCGGTCCATGTTGATGTTGCCGGAGGCTGCCAGGCCGATCCCGCCGGTCACGGCTGCCGCGAGGTCGGTGATGATGTCTCCGAACAGGTTGTCGGTGACGATCACGTCGAAGCGGGCCGGATCGGTGACCATGAAGATCGTGGCGGCGTCGACATGGAGATAGTCGTGGGTGACCTCGGGGAACTCCTGGGCCACGGCCTCGACCGTGCGCTTCCAGAGCTGGCCGGCGAAGACCAGGACGTTGTGCTTGTGCACCAGGGTGAGCTTCTTGCGGGGACGGTCGTTGGCCCGGCGGAAGGCGTCGCGGACCACGCGCTCCACGCCGTGGGCAGTGTTCAGCGAGACCTCGGTGGCGACCTCGTGCGGCGTGCCGGCGCGCAGCGTGCCGCCGTTGCCCACGTAGGGGCCCTCGGTGCCTTCGCGGACCACGATGAAGTCGATCTCGCCGGGGTTGGCGAGCGGGCTGCCGACGCCGGCGTAGAGGCGGGAGGGCCGCAGGTTGACGAAGTGGTCCAGGCTGAAACGCAGCTTCAGCAGGAGCTCGCGCTCGATGATGCCGGAGGGGATCCGGGTGTCGCCGGGGGCTGCCCCGACGGCACCGAACAGGATGGCGTCGCGGGTGCGGAGGTCCTCGAGGGTGGCTGCGGGCAGGGTCTCCCCCGTCTCCAGCCAGTGCTCCGCGCCCAGCTTGTAGTGGGTCTGCCGGAGCACGATCCCCTCGGCGGCCGCGGCCTTCTCGAGAACCTTCAGGGCTTCGGCGGTGACCTCGGGGCCGATGCCGTCGCCCGGGATGACTGCCAGATCAATCGTGGATGCGCTCATATTTTCAGGGTAGCCAAGGGATCCACATTCTGGTCAAGTTGTCTCACTATTCAAACACCCCCCGCCGACGCACCCTCACGTCCTGCAGGAAAAAGCGAAACGCTCCCGCTCCTCCAAGGCGGAGGGGCGGGAGCGTCACCCGAAACGCCGCAAGTCTGCGGGAGCGTCCGGAGGTGTGCAGGCTCAGGCGTCTGCGGGTTCCTCGTACTTCGGGAACACCGGGGCCGGAGCGGGCAGCTGGGTGCCGGCGGCGATCGGCGTGCCGAGGGCCGCGAACTGGCGCGCCTCGCCCTCGGGCTGGCCGAGCGTGTCCAGGATGGCCGCCGTCGCCGTCGGCATGACCGGCTGGGCCAGGATGGACACGATCCGCAGCACCTCAAGCGTCACGTACAGGACCGTGTTCATGCGCTCGACGTCGGTCTTGCGCAGCACCCACGGCGCCTGTTCGGCGAAGTAGGCGTTCGTGTCGCCCAGGACAGCCCAGATGGCTTCCAGCGCGCGGCTGAACTCCTGCTTCTCGAAGGCGGCCCGGACGGTGTCCAGCAGGGCGTGGGCCTGGTCCAGCAGCGCGGTGTCGTCGGCGGAGAAGGCGCCCGGCACCGGCACGCGGCCCTCGCAGTTCTTGGCCACCATGGACAGCGACCGCTGGGCCAGGTTGCCGAAGTTGTTGGCCAGGTCCGAGTTCATCCGGCCCACGATGGCCTCGTGGTTGTAGTTGCCGTCCGCCCCGAACGGGACCTCGCGCAGGAAGAAGAACCGCACCTGGTCCAGCCCGTACTGCGCGACGAAGTCCGCCGGCGCCACCACGTTGCCGAGGGACTTGGACATCTTGACCCCGTTGTTGTGCAGGAAGCCGTGGATCATGATGCGCTTGGGCAGCTCCAGCCCGGCGCTCATAAGGAAGGCCGGCCAGTAGATGGCGTGGAACCGGGAAATGTCCTTGCCGATCACGTGGACATCGGCCGGCCAGTACTTCTTGAAGGATTCCGATTCGGTGTCGGGGTAGCCGACGCCGGTGAGGTAGTTGGTGAGGGCGTCGACCCACACGTACATGACGTGGTTGTCGTTGCCGGGCACCGGGACGCCCCAGTCGAACGTCGTGCGGCTGATGGACAGGTCCTCCAGGCCGCGCTTGACGAAGCTGATGACCTCGTTGAACCGTGACTGCGGGGCGCCGAATTCCGGGTGCGCCTCGTAGAGCGCCAGCAGCTTATCCTGGTAGGCCGAGAGCCGGAAGAAGTAGCTCTCCTCGGCCGTCCACGTCACAGCGGTATCGGTTTCGCGGGAGTAGCGGAGTCCGTCATCTTTGAGAACGGTCTCGTCCTCGCCGTAGTAGGCCTCGTCGCGGACCGAGTACCAGCCTTCGTACTTGGACAGGTAGATGTCCCCGTTGGCTTCCATCTTCTTCCAGATGGCCTGCGATGCCGCGTAGTGGTCGGCGTCGGTGGTGCGGATGAAGCGGTCGTAGGAGATCCCCAGGGCGGCGTGGGCCGCCTTGTAGATCTCGGCGTTCCGGTCCACCAACTCCTTGGGCGTGACGCCTTCCTTCTCGGCGGCCTGGGCGATCTTCATGCCGTGCTCGTCCGTTCCGGTCAGGAAGAAGACGTCGAACCCGTCCAGTCGCTTGAAGCGGGCCATCGCATCGGTGGCGATGTACTCGTACGCGTGGCCGATATGCGGCACCCCGTTGGGGTACGTGATGGCCGTGGTGATGTAGAACGGGGGTTTTTCAGAAGAAGTCACGGTCTAAATCTAGATCAGTTCGGTCAGGGTATCGCTCTGGCGGACCAGTTCGTGGTCATGTGAAGCCACCAGCACGGCAATGCCGTCCGACGTCGTGTCCTTGAGGATGCTGATGATGCGGTTAGCCGCGGCACGGTCCAGGCTGGCCGTCGGCTCGTCGACCACCAGGACCCGGGTGCCGAGGATGAGGGCGCGGGCGATCGCCACGCGCTGGCGCTCACCGCCGGAGAGCTGCGCCGGGCGGTGGCGCATGCGCCGGCCCAGGCCCACGAGGTCCAGGAGGTCCTTGGCCATGTCACGGCGCTTCTCCACCTCGCCATCCGGCACGGCCGGCAGCAGGACGTTTTCGAGTGCGCTCATCCCGTCGATCAGGGCGCCGCCCTGGTCGACATAGCCGATCAGGGCCCGGCGGCGGTCGGCGATCTCGTCGTCGCCCATGGTCTCGAGCGAGTCGCCTTCCCAGAACACCCGGCCCGACGTCGGCAGGGTCAGGCCCGCGCCGACGGTCAGGATGCTGGTCTTGCCGGAGCCGGAGCGGCCGGCGACGCAGTGCATCTCGCCGGCGTGCAGCGTCATGTTGAAGTCGTCCACGACGTTGACGGGCTCGGCACCGCCCTTGCCGCCGCCGTAGTGGATGGTGATGTTGCTCAGTTCCAGCGGGGTGGCGTGGTCCGTGGCCTTCACGATCGTGTTGGCGCGGGTCTTGTGCGCACCGCGACGGGTGCTGGCGGTCATCCGGTCGTGTGCCTCCCGGTCGAGGTTCAGCTCGTTAGTCATTGGACCACTTTCGTTGCAATCGGAATCCAGCAAAGTACAGCCACGAGGCCGGCGAGAGCGGCCCACAGTGCGGCATAGGGGGCGAGGAGGAGGCCGATGCCGAGGGCGCCCACAATACCCAGCGGCAACGCGACGGTTCCCACCATGGCATTTTCGAAGAAACGGACCTGGCCCAGCATGTCCGGGTTCCAGCCCATGGCCCGCAGAGTGCCGAGGTACTGGCGCTTGGCCTGCAGTTCGAACCGCCCGGTGACCATGGTCAGGACCAGGCCGACGGCCACGCCGGACAAGGCCAGGATGATGCTTGGGAGCGCGATGCTGGCCGCGGCCAGCCCGCCCAGCGCACTGGCGCCGGCGGCCCGGGGAATGTCGATCAGCAGGGCGACCAGTCCGCCTACGGCGGCGGCGAAAACACCGACGGCAACAGCCAGCGCGATGGTGTTGAACTTGTTGGTGCTCAGCTGCCGGTTGGCGAAGGTCAGCGGGGAATCAATCGCCATGAGCCGCTCATCGTGCTGCGGTTCCTGGTCCACTTCCTCGCGGTGGCGCAGCTGCTGCGCGGCGAAGAAGGCTGCGCCCACGTACAACGCCAGGACCGAGGCCGAGACGATCGCGGTGGCCGCACTCCAGGTGATCAGGCTGAGGGCGATCCCGACGACGGCCAGCAGGCCCGCGCCGACGCCGAATTCGGCCAGCACCCAGGAACGGATCCTGCGCTGCGTCCAGCCCATGGCACGCAGGGTACCGGCCTCGCTGCGCCGTTTGCGGACGTAGCTGACGGTGGAGGCACCCGTTAGCAGGGCGGCACCGCACAGGGTCAGGAACAGCAGGGTCAGGTTCGTGGTGGTCAGGGAGCCGGAGACGGCGTCCGCGGCGTTCTGGCGGACCCACGACTGCTGTACGGTGCCCAGCGGCGATTCCTTGCCGGCGTCGTCCTTGGAGTAGCCGGGAACGGCGATGCTGGCGTCTTCGCGGGCGGAACCGGCCACGACGGTGGCTTCCAGGCCCATGTCGCGGATCTCGTTGGCGAGCTTCTCGATGTCGGGCTGCGCCTGCTTCCAGCTGCCGGGGACCTTGGCCCGGACGCGGACGGCGTCGATCACGTTGGCGTTAGTGTCGTATCCGCGGGCGGCGGCGAGGCCGTAGTAGTCGGTGATGGCGCCAGCGGACTGGCTGACCAGGCCTGTGGCGCTCAGGGACGGCTTGAGTTCGGTGCTGGTCTGGTTGCCGGCCGCGTCCTTCGTCAGGGTGAACGGCGCGGGGTCGTAGCCGCCCAGGGGCAGCCGGTTGACGTCGCCGGCAGCTTCCTTGACCGCCGAAGGGTCGAACGTGCCGTAGACCATGGCCAGCGGAGTGGCGAGCTTCTTGCCGGTCTCGAGGTTGTCCCGGTAGGAGCGCTCGTCGACGGGATCGCGCTGGGTCTGGTCGACGGCGGCGCCGTTGGCGGCCTTGTCCGGGAGCCGGTTCACGGTGACCCAGTCGCCGGGCGTGGCGCTCTTGTTCGCCGCGCCGTTGGCGGCGGTTTCACCGTCTTTGTACTTGGGGGCCGCGGCGAAGTTGGTGGTCCAGGTGGCCGGGTCGTAGAGGCCCTGGCTGAAGGCTGCGGTGTCGCCCATGAGCTGGGTGAGGTCCTTGGACCCGGGCCAGGCGAGGGCGAACGGGGACTTGGAGACGAACGGGAGGTAGTCCTTGTCCAGCGAGCGGGTCACGGTGCCGACGTCCTTGGTGACGTTGCCGGAGTCGTCGATTTCCTCGATCTTGACCGAGTACTTCAGGTCCAGGGCGGTGCCGGTGCGCACGATCAGCGGAATCGCCTGCGAATCGGCGGTGAGCTGGCCGTCGCGCTTGGCCTGCTGGTACTGGGTCATCAGCGGGGCCCAGTACTTGAGCTTGACGCCGAGGAAGTCGGGGCCTTCCTTGAGCTCGTCCATGCTGATGCCGTTGGTGAAGAGGCTCTCGAAGTGGCGGCCGATCGCGCCGGCGTTGCGGGCATCCGCGGGCGGGGCCTTCTCCAGCGGAGCCAGGAAGTCACCGGCCGTGCCGAGCAGGGCGCGTTCGGAGACGGGGTCGACGGCGACCACGGACTCGGTCACCTGCGGCGCCATGGGCAGGGAGACGGAGAGGTTGAAGAGGTTGTGCTCGGAGCCGCCGGCGGGGGTGGGGAATTTGATCCCGGTTTCGCCGGCCGGGCCCTGAATGCGGACGTTCTTGCCGCCGGCCACCTGCTCTTCGACCAGCTTGGCCTTGCCGAGGGTTCCTTCGGCCGTGGTCTTGAAGAGGGTCTGGTCGGAGTGGCCGTCGGAGCTGACGGCGCTGGCGGTGAGGCGGTATTTCTTCGGGGTGTCGCTCAGGACAGATTCCGCGGCCGGCCATTTGCTCGGGTCCGTGGCGGTCGGGTCGCCGGCCGTGCCGGCGAGGCCCGCGTTGAAGCCGAGGTAGTCGGTGGCGTCCAGCCTGGGCGCCTCGAGGTTCTGGGTGACGCGGGAGACCAGGCTGATGGGCGCGGCCACCGACGTGCCGGAGAGCTTCCGGATCGCGTCCAGCTGGTCGAAGCTGATGCCGCCCTGCCCGGTGGCGATGTCCGGCTGCATCAGGCCGCCGTTGTCACCGGCCTTGGCCTGGACCAGGACGTCGTAGAGCCCCCGGGAGTTTTGGTCCACGGTCCTGCTCAGCGCCGCCTGGGACTGACCCTGGACGAGGACTGACAGGCACATGGCCACGATCAAAATGGACGCGGTCAGCAGAAGCACTCTGCTTCTGATGAACCTCTGGACGGCGTTCATTGGGCTCCTGAAAGCTGGATTGCGTGCGCACGCCGCAGTTCATTTCCTGCGGAATTGAAGGCGTCCCGTGCCGGGCGTGCAAAAGTAAAGGCCGGTCTGCCGGCCAAGACCCGAAATTCGGTCCTAGCCATTGTACGCAGACCGGCCGCCCGCTCACGGACGCCGGCGGCTCTCAAGCCGCCGCCGGCGCCCTGCGGGGAGGATTTCAGTCCTCGAGGTCGACCTCGCGGACCATGTCAGCGCCGATCCCGGCCTTGATCGCGTCAAGGACCTGCTGGGGAACGGAGCTGTCGATGGTCAGAAGGGCGAGCACCTGGCCGCCTTCTGCCTGGCGTGCCACCTGCATGCCGGCGATGTTGATGTTGTTCATGCCCAGGATGTGGCCGATCGTGCCGATCACGCCGGGGCGGTCCGAGTAGGCCACCACCACGAGGTGCTCGCTGATCGGGATCTCCACCTCGTAGCCGTTGACGCCCACGAGCTTCTGGACCTGCTTCGGGCCGGTGAGGGTTCCCGCGACGGAGATCTGGCTGCCGTCGCTGAGGGCACCGCGCAGGGTCAGCACGTTGCGGTAGGACTCGGTGTCCGGCGTCGTGATGAGCCGGACGTTGATGCCGCGCTGTTCGGCGATCACCGGGGCGTTGACGTAGGAGACCTGCTCGGTCACGACGTCGGCGAAAATCCCCTTGAGGGCCGCGAGTTCCAGGACCTTGACGTCGAGGGAGGAGATCTCGCCGGCCACCTCGATGTCGAACTGCGTGAGGGAGGCGTGGGTCAGCGCGGTGAAGATCCGGCCGAGCTTTTCGATCAGCGGGATGCCCGGGCGGACGTCTTCGGCGATGACGCCGCCGGCGACGTTGACGGCGTCCGGGACCAGTTCGCCGGCCAGCGCGAGGCGCACGGACTTGGCGACGGAGACGCCGGCCTTCTCCTGGGCCTCGTCGGTGGAGGCGCCCAGGTGCGGGGTCACCACGACGTTGTCGAGCTTGAAGAAGGGCAGGTCGGTGCTGGGCTCCTTGTTGAAGACGTCGACGCCGGCACCGGCGATGTCGCCGGCCTGGAGCGCGGTGTAGAGGGCTTCCTCGTCCACCAGGCCGCCGCGGGCGACGTTGATGACGTAGGCCGTGCTCTTCATCTTCTTGAAGGCGTCGGCGCCGAGCATGCCGACGGTCTCCGGAGTCTTGGGCATGTGGATGGTGATGAAGTCCGACTGCGCGAGGAGCTCATCGAGGGTCACCAGCTGGACGCCGAGCTGGGCGGCCCGGGCGGAGGTGATGTAGGGGTCGTACGCGAGGATCTTGGTGTCGAAGCCCTTGAGGCGGGCGGCCACCAGGGCGCCGATCCGGCCGAGGCCGATGATGCCGATCTTCTTTTCGAAGAGTTCGATGCCGGTGTACTTGGAGCGTTTCCACTCCCCGTCCTTGAGCGCGGAGCTGGCCTGCGGAATGTGGCGGGCGAGGCTCAGAATGTGCCCGACCGTCAGTTCGGCGGCGGAGACGATGTTGGAGGTCGGCGCGTTGACCACCATGACGCCGGCCTGCGTGGCGGCCTTGATGTCCACGTTGTCCAGGCCCACGCCGGCACGGGCGATCACCTTGAGGTTCTTGGCGGCGGCGATGGCTTCGGCGTCCACCTGGGTGGCGGAGCGGACCAGGATCGCGTCGACGTCGGCGATCGCGGAGAGCAGCTGGGAACGGTCGGAGCCGTCAGTCTGGCGGATTTCAAAGTCCGGGCCGAGGGCCTCGACTGTGGCGGGTGAAAGTTCCTCAGCGAGGAGTACGACAGGTTTGGTGCTAGTCACCGGTGACCTCTTTAGCTCTCTTGTGTATCTGGTGGGGATTTTGGTGAATCAGGTGGTGCTGGTGAGACGGGTGGTGCTGGACAGCAGGGAAGCCGGACCCCCAGGAAAAAGGTGTCCGGCTCCCCTGCCGGGCAATATTTAGCGGGCCGCGGTTTAGCGGGCTGCGGAACCTTCGACGTAGTCCGCGTCCTGCTGCTGCCAGGCGAACAGGGACCGCAGTTCGCGGCCCACGGCCTCGATCGGGTGCTGCTCGGCCTTGGCACGCAGCGCCTTGAACTCGGGAGCGCCGGCGTCCTGGTCGTCGATGAAGCGCTTGGCGAAGGCGCCGTCTTGGATGTCCTTCAGGACTGCCTTCATGTTCTCCTTCACCTCGGGGGTGATGACGCGCGGGCCGGAGACGTAGTCGCCGTACTCTGCGGTGTCCGAGACGCTCCAACGCTGCTTGGCGATGCCGCCTTCCCACATGAGGTCAACGATGAGCTTGAGCTCGTGAAGCACCTCGAAGTAAGCGATCTGTGGCTGGTAGCCGGCCTCAGTCAGGGTCTCGAAGCCGTACTGGACCAACTGGGACACGCCGCCGCAGAGGACAGCCTGCTCGCCGAAGAGGTCCGTTTCGGTCTCTTCGGTGAAGGTGGTCTTGATGACGCCGGCGCGGGTGCCGCCAATGGCCTTGGCGTAGGACTTGGCCAGCTCCCAGGCGGAACCGGTGGCGTCCTGCTCAACGGCGATGATGTCCGGGATGCCGCGGCCGGCTTCGAACTCGCGGCGCACGGTGTGGCCGGGAGCCTTCGGGGCGATCAGGATGACGTCAACGCCCTCCGGTGCCTTGATGTAGCCGAAGCGGATGTTGAAGCCGTGGGCGAAGGCGAGGGCCTTGCCCGGGGTCAGCTTGTCCTTGATGGAGTCGTTGTAGATCGAGCGCTGGTACTGGTCCGGCGCCAGGATCATGATGACGTCGGCCCATTCGGCAGCGTCTGCGACGTTCTTGACCGTGAAGCCTGCGTCCTCGGCCTTGGCGATGGACTTCGAGCCTTCCTTGAGCGCGATGGCAACCTCGACGCCGGAATCGCGCAGGTTCAGCGCGTGGGCGTGGCCCTGGGAGCCGTAGCCGACAATGGCAACCTTGCGACCCTGGATGATCGACAGGTCTGCGTCGTCGTCGTAGAACATTTCAGTCACTTGCGTAACTCCTCTTGAGTGGTTTTTCGATGTTGTCTGTGGTGCTGCGGTTTGGGACGCAACGCTCGGCCAGGCAGTTGCCTGCGCCGTTACTTGCTTATGCGCTGCGTAAGGCCCTGTCACTCATGGAGCGGGATCCCCGCCCAACGGCCAAAGTGCCGGACTGCACGATTTCGCGGATGCCGAAGGGCTCAAGCACTGACAGGAGTGCCGTGAGCTTCTCGGGGTGGCCCGTTGCTTCAATGACCACCGACTCTGTGGAGACGTCGACCACTGAAGCGCGGAACAGGTCTGCAGCCTGGGTGACCTGCAGGCGTGTTGCGGCATCCGCACGTACCTTGACCAGGATGTGGTCGCGCTGTACGGAAGATTCTGAGGTGAGCTCGACGATCTTGATCACGTTGACCAGCTTGTTCAGCTGCTTAGTGACCTGTTCGATCAGCTCGCCGTCGGCGTCGACCACGACGGTCATCCGGGACATGCCCGGGACCTCGGTGGGGCCGACGGCCAGGGAATTGATGTTGAAGGCCCGGCGGGCGAAGAGGCTGGCGACGCGGGTCAGCACACCGGGCTTGTCTTCGACCAGAACGGACAATGTGTGGCGGGTCATGTTCAGTCCTCCTCTTCCCATTCCGGGGTCATGTTGCGGGCAACCTGGATCTGGTCGTTGCTGACCCCCGAGGGGACCATCGGCCACACCATCGAGTTGGGGCTCACGACGAAGTCGATGACCACGGGGCGGTCATTGATCTCCAGGGCCTTCTGGATGGTGGCGTCGATGTCCTCGTCGCGTTCGCAGCGGAAGGCAGCGCAGCCGTAGGCGTCCGCCAGCTTGACGAAGTCCGGAATGCGGATCGTGTCATGGCCGGTGTTGAGGTCGGTGTTGGAGTAGCGGCCCTCGTAGAAGAGGGTCTGCCACTGCCGGACCATGCCCAGCGAGGAGTTGTTGATGATGGCAACCTTGATCGGGATCTTGTTGATCGCGCAGGTGGCCAGTTCCTGGTTGGTCATCTGGAAGCAGCCGTCGCCGTCGATCGCCCAGACCACGCGGTCGGGTTCACCCACCTTGGCGCCCATGGCCGCCGGTACGGCGTAGCCCATGGTGCCGGCGCCGCCGGAGTTCAGCCAGGCGTGCGGGCGTTCGTACTTAATGAACTGCGAGGCCCACATCTGGTGCTGTCCGACGCCGGCGACGTAGACACCCTCGGGTCCGGTCAGGGCACCGATGCGTTCGATCACGCGTTGCGGGGCGCTGAGGCCGTCCTCGGGTTCGGTCCAGCCGAGCGGGTAGGTTTCCTTGAGGTTGTTCAGGAATGCCCACCAGTTGGTCAGATCCGGGGTGCCGAAGGCTTCGAACTGCGTGCGCAGGGCGTCGCTCAGTTCCGGAATGATCTCCTTGACCGAGCCAACGATCGGGACGTCGGCCGTGCGGTTCTTGGAGATCTCCGCCGGATCGATGTCGGCGTGGATGACCTTGGCGTTCGGGGCGAAGGACTTCAGGACGCCGGTCACCCGGTCATCGAACCGTGCGCCGAGCGTGATGAGGAGGTCGGACTGCTGCAGGGCGGTCACGGCGGAAACGGTGCCGTGCATGCCCGGCATGCCAACGTGCTGCGGGTGCGAGTCCGGGAACACGCCGCGGGCCATCAGGGTGGTCACCACGGGTGCGCCGGTCAGCTCGGCCAGTTCGCGCAGCTCGGCCGAGGCGTGGGCCTTGACCACACCGCCGCCGACATAGAGCACGGGCTTGCTCGCGGCGGTGATGAGCCGGGCGGCCTCGCGGACCTGCTTGCTGTGGCCGCGCAGCACCGGCCGGTAGCCCGGCAGATCGATCTTGGGCGGCCAGGAGAACGTCATCTGGCCCTGCTGGGCGTCCTTGGCGACATCGACGAGGACGGGCCCCGGGCGTCCGGTGGAGGCCAGGTGGAAGGCCTCGGCCATGACGTGCGGGATGTCGTTGGGGTCGGTGACCAGGAAGGAGTGCTTCGTGATCGGCATGGTGATCCCGACGATGTCCGCTTCCTGGAATGCGTCGGTGCCGATCACCCCGCTGGACACCTGGCCGGTGATGGCCACCATCGGCACGGAGTCCATGTGGGCATCCATGATGGCGGTGACGAGGTTGGTGGCGCCCGGGCCAGAGGTGGCGATGCAGACGCCAACCCGTCCGGTGACCATGGCGTAGCCTTGCGCGGCGTGGCCGGCTCCCTGTTCGTGACGGACCAGAACGTGGTTCATTTTGGAGGCCATCAAGGGGTCATAGGTGGGCAGGATCGCGCCACCGGGCAAACCGAAAATGTCCTGGACGCCGAGTTCTTCGAGCGAGCGGACAATTGCTTGCGAACCGGTCATAACGGTCGGGGGTACGACGTTGTTCGGTCCGAGGACAGGAGAGACGGCAGCAGTGTCGACGCCGGCGTCAGCCGGACGTTCGACGCGATCCGGAGCCTTGTGGGCTCCAGCGGACTTTGTGGCCATCAGCGAGGGGCTGATCGGCGATCCTTTGCTCATCGGACTCTTCCTTTGTGGATCTTCGGTGATCGTGGAACTTCTTGGGTCTTGCGTGGTGCTGGTGCTGCGGGAAATAAAAAAACCCCTCAGCCGACTGGCTCTTCGAGGGGTTGCGCGTGACGGTTCGTTACCAGTCGGGCTAGTCAGCCACGCGCTTGGTAAGTACGACGACGGATGCACCGGCGGTAACGATCTCGATCATGCGTTCAGTTTTCCCTCTGAGTGAGACAAGTGTCAACGAGCCGGGCACCTGTCTCACTATTTGGACAACGCTGTCCACTGGATGAACGCCACCCCAACTAGCTCGCAGTTAACGGCCGTTATGCCCGCTCATAACGGCCACAGGTGCGAGCTAGTTGGGTTTAGCTGTTCAGCGTGCGCTACCCGCAGTACGCGCCGGTGGAGGCGCTGTGGACGAGCTTGGCGTACTTCGCGAGGACGCCCTTGGTGAACTTGGCCGGCAGGGGTTCCCAGCCGACCTTGCGGGACTCGAGCTCGGCCTCGTCGACCAGGAGGTCGAACGTGCGGGCCGCGATGTCCACCCGGATCCGGTCGCCGTCCTTGACGAACGCGATCGGGCCGCCGTCGACGGCTTCCGGTGCGACGTGGCCGATGCACAGGCCCGTGGTGCCGCCGGAGAAGCGACCGTCGGTGAGCAGCAGGACGTCCTTGCCCAGGCCCGCGCCCTTGATGGCGCCGGTGATGGCGAGCATCTCGCGCATGCCGGGGCCGCCCTTGGGGCCTTCGTAGCGGATGACGACGACGTCGCCCTTGTGAATCTCGCCCTTGTCCAGCGCGTCCAGGGCGCCCTGTTCGCGTTCGAACACGCGGGCGGTGCCTTCGAAGACGTCCGCGTCGAAGCCGGCGCTCTTGACGACGGCACCCTCGGGGGCCATCGAGCCGTGCAGGATGGTGATGCCGCCGGTCTTGTGGATCGGGTTGTCCATGGCGCGGAGCACTTTGCCGTCCGGGTCCGGCGGGTTGATCGCGGCGAGGTTTTCCGCGACGGTCTTGCCGGTGACGGTGAGGCAGTCACCGTGCAGCAGGCCGGCGTCGAGCAGGGCCCTCATGATGACCGGCACGCCGCCGATCTTGTCGACGTCGGTCATCACGTAACGGCCGAACGGCTTGAGGTCGCCCAGGTGCGGGATCTTGTCGCCGATCCGGTTGAAGTCGTCCAGGGTCAGCTCGACCTCGGCTTCGCGGGCGATGGCGAGCAGGTGCAGCACGGCGTTGGTGGACCCGCCGAAGGCCATGGTGACGGCGATCGCGTTCTCGAAGGCCTTCTTGGTCATGATGTCCCGGGCGGTGATGCCCAGGCGCAGGAGGTTGACCACGGCTTCGCCGGACTTGTGCGCGAAAGCGTCGCGGCGGCGGTCCGCGGAGGGCGGCGCGGCCGAGCCGGGCAGGGACATGCCCAGGGCCTCACCGATGCACGCCATGGTGTTCGCGGTGTACATGCCGCCGCAGGCGCCTTCGCCCGGGCAGATGGCCTTTTCGATGCGGTCCAGGTCCTCGCGGCTCATCTTCCCGGCGGCGCAGGCACCGACAGCCTCGAACGCGTCGATCAGGGTGACTTCCTTCTCGGAGCCGTCCTCGAGCTTGACCCAGCCGGGCATGATCGAGCCGGCGTAGAGGAACACGGCTGCGAGGTCCAGGCGGGCCGCGGCCATCAGCATGCCGGGCAAGGACTTGTCGCACCCGGCCAGCAGGACGGAGCCGTCGATCCGCTCGGCCTGCATGACGGTCTCGACGGAGTCGGCAATGACTTCGCGGGAGACGAGGGAGAAGTGCATGCCCTCATGCCCCATGGAGATGCCGTCAGAGACGGAAATGGTGCCGAACTGCATCGGGAACCCGCCGCCGGCGTGGACGCCTTCCTTGGCGCCCTGGGCGAGCCGGTTCAACGAAAGGTTGCAGGGAGTGATCTCGTTCCACGAACTCGCCACACCGATCTGGGGCTTGGCGAAATCGTCATCGCCCATGCCGACCGCCCGGAACATACCGCGCGCGGGCGCGGCGTGGATTCCATCGGTAACGACCCGGCTGCGGGGCTTGATGTCCGGCTTGGTGTCTGCTGCTGTTTGGGTGTCCTGACTCATGGCTCAAAGTCTAGGGGTCTGCCCCGGACCCCAACGACCCCATGAGGGAGCGTTAAGCGGAAAACCGGGAATATTTCGATCAAATAGTGGACTCTCATCTCACATGATGAAATCCGCGGCCGCTTGGCCGCGGATTCGGTGAGCCGCATCACGCTGTTGCGGAGCTTCGGCGACAGCTTGGGCCTCGGCCTTCAGCATCGCCAGGACCTGCTGGATGGTGGTCCTGGCCGCGACGTCGGGACGGGCGAGGGCAACAATGCTGCGGTTGGCCTTTACGCCTTCGAGCGGGCGCAGCACGAATCCGCGGTCCTGGTTGCTGACAGCCGTGTACCGCGGCAGCAGGCTCAGCCCGTGGCCGGCGCTGACAAGGGCTTCGAGCACACGCAGATCGGGGAACTGCTGGGCGCGGACGGCCTGCGAGCCGGCCCGCAGCTCAATCTGGCGCAGCACGGTATCGAAGGGAAAGCCCTCGGGAACGCCCATCCAGGGGAAGCCGACGACGTCCTCGGCGCACAGCGTGGCCTTTGCGGCCAGCGCGTGCCCCGCGGGCAGGGCCACGTCCAGGGGTTCCTCCAGCAACGGCACCACGGCCAGGCCCTGACCGCCGAAGACTTCGGGACCGTCGACGCTGTGGGCCAGGACGATGTCGTAGTCCGCGGTCAGCCCGGCGAACCCGGCAACGCCGGGATCCTCGAAGTGCGCTTCGAAGCGGAGGCCCTCGATGGCCTTGACCCGGTGCAGGAGGCCCGGGAGGAACATCTCCGCGGCACTGGGAAAAATGGCTGCCACAACCCGCGTCTGCCAGCCCCGCCGGTAGGTGTCGATGGTTGCCTCGGCCCGTGCCATGGCGGTGGACACCTCGGCAGCAGCGCCGGCCATGGCCAGGCCAGCCTCGGTGAGCCGCACTCCCCTGCCGGACTTTTCCACCAGGACCACACCCAGTTCTTCCTGCAGGGTTTTGAGCTGTTGAGACACAGCCGACGGCGTCACGTTCATGGCCTCGGCGGTGGCGCCTACCGTGCCGCGGTCGGCGAGTTCGCGCAGAATCCGCAGTCGCTTGAAATCCATGAGGCGAGGCTACACGGCGGGCCCGGGTCGTTTTCGGTTTCCGGCCAGCTCGCGGGGCCGCCCGCGCCCTCCCGGGAGATGGCCGCGTCGGCCCCGGGAAGGGTGGACAGCCGGCTTGGCCCGGACGTACCGTCAAGCATCGGCAACCGTGCCTCATGGACTGAATCTCATGGACTGAATATGGACTGAAAGGCTCTGCTATGGACTGGATTGTCTGGCTCGTCGTCATCATCGTGGTGGTCGCTGTCGTCTGGGCCGTGCTCAACCGCAATAAGAGCCGCACAGGCACAGGGTCCACCTCCGCCGGAACCACCAGCACCGGCGGCTCTTCCGGCACGTCGGCCGGGACGACGGCGGCCGGTTCGACGGCGGCGGGTGCCGGACCGGCGGGCGGTGCGATGGCGGCGCCAGCGCCAGAAGCGATGCAAACACCTGAGGCGCCCTCGGCGGCGATGCCGCCGGCCGAGATGGCTGCACCGGAGAACCCTGCGCCGCAGGCCACTGCAGAGAAGATGACCCCCGCTCCCGAACCGGCAGCGCTCCCGACGATCGAACCGGCCGCGGGCGCAGCCACGGCAGGCGCGCCGGAAGCCGCCGGCGTTGCGGACAGCACCGAGTGGGAGACCCAGTGGTCCGAGACCGGCGCACCGGCCGATGCGCATGCGGCCACGACCCACCACGAACCGGCCCACGCTGCGCACGTTCCAGGAGTTGCCGCCGAAACTCCGACAGCCGCCGAACCGGCGGCTGCTGCCGGGCCTCCGGTGCACCATCCCGAATACACCGAGCCCCACTCGCCGACACTGCCCGGAGCTGAGACGGCAGCCGCGGAGGCGGCCGACAATGAAGGCGCCAACGTCAGTGCCGGCAGCACTGCCCCTGGTGTTTCGAATGCCACCGGCGCCGCCGCCGCAGCGATGCCCGAGTCGCCCGGCCCCGCGACAGGAGCAGCACCAGCGGCAGCGCCCCTTGCCGACATGGAGACCACGCAGATGGCCGCCTCGTCCGCGGCAACGGAGGCTTCCGCAAGCCACACGACCGAGCCCACGGGCCACCTCGCTACTGATCAGCCCTACGGCGAGGGATCGGCGGCCCCGGCGGCCGACGGCAGCGGACCGGAAGGCTTCACCGTCAAGGGCAACGCATCGTCGATGACCTACTACGAAGACTCCAGCCCGGCCTACGAAGAAGCCCGGGCAGAAGTATGGTTCGTCTCCGCAGCACACGCCGAAGCCGCCGGATTCCGGCCGCCCCGCCGGACGCGCCAGTAGCAGCCGGCCCGGTTCCTACAACTTTCGCCTTGCTGCTCCGCCATGTCGTGGTCAGGGCAACAGCCCTCGCCGTTGCCCTGTTTGTCTCAAGCGCCTGCACCGGCGGCGGTGCCTCCTCTCCCACGCCCCCGCAAGGGGGCGGCCCTGCCACGGGCGCGCCGGGGACGGCGGGTGAGCCCACGGTGGCGGAGCGGATTGACGGCCTGCAGTTGCCGTGGTCCACGGTCTACCTGCCGGACGGCACCACCGTCGTCTCCGAACGCGACTCCGCCCTGCTACGGACCATCAACGGCGGACAGCTGGGCACCCTCGGCAAGGTGCCCGGCGTCGTACCCGGCGGCGAAGGCGGCCTGCTGGGCCTTGCCCTGTCCCCTGACTTCGCGACAGACCACTACCTTTACGCATATTTCACCGCGGCCCAAGACAACAGAATCGTCCGCATGCGGCTCGAGGACCGCGGCGGGCGGTGGGAACTGGGCGCCCCGGAGACTGTTTTCACGGGGATTCCGAAGGCTGGCACGCACAATGGCGGACGGATCCGTTTCGGTCCCGACGGCTTTCTGTATGTGGGAACCGGCGATTCGCAGCGCCGGGAGCAGCCGCAGGACAGCAGGGCCCTCGGCGGGAAGATCCTCCGGCTCACCGCCGATGGCCGGCCGGCGCCCGGGAACCCTTTCGGCGAGAACCCGGTCTACAGCCTGGGCCACCGGAACGTGCAAGGACTCGCCTGGGACAGCGCCGGCAGGCTGTGGGCCAGCGAATTCGGCCCCGATGTCAACGACGAGCTCAACCTGATCGTGCCCGGCGGCAACTACGGCTGGCCGGACCTGACGGGCGCCCCGCACCGCACCGGCTTCCTGGACGCCAAAGTCGTGTGGCCGTCGACGGCGGATTCCTCGCCCAGCGGGCTCGAAATTGTCGGCAACACCGCCTACCTGGGCGCCCTGCGCGGGCAAAGGCTGTGGGCCGTTCCCCTCAAGGGCGAATTCGCCGGCGATCCTGTGAGCTATTTCACAGGAAAGTACGGTCGGATCCGGAACGTTTCACTCGCCCCCGACGGCCGCCTGTGGCTCCTCAGCAACGGCGAAAACCCTGATTTTGCGCTGATTTTGAACCTTCACGCCTAGCTCGACTCCTCCCCCGCGCCTCGATTTCACACCGCGGCCAAACTCGTGTAGAGTTTCATGTCGTTGCGGAGAACAACGGGGAAAGAAAAAGCCCCGATGAACAAGAACAACAGATGCACCTCTAGCTCAACTGGCAGAGCAATTGACTCTTAATCAATGGGTTCCGGGTTCGAGTCCCGGGGGGTGCACCACAGAGAAACCCCGTCTTAGCAGGCTTAGCGGCCTGCAGGGCGGGGTTTCTTTTTGCCGTAATCCCTCCGAGGGGATATTTGTCATTCCTCGGGACATGGGTGACGCTCCAGAGGAACAACTGGCAGAGACGAACGTTACTTCTTCCGACACGCCGGGTGCCGGGAAGGCCCCTGAACAGGGCTGATAGGCTCCTCCTTTGGAGTCAGGGGACTCTGGCCACTTATCGGACTATCCCAAGGATCAGCTCCCATGGACTACAGCGTCGCCCGAGCACGGGCACGGACTGCGGAAGACAGCCTGCGGCTACAGGAGCCAGTCTCCATGCGCTCCATCCAGGCCCACCTGGAGTCCGCCAGGGGGCGCCGGATCGTCATCAAGCCCATCGACAACACACCCACGGACAAGGTCTGCGGCCTGTGGTTCGGACTGGACGACCTGGATCTCATCCTCCACGCCAAGGCGGCGTCGGAGGTGCACCGCCAGCAGATCGTGCTGCACGAGTTCGCCCACATGATCCTCCGCCACGAGCAGGAGGACCTCTCGCACGACTACGCCAAGACCTTCTTCCCGGACCTCGGCCCGGAGCGCGTCGTCTCGGCCCTGAAGCGCACCGATTTCTTCAACGAGCTCGAGGTAACTGCCGAACTCCTTGCCGACCGGCTGGCCTCCCGCATCCGCCGCTCCTACCGGCAGCCGGACGCGGAGCCGGGCAACTTCGGGGCGGTCTTCGGATGATGCAGTTCCTCATGGCCGCGGCACTCTTCCTCTTGGCCGGGGCCCGCATTCCCGCCCTGCTTCGCAACCGCACCGACCTGGTGTTCTCCTGCGCCGTGTACGGAGCCATGGGCTCTTTGCTCATGTCCCCGATTGTCTATGTCCCCGTCGACACAGCCCTGGGCGGGATGAACCTGGTCAAACTGATCCTGAACTCCCTGATGATTATCTCCCTCTGGTATCTGCGCCTCGCCGCATACGCGGCCATCGCCCCGGAAGCCGGCGGTCGCCGGTCCTGGTGGACACGCACCCTGCCTCTGACGCTCACGCTGACCCTGCAAACCGCGTTCTTCCTCCTCACAGGGCCCACCATCACGACCCCCGCCTGGGGCATCTACGAGGACCGCTTCCCGGCCCTCCTGTTCTCACTCATGCTCACCCTCTTCATCTGTTCGATGAGCGCGGAAATTGCCGTGATCTGCTTCCGCTACGTCCCGCGTATGAGCCGCTCGTTCCGAGTCGGCTTCTCCATGCTGGGCGCCGGCTGCATCATGGGTTTCCTGGTGATGGCCGAGATGTGTCTCTCCCTGCTGGCCCGACACCTGACATTCCTGGCCATACTGGTCAGGCCTGATTTCCCTTACCATCAGCTGGAGCTGGCCGCGACCGTCCTGGCCGGCGCCGGACTCACGATCCCGGCGGTTGCCGGCAGGGGCGCCCGCAAAAAACTGCACCGCTGGAACACCGAAACCCTGGCGCGCGTCGAGTCCATCTGGGCCAAAGCGCTGCAGAACACTTCTCTTGACCGGACCCTTGAGGCCGACCCCCAGGCGCCGGTACAGGACCGGCTGCACCGGATGGTTGTCGAAATCCGGGACGCTGAACTCGCTGCGGGCACCTCGGCGACCTTCCTGACCGCGGAGGAACGCAGCTACCTGCTCTCCGTCGAAGCAAAGCTCCATGTCGCCCCTGCCCTGGCATAACCTGCGGCAGCTACAGAAAGCCCCCATGCACCTCCTGACGCACCCGACCCGCCGAACACGCCCGAGCGGTACGGACATGTACGGGATCTACCGGAACATGGTCCTCTTCGATTTCAAGACTGAAATCCATTCGGGCTTCTTCGTCGCGTACTACCGCAACTTCGCCATCCCCTCCACAGCGAGGACCCTGGCGGCGACCGGGGAGATGAAATCCCGGCCGATGAAGCGCTCCTACGACACCGGCATCGTCCTCCACGAGATCATCGCCAACGGGTTCGAGCACGAACGAGGCCAGGCCATGATCGAACTGCTCCGCCGGGTCCACAAAGGGGTGCCCGGCACCCCGGACGACTTCGTCTACGTCCTCATGACCTTGCTCGTCCTGCCGCTGCGCTGGACCGAACGTCACGGCTGGCGCCGGCTGACCGGGCTGGAGAGGCAGGCCGCCACGGACTTCTACGCCGAACTGGGCCGGCAGATGGGGCTCGAAGGCATCCCAGCCACCTTCGCGGAGGCGGAACGGTTCCTGGACGAGTACGAGGACCGGAACATGGGCCCGAGCCCCGAGGGCTCGATGCTGCTCAATGCGACCGTCGCGGCCTTCGCCAGCCGTATCCCCACCCGGCTTCGCCGGTTCACCCCGACCATCTTGGCGCTGATGATGGACAAACCCGAGGTCGCTGTTGCCCTGGGCCTGAAACCCGCCCCGGCAGCGCTGCGCGTACCGTTCAACGCGGTGCTGCGGTTCCGCTCCCTCAAGGCCAGGCGGTGCCCCTTGCCAACCGAGCCCATATTTGTGCCGGGAAGGATGAACGTCGTGGCATACCCGGACGGATACACCCTGGACCAGATCGGCCCCTGGGGGAAATCAGCCAACGTCTGAGGCTCGGGGCAGCCCGGGCCCGAGCCGCATCCGCTGACCGGTTAGCCCTTGCTGCCATCCGGTGCGGGATCACTCGTCTTCGCAGGCTTAGGGGCCCGCGGGGCCGGGTTTTCTTTTTTGTCCGCTAAGCTTCCCTCATTTCGCGGCCGGCAGGGTCGTTCCCGCCCGGTCGCCGACGGCGCCGTCGGCGGTGATGCCGAAGACCTGCAGGAGGACGTCCTTGTCGCGCTGGATGTCGGTGACCGTGACGGACCGGGCCGACCTGTAAACGCGGCCGGCAGGGAACCCGTTCACGGCCACACCCCAGGAGTCAGCCGTCGGGTCATTCGATTCCCACGTGACCTTCACCTGGGTGCCGTCAGCGGAGACGACCTCGGCCTTGACGTTGGTCGGCGGGACCGGGCGCACGCCCCCTGGTCCCGGGCCCGTGCCGACGTGCACCGGGGTCTTCAGGATGTTGGCGCTGCCGAGCGGGTTAGAGACCCGCAGGATCATCACGCCTTCGAACGGCCGGGCGTAAACGTGCTTGAGGATCGGCGACTGGGTGGTCGTGTCGTAGGTGCCGTCCCCGTCCAGGTCCCACTCGTATTTGCCGATGACGCCCTCGGAGGATGAGGCGTCGAAGTTGATCTCCTGGCCGGGCCTGGCCCAGTAGGCGTTGATCGGCAGTCTAGCTACGACGTCGATCCGGCTGCCGCCCAGGGGCATCGTGTTGACCTGCAGGGCCCCGCCGCCAGCCTGGCTGGGTTGGGCCTGGCTGGGTTGGGCTTGCCCCGTTGGTCCCTGGCTCGCAGACGCCTGGCTGGCGGGTGCGGAGCTGCTCGGTGCCGTTGCCGGGACCTTGGACTCCGACGGCGGGCTCACGGCAGGTGTTGCCTGTCCCGGCTCGTGTGCGCAGCCTGTGGCCAGCATCAGTAATGCCACCGCGGTGGTCCAGCAAATTGCCCGGCACAGCCCCATGAAATCCCCCATTGACCGATCCTGCCACGGGTAAACGCCTACGGATAGATCAAGACGCCAGCAGGAAGCGTCGTTCTACCGCGACACTCACCGGGCCGAGGTTCCGTGCCGGCAGGAGGTGGAACCCTACGATGGGGAGGATGAACTCCATCCGGAAGGCCTGTCGCATAGCCGCCGTGGTTCTCGTGCTCGCGGCGTCGCCGCTCCTCCTGACGCGGCCCGCAGTGGCGGCTCCCTGCACGCCTGCCGGCCTCATCCCGGTGAAGATCTGCCCCGCCGCACCGACGCCGGGCCCGCCGTCCGCTCCCCCGGGTTCCGGTTCGACACCGCCGAGCACCCCGGCACCGTCGACGTCGGCCGCCGCGCTGTCCCCAACGCCACCCGCGCCACCGTCACAAGGACAGACGGCCCGGCCCGCACAGGTCCCGGCGCCCCCGACGCCCGGCCCGGTTCCATCCGCCGGTCAGGGCGCCGCCGGTCAATCGGCCACGGGGGCCGTTCCGGCCCCGGTCGCGGCTGACACATCCGGGACTCCGGCATCGGGCGCCGGCCACGGGACAGTGCCCTCCCCAGCCACGCCACCGGGCAGCCCTGCCGGACAGGATGTTCCCGGACCTGACGGGCAGAGCGGCCTCACCGGCGGGGCTCTGTTGGCGCTAGGCGGGCTCCTCCTGGGCTCTTCGGCAGCGATTGGCCTCCGCCGGCCGGGCCGGTCCTAAAGAGGCCGTCGAACCGTCACAGCGAACTGTGGCGGTTCGGCGGCCGCTTGAATGACATCGTGTTGTCTTAGACCTTCTCGCGGGAACGGTCTACGACGTGTTCCGGCTCCTCGACGGTGAATTCCTTGGTGCGGCGGGGGAAGGCCCAGAACTTGAATTCCTTTGCCTCCGGCCGGGGCTCCCGGCGTTCCCCGGATTCCCGTGCGGCATCCTTCCTGGTATCACGCCCGAAATCCTTGTAGTTCGAATAGCACATCACTGGCCTCCTTCATGGTGATTGCCCTTTAATCGTCCTCCCGATCCGTTGGCACGTCGAGACTCTCGCTACCACCGCCGCCCCGATGTACGCTCTGTCTCAGTGACAGAGATCGCCCGCGCACCGGAAAAGGATGAACAGCCATGACCGTCCCGCCCAGCACATCAACCCCCGGTCCTGGCTGGTATCCGGACCCTGCCGGATCGGGCCGGCTTCAATGGTGGAACGGTACGGCGTGGACCGGGCAATTCAGCACACCGCAGTTCCAGGGCCAGACCCCGCGACCGGTGGAACCCCGGAGACGCATCAGTGACCGGACACCTGTCTACAACGCGTACGTCTGGACGATCGTGGCCCTGCCGCTCGTGCCGCTCATTCTGCTGATGTTCTGGAACCCGACGATCCGGTTGCGGACCGTCGGTGCACGGCAGGTCCAGACCGTTGATCCGGCGTCGATCTTTACAACGCCGTACTTCCTGCTGGTGGCCAGCGGCTTCCTGGTGTACGGCGTCTCCGCCCTCCTGGCCTATCTGGACTGGGACAAGCTGCGCAAGGACGGCGTTGTCAGGCCGTTTCACTGGGCGTGGGTATTCCTCAGCAGGGAGGTCTACGTCATCGGCCGTTCCGTGATTGTCCACGAGGTGGCGCCGCGGCGCGGGCTCGCCCCGGTGTGGGCCACGATCGGCGTAACGGTCCTCGCGGTGGTGCTGGTCGGCTTCAAGATGTCCTCGCTTGTGGCCACCCTGGCGAACCAGGCGGCGTCGATCTAGGCAGCGTAGACGTAGGCAGCCTAGACGTAGGCCGCGTCCGGGACAGGTTCCTAGCTTTCGTCTCCTGTCCGGATGATCAGGAGCGGACACCGGGCGTGGTGAGCCAGCTGGGAGGACACGGAGCCCAGCAGCATCCCCGTAAACCCGCCCAAGCCACGGGAACCGACAATCAGCAGATCCGCTTCGCGCGACGCCTCCACAAGAGCGGCCGCCGCATTGCCCTCGACAAGACGCCCGGTGACCGGAACCCCCTGATCGGCCACGCGCTCAAGTTCGTCGTTGAGGATTGTCTGTGCGTCGCGCTCGAAGCCGGCGTAGTCCCAGGCCTGGCCCGCGGCATCCGTGACGTAGGGGTAGTGCCACGAAGCTAGGACAATCACTTGTCCGTTCCTGAGCTTTGCCTCCTGGATCCCCCAATCGAGGGCTGCTTGGGACTCTGTGGAGCCGTCGACCCCTACGACGACCACGAACGGGCTGCTGATAGCCATACCATTTCCTCCGACCCGGTTGAGGCTCCCTGGTTGGCACCATCATCCTCTCGCGGCCCGCGTCCGGACATCCCCCGAATAGCATGGGAAGCAGGGACTTTAGTCCCTGTCGAGAGCCCGAAACCGCGCGTTGACTGGGAAGGTGCTCCGGGCAACGATCCCGGAACGACACCGGTCCCGCAGACCCGGACCGCAGACCCCCGGCCAAGTTCCCGGGCGGAAAACTCCAGTGTTTATCATGTCGACTCCCCGATTCCCTGTCTGGGATCGCGTCCAGAGACGCGGGCTCCCGCCGACGCCAGGCCGGCCTTGCGTGGGCCGTGCGTCGGCGGGAGAAATGGGGACGTCGACCCCCTCTAAGGATCAACGTAATGAACAAGGCTATTCGCATCATCGGAACAACTGCTGTCACGGCGGCATTGGGTTTGGGCGCCAGCGCCCTGCCCGCCAGCGCCGCTGTGACTACTTCCAACATCTCCTGGAATCAATCTTCGTTCGAACACCGGCACCAGATGCGGGACAACCACCAGCACGATACCAATAACGGCTGGTGGGACGGCGAGGACCGGTGGCATGACAACGGCGACGGGTGGGGCTGGCGTGACGACAACGGCAATTGGCGTGACGACAACGATCACAACGGCTCGTGGACCGGCCACGACGGCTGCCGGCATGACAAGGACGGATTCTGGGACCATAACGGAAACCGGCACGACAACAACAAGCACGACAACAACAACAAGCACGACAACAACAACAAGCACAACGACAACAAGCACAATGACAACAAGCACCACCCCCACACAATCTGGTGACCGGGCGCCGCTAAGGGCCTGGGGATAGGACTGAGCAGGACGGCGGGAATTCTCCCGCCGTCCTGCTCATCTTCGTCTTCCGTGCGGGGTGGCTAGTTCAGCGGGGTGGCATTCGCCGCGAGACCAGGCTCCGAGGCGACGGCAGGATCCGCGGCAGTGACAATGGCCTTGACCTCGGCAGACGTGGACTTGGTGGCCAGCACCCGCACCACCGCTTGAAGCTCCTGGCGCAACACGTCCGGGTCAATCGGCGTCGCGGCGAGCACTGAGCGCTCCATGTCCGCGGCGGCGGTAACGGCCTCGCGGCCTTGGTCTGTCAGCGACACCACCTGGCTGCGCCGGTCCGAGGCGCTGCGCTGCCGCGAAATGTGGCCGTGCGCTTCCAACCGGCTCAGCGTCTTGCCCATGGTCTGGGCCTGGACCCGCACCAGCTGGGCTAGTTGGGCTTGCGTCATCGGCCCGTTCGCCGAGAGCACCTCCATGGCGATCACCCCGGCATGGGTCAGGCCAATGGCCCCCAATTTTTCGTTCCAGGAGTGTTCTACGAGACGTGCTGCCGTGGACAATAGGCGGCCCGTGGGCCAGCGATCCATATCAGGCATACCCAAGAGTATAGCGAGCAGCGGATTCGTCGGGGGCCATTCCGCTCACTACGCTGGATAATCACGCCACTTAACCCCGCACTTCGCCAAGGAGACACCCGTGTCTGAACGACTCATCCCCGGTGCTGCAGCACCGGACTTCACCCTCAAGAACGCCGAAGGACAGGAAGTCAGCCTCCGCGACTTCCGGGGCCGGAGCACCGTCATCTACTTCTACCCGGCGGCCTCCACCCCGGGATGCACCAAACAGGCCTGCGACTTCAGGGATTCCCTCGCCTCACTGCAGCAGGCAGGCTATGACGTGGTGGGCATCTCCCCCGACCCGGTCGGAAAGCTCGCCAAATTCGCCGCCGCCGAGGGGCTGACGTTCCCGCTTCTCTCCGACGAAGACCACGCCGTCGCGGAGGCCTATGCGGCCTGGGGCGAGAAGAAGAACTACGGCAAGACCTACCAGGGCCTCATCCGCTCCACAATCGTTGTCGATCCCGACGGCACCGTGACGATCGCGCAGTACAACGTCCGTGCCACCGGGCATGTCGCGAAACTCCGCCGGGACCTGAAGCTCGACGCCGAATAGGTACAATGGAGCCTGACGTCCGCCGCCGGGGTTCTTGCCCCGGACGACGACGGCGCCGCGCGCGAGTGGTGAAATTGGCAGACACGCAGGATTTAGGTTCCTGTGCCTTCGGGCGTGGGGGTTCAAGTCCCCCCTTGCGCACACAAAGAGAACCCCGGTCTTCGGACCGGGGTTCTCATGGTTTACAGCGGATTTTCCGGGGATTCCCCGGGGTTGAAAAAGAATTTCAACCCCTCACCCATCCGCGTCCTCCGAGCAGCCGAATACCCATTGAGACACCAACCAAGGGTCGGTGCCCAACAGTCGGGAAAGGGCCGCAGCGGCAAAGTTCGCCGCCGGCAACCATCGGCACAACAAAGGAGAAACCGAAATGCAGACCATCAAGCGCACCACGTTCGCCGTTGCAGGTATCGCAGCCGCCGCCATGCTCAGCCTCACTGCCTGCGGCGGATCCAGCTCCAGCGCAGCTCCTGCCTCCTCCGCACCGTCGGAAGCCAGCATGGCGCCGTCCCCGTCCATGAGCACCTCGGCCGCAGCGATGGATCCGGCCGCCAACCTCGTCGGACCCGGCTGCGCCGCCTACGCCGCCCAGGTTCCCAGCGGTGCCGGCTCCGTCTCGGGCATGGCCCTTGACCCGGTAGCCACCGCCGCGTCCAACAACCCGGTCCTCACCACCTTGACCGCTGCCGTTTCCGGCAAGCTCAACCCCAAGGTAAACCTGGTGGACACGCTGAACGGCAGCGAATTCACCGTCTTCGCCCCGACCGATGACGCTTTCAAGAAGATCGACCCGGCCACGATCGAAGCACTCAAGACGGACGACGCCACGCTCAGCAAGATCCTGACCTACCACGTCGTTCCCGGCAAGATCACTCCGGACCAGATCGTCGGCACCCACAAGACCGTTGAGGGCGGTTCTGTCACGGTGACCGGCACCAAGGATGCCCTGAAGGTCGACGGCGCCAACGTTGTTTGCGGCGGCGTTCAGACCGCCAACGCCACTGTCTACATGGTCGACTCCGTCCTCATGCCCAAGTAAGCAGCATCCAAGCACTCCTGCCCCGGCTCCAGCCTGACTCCCTGGACCACTAGGAGAAGCGATGGCCCGCACCTCGTGGTGCGGGCCATCGCTTTTGCGGGCCCATGCGGCCCGTGACGGTGCGCCGCAAAAGATCCCGGACTCCGCCGTCAACTAGACTGGGGCTGTTCCGCAGCCGGCGGACCATCCAGCTCCCAGAGGTGATTCCTTCAGTGCCCAGCAGTAGAGTGCCCAGCAGGATAGCGCGGCGTATTGCCGCCAGCATCGGGGCCGTTCTCCTTGTGCTGCCGCTTGCCTCCTGCACCGGCGCCCTCGGCCCGGCACCCGGCTCCGCAACCTCCTCGGCCGCCTCCAGCACCGCTCCCACCGCGCTCTTCACCTTCGGCACCGGCTCCGACCCGCTGGGGCTCGATCCCGCCCTGGTCTCCGACGTCGAGTCCTACCGTGTCACCCGGCAGGTCCTCGAAGGACTGGTCGGCGTGGACCAGACCACCGGTGAGCCCACACCGCTGCTGGCCACCGAGTGGTCCCAGAGCGATGACGGCCGCGCGTACACGTTCAAGCTGCGCGAGAAAGTCACGTTCCAGGACGGGACGCCGTTCAATGCCGCCGCCGCCTGCACCAACTTCAACCGCTGGTTCAACTTCCCCGCGGCCCTCCGCCAGCAGGCCACTGGCACCACGTTCAAGGGCGTCTTCAAGGCCCACGCCGACCAGGCGCCGCTGTCCATCTACAAGAGCTGCACCGCCGTAGCGCCGGACAGCGTACGGATCGACCTCACCCAGCCCTTCACCGGATTTCTCCAGGCCCTCACCCTCCCGGCCTTCGCGATGTCCTCCCCGCAGGCCCTCGCTGCCGGACACGCGGACGTCCTGGACCAGATCCGCGGCGGCCAGCCCGTGTCCGCCTACGGCCTCCACCCGGTGGGCACCGGCCCCTACTCGTTTAGTTCCTGGGACACCGGCAGCGTCACCCTGACCAGCAACAAGAACTACTGGGGGGACAAAGGTCAGATCGGGACCATCAAGTTCGTGACATACGACAACCCGCAGACCCGGATGCAGGCTCTTCTCGACGGCAAGATCGACGCCTACGACGCCGTCACCGTGGGGAACTTCGACCAGCTGGTCAAGAGCGGCAAACAGATCATCCAGCGGGACCCCTTCTCCGTCATGTACCTGGGCATGAACCAGCAGGTTCCGATCCTGCAGAACCTCAAGGTGCGCCAGGCGATTGAAATGGCGCTGGACAAGGACACCCTGATCCGGCGGTTCTTCATCGACAACACCGCGCAGGCATCCCAGTTCGTTCCGCCCAAGCTCAGCGGCTTCAACAACAACGCCCCGTCGCTCGGCTACAACCCGGACAAGGCTAAGGAACTCCTGGCCGAGGCCGGCTACAAGGGCGAGGAACTGAAGTTCTACTACCCGCTCAACGTCACCCGGCCGTACCTGCCGACGCCGGAAAAGGTGTACGCCGAGATCAGCCGGCAACTGACCGCCGTCGGGCTCAACATCAAACCGGTGCCCGTGGACTGGACCGACGGCTACCTGCAGAAGGTCACCTCGCCCGGCGACCACGCCCTGCACCTGCTCGGCTGGAACGGCTCATACTCCGACCCCGACAACTTCGTTGGTCCGCTGTTCGGCGAGGACACCGGCGAATTCGGCTACCAGGATCCCCAGGTCTTCTCCAAGATCGCCCGGGCCCGGGGATTACCGGACGGCAAGGACCGCACGGCCGAGTACCAGACCATCAATGCGCAGATCGCGGCCACGGTGCCCGCGGTTCCGATTGCCTTCCCGATCTCGGCCCTGGCCTTGTCCGATCGGGTCCTGAAGTACCCGGCGTCCCCGGTGTTGAACGAAGTTTTCACAAAGGTCGAGCTAAAGCCTTGACGCCCGGCCCCAATTTCAGTTAGTGGGCCGTGCGGGGATATTCTGTGACAGCCAGAGCCGCTGCTATCGGAGACTGATTGTGACTTTCATTTCCAAGACCCAACATGCCGACGTCGTCCTGATTGGCGGCGGCATCATGAGCGCCACGCTCGGCGCTTTCATCAAGCAGCTTGAGCCGAACTGGACCATCTCGCTGTTCGAACGGCTCGACGAGCCCGGGCTGGAAAGCTCCGGCCCCTGGAACAACGCCGGCACCGGGCACGCCGCCCTGTGTGAGCTTAATTACTCCCCCGCAGCCAAAGACGGCTCGGTGGACCCCGGCAAGGCCCTGAACATCAACGAGCAGTTCCAGCTGTCCCGCCAGTTCTGGTCCCATCTCGTCTCGAATTCCCTGATCGGCTCCCCCAAGGGCTTCATCAACACCGTCCCGCACATGAGCTTCGTGATCGGCGAGGACCACTCCAAGTTCCTCCGCACCCGCTATGAGGCCCTCAAGCCGAACCCGCTGTTCCGTTCCATGGAGTACTCCGAGGACCAGGCCCAGATCGCGAAGTGGGCCCCGCTGATCGTCAAGGGCCGCGACCCCAAGCAGCGCGTCGCGGCAACCCGCGCCGCCGAGGGCACCGACGTCGACTTTGGCGCCCTGACCCGGGAACTGACCACATACCTCGGCAACAACGGCGTCGAGATCAACTACGGCCACAACGTCAGCGACATCAAGCGGGCGTCCGACGGCGGCTGGGACCTCTCGCTGAAGCACCCCCGCAGCGGCGAGCACGGCTCGATCCACGCGAAGTTCGTGTTTGTCGGCGCGGGCGGCGGCGCCCTCCACCTGCTGCAGGCCTCCGGAATCCCCGAAAGCAAGGGTTTCGGCGGCTTCCCGGTCTCCGGACAGTTCTTCCGCTGCACCGACGAGACCATCGCGGCCCAGCACAGCGCGAAGGTCTACGGCCAGGCATCGGTCGGCGCCCCGCCCATGTCCGTACCGCACCTGGACACCCGCTACGTCAACGGCAAGCGCTCCCTGCTGTTCGGCCCGTACGCGGGCTTCTCCACGAACTTCCTCAAGAACGGTTCCTACCTGGACCTGCCGCTGTCCATCCGCCCGTCCAACATCATCCCGATGCTGGCCGTGGCCAAGGACAACATGGACCTCACCGCCTACCTGGTCAAGGAGGTCGCCAAGCGCCACGGCGACAAGGTCGAGGCCCTGCGCGAGTACTACCCCGAGGCCAAGGACGGCGACTGGGAGCTCATCACCGCCGGCCAGCGGGTCCAGATCATCAAGAAGGACCCCAAGAAGGGCGGCGTGCTGCAGTTCGGCACCGAGGTCATCGCCGGACGCGATGGCAGCATCGGAGCCCTGCTCGGCGCTTCCCCCGGCGCGTCCACGGCCGTGCCGATCATGATCGAACTGCTCCAGAAGTCCTTCCCCAAGAACTTCAAGGGCTGGCAGTCCAAGCTCAAGGACATGATGCCCGGCTACGGTATCAAGCTCAACGACAACCCTGAGCTCGCCGCGCAGCTGGAGGCCGAGACGGCCAAGACGCTGCAGCTCGAACAAGTCGCCGCTCACAGCTAAATCGTCCGGGCGCGGGCCGCGGCGGCCCCCTGGTTTGGGAGCCGCCGCAACGCCTATGTTGTTCCCGTCGTGCACCAGGCTGCGCAGTACATCTGGGCACTACGTCTGTGCAGTACGTTTGTGCAGTACATCTGTGCAATACGTCGTCGACCCGCCAGGAGACCATGAGATGTTCCGGCTCGCCAAGCTGTCCCTCGCCAACCGGGCCCTGATCGCACTGGTCACGGTGTTCGCCTCGGTGTTCGGCGTGATCACGATGTCCTCGCTGAAGCAGGAGCTCATCCCGTCCATCGAATTCCCGCAGATCACGGTCATCACCTCGATGCCCGGTGCGTCTCCGGAAGTCGTGGACAAGCAGATCAGCGCTCCGCTGGAAACGGCGCTCAACGGCGTCGAGGGGCTGGAGTCGACGTCGTCCACGTCCCGCAACGGCGTCTCACAGATCACCCTGGCGTTCACGTACGGCACCAACCTGGACCGGGCCCGCAACCAGATCGACCGGGCCATCTCCAACGCCCAGCAGGCCCTGCCGAAGGACGTCCAGCCGCAGGCCATCGCGGGCAGCATCAGCGACTTCCCGATCGTGTTCCTCGCCGTGTCCTCGGACAGGCCGCTCAGCGAACTCAACGCCGATCTCGCCCGGCTCAGTGTCCCCCGGCTGCAGAAGCTCGACGGCGTGAGGGGCGCCGACGTCACCGGCGGCGCCACCCAGCACATCCAGATCCTGCCGCGGCCCCGGGACATGGCGGCGTCCGGCGCGAGCATCCAGTCCATCAGTGATGCGCTGAAGAACAACGGTTCCCTGGTTCCGGCCGGCACCGTCGAAGAGCAGGGCAAGACCCTCTCGCTGCAGATCGGCAGCCCGGTGGACTCCCTCGACGCGATCAAAGCCCTGCCCCTGGGCGCCGCCCGCAACGCGGCAACGATCGGCAGCGTCGCCGATGTCAGCCTCGTCGAGGATGCCCGCACCTCCATCACGCGGACGAACGGCAAAGAAACCCTCGCCCTGTCCGTGACCAAGAAGCCCGAGGGCGACACCGTCGCGATCTCCCATGCGGTCAAGGACGCCATCCCCCAGCTCGAGGCCGAACTCGGCTCCAACGCCAAGTTCACTCCGGTCTTCGACCAGGCGCCGTTCATCGAGAAATCGATCAAGGACCTCACCACCGAGGGTCTGCTGGGCCTGGGCTTCGCCGTGCTGGTGATCCTGGTGTTCCTGATGTCCGTGCGCGCGACCCTGGTGACCGCCGTGTCCATCCCGTTGTCCCTGCTGATCACCTTCATCGGGCTTTCGGCGACCGGCTATTCCCTGAACATCCTTACCCTCGGAGCACTCACCATTGCGATCGGCCGCGTGGTGGACGACTCGATCGTGGTCATCGAGAACATCAAGCGCCACCTGAGCTACGGCGAGGACAAGATCACCGCCATTGTGACGGCGATCCGCGAAGTCGCCGGCGCCATCACGGCGTCGACCCTGACCACCGTGGCCGTCTTCCTGCCGATCGCCTTCGTTGGTGATCTGGCCGGTGAGCTGTTCCGGCCTTTCGCCCTCACGGTGACCATCGCCCTGCTCTCCTCGCTGCTGGTCTCGCTGACCATCGTGCCGGTGCTGGCGTACTGGTTCCTGCGCGCGCCCGCCGTCACGGACTCCCCCGCCGCAGTGGCCGCCAAGGCGCACGAGGCCGAGCGGCGCACGCTGCTGCAGCGCGGCTACCTGCCCGTCCTGTCCGGCACGCAGCGCCATCCGGTCCTCACGCTCGTCGCCGCCGCCCTGGTGCTCGGCGCCACCGTGGCGATGTCCCCGCTTCTCGCCACCGACCTACTGGGCCGTTCCGGCGAGAACAGCATGACCGTCCGGCAGGCCCTGCCGGCCGGCACGAGCCTTGCCGATGCCAGCGCGTCGGCCATCCGGGTCGAGAACGTGCTGCGGGGTATCGACGGGATCCAGGACGTCCAGTCCACCACCGGCAACGCCCAGACCGGTTTCTCGGCCCTCCTATCCACCGGCGCGTCGAATTCGACATTCACGGTGGTAACGGACGAAAAGGCCAACCAGGACAAGCTCCAGGACACAGTCCGCGCCGAGCTCGCCAAGCTCGGCGACGCAGGCAAGATCACCGTCGGTTCCCAGCAAGGCGGCTTCGGCACGTCCTCCACCGTGGATATCACCCTCAAAGCCGCCACGACCGCTGACCTCCGGACCGCCAGTGACGCGATGGTCAAGGCCATGGACGGGGTCCCCGGCAGCAGCGAGGTGGCCACCAACCTGGCCGCCAGCCAGCCGGTAGTCCAGGTCAAGGTGGACCGGGCCAAGGCCGTCGCGGCCGGCCTGAACGAAGAGCGCGTGGCCGGGGTCCTTGCCGCCACGATCAGCCCTATTCCCGCGGGGACGGTGCGGATCGACACCGACGACTTCCCGGTCCGGATCGGCGAGGGCACACGCTTCACGAGCATCGACGCCGTCCGGCAGATCCCGCTCCCGACGGCGGCCGGCGCCGTGCCGCTGGGCAGCATCGCCTCCGTGGAACAGGTCGACGTCCCCGTCTCCATTACCGCCAGCAACGGCCAGCGCACGGCGAAGGTTTCCGTGACGCCGTCGGGCGCGAACCTCGGTGCGGTGAGCACGGAAGTCCAGAACCGGCTCACGTCAGTCCAGCTCCCGCCTGGGGTTACCGCCACGATCGGCGGCGCCACGACGCAGCAGGCCGATTCGTTCCGCCAGCTGGGGCTCGCGCTGCTGGCCGCCGTCGCGATCGTCTACGTGATCATGGTGGCTGCGTTCAAGTCCCTCGTGCAGCCTCTGATTCTGCTGGTCTCCATCCCGTTCGCGGCGACGGGAGCCATCGCCCTGCTCGTCGTGACGGGGGTGCCGCTGGGGCTGCCGTCACTGATCGGCATGCTGATGCTCGTGGGCATCGTGGTGACCAACGCGATTGTGCTGATCGACCTCATCAACCAGTACCGCCAGCCGCGCAACGGCGAACCCGGAATGAACGTGGCGGACGCGATCACGCACGGCGCCCGCCAGCGCCTCCGCCCCATCCTCATGACAGCCCTCGCCACAGTGTTCGCCTTGACGCCGATGGCGCTGGGCCTGACCGGCGGCGGCGGGTTCATCTCCCAGCCCCTGGCGATCGTGGTGATCGGCGGCCTGATCTCCTCGACCGCGCTCACGCTCATTCTGGTTCCAGTGCTGTACCGGCTCGTGGAAGGACGTCGTGAGCGGAAGGCGCTCCAGAAGTCGCTCCCCCGCGGACGCCATTCCGGACCGGCCGTGACCGAGGATGTCCCTGACGATGTCCCTGAGGACGCCCCCGTACCCAGCAGTTCGCGCTAGGAGGGGGATCCCGGTGCCGCAGCCTTGGCCCGCGCTGCCTTGTGGGGCCTGTGGGTCCCCCTCGACAGCCTGAGCAGACCGCCGGCCGGCTCGACGGCGTCCCTGTGCCGGGGGCCGGCGTGGCGGGGTCCGCCGTTGCGGGGTGCGCCGGGGATTCCTGCAGGACGCGGCTCGGGTGTCGCGGGGGTCATGACTTCGCGCGCCGGGTTGCCGGTATATGTTGCATTTTCCGGGACGTCTTCGCCCTTCATCAGCAGAGCGTCGGCCCCCAGCACTGAACCGTCGTGCATTGTCACCCCGTAGTTGACCCACGAATCCACGCCCAGGGTGCAGCGGTTGCCGATCACAATGTGGTCGGACTTGAACGTGCCGTCCTCCATGGAGTGGCCCTGAACGTGCGTTCCCTCGTTGAACGTGCAATCATCACCAATCGTCACGAGGGTCTTTTCCGGCATGTTCAGGCCGGCGTCGTAGAGCCGCTTTCCCACTTTGACGCCCAGCAACCTCCAAATCAGGGGCTTGAACGGGGTCCCGTTGAACTGCGCCACGGACAGCAGCTTCCAGAGACGCTCGTGCCGCCAGAAGTAGCGGTCGTAGATGGAGCAATACTGCGGCTTCAGACGGCGGAAGCCCATGACCGAACGCTCCACCAAGGCGGTAAACAGCACCCGGAACACGAGCAGGCCGAGCATCGCGCCCGCGACGGCCAGCACACCGAGGACGCCGTGCGCCGCAACGGCAACGGCGCCGAAGAGTGCGGCGGCAAACAGCAGGAACCAGCGCACGGCCAGGAACAGCACCATGCTCAGGATGTTGTGCCGGTTCTTGGCCGGCAGGCGCCTGTTCATGGCGTCCGCAATCTTGAGTTCGTCAAACTCCGCGTCACGCTGAACGGACCGGGGAATCTCGAAGGCGGGTGACCCCAGCAGCCCCACATCCCGGCGGACCGGGCCGTCAATCGGGATCATCACCTTCGTGGCCAACAGACAGTTCTCCCCGACCTGCGCTCCCATCGGAAACGTGATGCTGTTCCCCAGGAAGTTACGGCCGGCGATGTGGACCTTAGAGAGCCGGAAGGAGGTGCTGGTGAAATCGGCGTTCATCATGTTCAGGCCGTCCGACACCATGGTGCCTGTTCCTACGGAACTGAGGAATGGCGACTCGTGGGACAGCGTAGGGCCGAAGTTCGATCCTGTTTGTTGCACCTTGCCCAGGTCCCAGCCCAGGAGCCGCAGGTAGTGCACGATGTAGGAACTGTCGCCGAAGATGTCTTTGTACAACCTGACGTTCGAGAGCCGGGCAATCAACCGATGGATCGAAAAATGCCAGCCGTAGAGCGGATACACCACGTCCGGTTTGAGGAAGTGGTTCAGCAAGCGCGGAACGCAGATGACCGTCACCAGTCCGGTGATCAGCCCGACAATGAACAGAACCAGCGTTGCAGCCAGTACATCGGTAAAGAAGGTGAAGGCTCCCAGTTGCAGGTGGCCGGTATTCAGATAGGGCGGAAGGAGCGCGGCCAGTACGAGAACCCCTGACGGAACAACCAGGACCAGCCGGTTGAGCAACTGAAGCAGGCTGTAGATGACTCTCCGGCGGGTGCTGCACCGGGCAGCCGGGACCCGCAGGTAATTGGCGCTTGTCCGGGCGGCGGGGGAACCGTGCCAAACCTGTCCTTCGGGCACGGCCTGCGAAGTCTGCAGCGATGAAGCGTGCCCGAGCTGGGAGTCGTTGCCCATCGACGTTCCGATGTCGAGTGTGGTTCTCTCTGAGACAACAACGTTGCTTCCCAGCGTGACGCTGCCCTTTTCGATCATGCCTGACCGTGCCCGGTAACACAGGAACGAGGAGTCTTTGTGGATCACCGTATTGTCACCGATAGTGAGCAGGTCCGGGCACGCCGGCACCTTCCGGGAGAAGATCACCACCCCCTTGCCAATCTTTGCGCCCAGGAGCCGCAGGTACAGCACAAAGAGCGGAGAACCGGCGAACAGGACGAGGGGGTTCGCGCGCGTCAGGGTCTTTACGGTCCAGAACCGGAGATAGCCCGGGCTCCAGATCCGGATGATGCCCGGCTTCCACCGCCCGACGAGAACCCATTTGGCGATGATCGGGGTGACGGATAGGACCACGAACATGGCGGCACCAAACCCGATGGAGCGCATCCACATGTCAAAGAGAGTGGTTGCTCCCGTCGTCCATTCGTAGCCGACAACCAGCAGCCAAGCGGCATACATCATGTAACCGAGGAAAACCAGTAACTGGACTGCGCCGCACAGTGCGTACTGGAACGAGCTCACCGGGGGCATCGGTGCCGGGAGCGCAGTGCCGGTGTTTGGCACGGCCGCGCTGAGAACCGATGCGCTGTGTCTGGCTTCCAGACATGTGGCGAGCTGCCGGACCGTCGGGTTTTCGTAGATATCCTGCATTGCTGCCGGCGGCAGGGCGGTTTCTTTTCTGATGCGGGCGCAATAGCGCGCCATCAGCAAGGAGTCCGCCCCCAGGTCGTTGAAGAAGTGGGCGTCTGTGGACACCTTGTCAAGGTTCAGCACGGCGCCAAGCTGCTTCGCCAGGGCTTCCTCGGCAGGAGTCGTCGGGGCGGTGTAGGAACCGGCGGCCGCCTGGCTGATCCTGTGCTCCGGGCGGGGCAGCCGCTTCCTGTCCACCTTGTCACTGGCCATCATGGGCAGGGCATCCAATTGTTCAAAATAGGCCGGAACCATGTACCCGGGGAGCCTGGTGCGCAGCATCCGGTGAAGGTCATGGGCATCAACGACGGTGGCGTCATGGCGGAGGGTGTAGTAGGCGGCCAGTTCCACCGTTCCGGGTTCCGGCTCATAGGTTTGAACGACTGTCTGCGCAATTCCGGGCAGTTGCAGGAGGACGGATTCTATTTCGCTCAGTTCGATGCGGTAGCCGCGTATTTTGACCTGCGTGTCGATCCGTCCGAAGTACTCGAGCTCTCCGTCGTCGTTGATCCGTCCGAGATCCCCGGTGCGGTAGATCCGGCCGGAGGGGTTGTTCTTGATGCCCAGGAAATCCGGGATGAAGGCCCGTTCCGTCAGGTCCGGCCGGTTGACGTAGCCCCGGGCCAGCCCCACTCCTGCCAAGCCGATTTCCCCGGTTTCGCCCGCAGGCAGGGCCCGGGGCTCCACGGGATCAACAATGACGGCCGTGTAGGTGGGCAGGGGCACGCCGAGGGACACGGGCGTGTCCGGGTCAAGGAGGGACCAGGTGGCAGTCACCGTCGCTTCGGTCGGGCCGTAGACATTCAGGAATCGACGACCCGGGCGGTGCCAGCGCTGGACAAGGTCCCGCGGGCAGGCCTCCCCGGAGACCAGGAGAAACCGGAGACCGGGCAGATCATCCTCAAGGGTGGCCAGCAGGGTCGGAACACAGCAAAGGGCTGTGATCCGCTTCTCACGCAGGTACTCCGCGAGCTCGGCCCCCAGCATGCTGGAGCGTCCGGGCTTAGGTACCAGGGTCGCTCCCACCATCCAGGCAACCCAGATTTCCTCCACCGAGAAATCAAAGGCGATCGTCATGCCCTGATACACCCGGTCCGTGGGCTCCATGCCGTAGACACCAGCGGCCACCCGGACAAAGTTGCAGATGCTGGCCTGGTCCACCGCCACACCCTTCGGCCTGCCCGTCGAACCGGACGTGTAGATGATGTACGCCAGTTCATCCTTGGTTCCGCCCTTGGCCGCACCGTTCAGGCGCGAGGGGTCTTTGGCGTCGACCTGGGCCTGCACAGCGTCGAGACACACCGTCACAGCGGCTACCTCGGGCACCAAATCCTTCAGGTGTGACAGTGACAGGATCATCGCCACGTTGGCGTCCTCCACAATGTACTGGAGACGGTCGGGGGGAAACCCCGCGTCCAGGGGAACATAGGCCGCGTGGATCTTCAGGACGGCGAGCATCGCGACGTAGGCACGCCACGGCTGGTCGAACAGCAACGCAATGCGGTCACCCGGGCGGGCACCGCACACCAGGAGATGCCGCGCCAGCTGGTTCGCCCGTTCATCCAGTTGCAGATACGTCAGGACGATGTCCCCTGAATCCACGGCGACCTGGTCTTCCAGCCCCTGGTCCCGCAGGCGGTCACAGCGATCCTCAAACAGCTGGTCCAGCCGCTCCCCCCGCTGCCAGCGGGCGGTTTGATCCGGTGCGGCCGATGTGAGGATCGTTCCCCCCTCAGAACCGCCGTTCACCGACATCTTTCCGCGCAACTCCGGGGGTCGGGTGAGGCCGTTGCCGATCCTCGCGGTCTTGCCCATCCTTTAGCTCCTTCGCTAGAAGTGACGTGCCACGGCTCTGTCGCCTCGCGCGACAGGCCTCCTGTCGTTGCCGGATATCGCAATCCAGGTGCCGACCGGGCGGCCGCCGGCGGGCACGAGGGTGCCCATGCGGCCCGTCACCGCCGCCCCGTCCGCGGTCGCCATGCCAAACGCCAGGCGGACGGCCCGTTCGGCATCCGCGAGCCGGTCGGTGGGCGTCACGGCCCCCAGACAGGTCTCCGAGATATCGACCAGATCGAGGCCGACATCCGCGTCGGAAAGGGCCTTCAGGAATGTGCAGAAGATTTCCGGCGAGGACCTCATGCCCAGACCGGTGACGGACACTCTGCCCATCTCGCTGTCGTGCTGCAGACCCTGAAATCCGATGGCTCCCTTGGCCGCGTTCAACACGGAAAGGGCTTGGGCCGCCTGGGCTGCCGGAAGGATCAGGGCGACGTCCGAGCGCCGCGAACCCGTGCCGGCCGGTGTCTGGACGACCGTCTGGACGTTGGCCCCGGACCGCGAGAGCACTTGGAAGATGCGCGAAATGCTGTCCGGTTCGTCCGGAATGCCAACGACGATAATTTTCGACGCCGAGTTGACTCCGGCTACTGCGGTCACCACGGGTTGCTCGCCCGCGGGCTGGCGCAGCGCACCGCGGTCAAGGCCAGGCAGAATCAAGGTTCCTGCTTCCGGCACGAAAGAGGACCTGACATGGATCGGAATACCGAACCGACGGGCATATTCAACGCACCGCAGGTGAAGTACCTTGCACCCGGAGGCCGCGAACTCAAGCATCTCTTCGCTTGAGAGGACGTCCAGCTTGCGCGCTGTCGGGACAACACGCGGGTCCGCGGTATAGACACCGTCAACATCCGTGTAGATCTCGCAAATACCGGCGCCCAGTGCCGCGGCAAGCGCCACCGCGGTGAGATCCGAACCACCGCGCCCGAGAGTGGTGATCTTCCGCCGCTTCTTGGTTCTGCCCTGGAATCCAGCAACGATCGGCACTTCGCCGCGGGCCAGACTCGTGCGGACACGGCCCGGCCTAACATCAGTGATGTGGGCCTTGCCGTGAATGTTGTCGGTGATGAAGCCGGCCGCGCTGCCGGTGAACGTCCGCGGCACCTGGCCCAGATCTGCCAGTGCGATCGCCAGGAGTGCCGAGGACACGAGTTCGCCGATGCTCAAGAGGGCATCGAGGTCGCCGGGAAGCGGCCGGGTGGAAACCTCGGCCGCCAGGTCACAGAGATCATCCGTGGTGTCGCCCATGGCGGACACCACCGCCACCACCCGGAACCCCTCCTCACGCGTCTTGGCGATCCGCTCGGCGGCCCGGATGACGCCAGCGGCATCGGCCAGCGACGAACCACCGAACTTTTGCACAATGACACTTCCCGGGGGGACACTTCCCGGGGGGACATTTCCCGGGGGGATGCCCCGTGCTGTTTCCGCTGGATCGCCATCGTTAGCCGCTGTGGCTTTGCGGGTACCCATTTCTCCCCCGAAATCTACTTCGATTCTTGCGAGCGGTCCTTGCCCCACTGCCGGGGCGTCCGTGCGGATGATCAAACAGTGGATGCCAAGGCGACAGGAACGCCGGTGACGGCCTCTGCGGCCCCGGCGAGAATATCGAGTCCCTTCCGCAGGTTCTCGTGGCTCATGGTCAGCGCGGGCATCGCCTTGATGACCTCACCCTGCGGACCCGACGTTTCCACGAGCAGCCCACGGGCGAACGACTCAGCCGCGATCTTTTCCGCAGTCCCGGGGTGGGGGTAGTAGACACCGGCGAGCAGGCCCCGGCCACGGACGGCGGCGCCGTCGATGCCGGCCGCGATCTGCGAAAGCCCGTCGTGCAGTTGCGTAATGAGCCCCGCGACATGCGACTCAAACCTGCCGTCCTGCCAGTAGTGCTCCAAGGCAGCGGCTCCGGTGACGAAGGCGGGGTTGTGGCCCCGGAATGTTCCGTTATGCTCGCCGGGTTTCCAGATGTCCAGCTCGGGCTTGAACAGCGTCAGTGCCATGGGCAGCCCGAAGCCGGAAATGGATTTTGACAGGCAGACGATATCCGGGGTTATGGCCGCCTCCTCGAAACTGAAGAATGTTCCGGTGCGTCCGCATCCGGCCTGTACATCGTCAACAATGAGCAAGATGTCATGCTGGTGGCATAGCTCCGCGAGGCCCTGCAGCCACGACGCCCGGGCGGCCCTGAGCCCGCCCTCGCCCTGGACGGTTTCCACGATCACGGCGGCGGGTTTGTCGAGTCCGGATCCGCTGTCCTCCAGCGCGTGGCGTAGCCACAGGAAGTCCGGCGTTTGACCGTCGAAAAATCCGTCATAGGGCATGCTCGATGCATTCGTCAGCGGCACACCGGCACCCTGCCGTTTCATGGAATTGCCGGTCACCGACAATGAGCCCAGAGTCATCCCGTGGAATGCGTTGGTGAAGCTGAGGATATGTTGCCGGCCTGTGACTTTACGCGCCAGCTTCAGGGCCGCTTCCACGGAGTTTGTTCCGGTGGGACCGGGGAACATGACCTTGTAATCCAAATGCCGGGGCTTGAGGATGAACTCCTGGAATGATTCCAGGAAGCGCCGCTTGGCAGGTGTTTTCATGTCGAGCGAATGAACGATGGCACCGGAAAGTAGATAGTCGACGAGCGGCCGGAGCAGTACCGGGTTGTTGTGGCCGTAGTTCAGTGCTCCGGCCCCGGAAAAGAAGTCCAGATATTCCCTGCCATCCTCACCGTAGAGGGTGCTGCCGGCGGCCCGCTCAAACACGGTGTCCCAGCTGCGGCAATAGCAGCGGACTTCAGATTCCAAAGTTTCAAAGATATCCATCTTTCGATGTCCCCCGTACTTCTGCAACTAGCGAAGTGTCCCGAGCGTGGATTCAGCTCAGGCTCCCGGATGACGGGCAACGGAAGGATGCAGCACGACATCTGCGGCGTGCTGATCACTGCTCCCACGGAGCCCGTATTTTTTTCACCAATGGAGGATTTCCATACGTGAACGTGGCAGATAATGTCTGCCCGAATGTATTGCTATGCCTAGGCTAGTCTCAGGCAGCTCACAGCACCTGAGTATTAGGTACTTGTTTTTTCCACCTATGCGGCCGGCGGACTACCCGATTCGGTGGAGATCCAATAATTCTGCCAGCGCCTGGCAATGTCGAATAAGGACGTCCGGCCCTTGCGCTGTTGCATCAACCCTGCCGGGCCGCGGCCTCTGAGACGGTCCCGGAAGTCAGGCCTCCGGACATTTCCTTGAGCAGGTCCGGGTTGGTGTTCGCGAGGGTGTCGGAGACTTCGTGGCAGCAGGGTGTCAGCAACCAGGATGGCCGCAGCCGCAAGGTAAGGGAATATCCGGCCGCTCCGGGCGTTATACCGACCGATACATGCAAATGCATGTAAATCGGCTATAGTGGAAACAGTCCCCGGATCACCGGCCATGGAAAGGCACATCATGCAGATCGGCGTCTTCAGCGTCAGCGACATCACCACCGACCCCACCACGGGCCGCACCCCCACTGAGCACGAGCGCATCAAGGCGTCCGTGGCGATCGCCAAGAAGGTCGAAGAGATCGGCATGGATGTCTATGCCATCGGCGAGCACCACAACCGCCCGTTCTTCTCCTCCTCCCCCACCACCACGCTGGCCTACATCGCTGCCCAGACAGAGCGCATCATCTTGTCCACGGCCACCACGCTGATCACCACCAATGACCCGGTCAAGATCGCGGAAGACTTCGCGATGCTCCAGCACCTCGCGGACGGCCGCGTGGACCTGGTGCTGGGCCGCGGCAACACGGCACCCGTCTACCCCTGGTTCGGCAAGAACATCCAGGACGGGATCGAACTTGCGATCGAGAACTACAGCCTGCTGCGCCGCCTCTGGGATGAGGACACCGTCAACTGGTCCGGCAAACACCGCACCCCGCTGCAGAACTTCACGTCCACGCCCCGCCCGCTCGACGGCGTCGCCCCCTTCGTGTGGCACGGCTCCATCCGCACGCCGCAGATCGCCGAAGTGGCCGCCTACTACGGTGACGGCTTCTTCGCCAACAACATCTTCTGGCCCAAGGAGCACTACCAGCAGCTGATCGGTCTCTACCGCGAGCGCTACGAGCACTACGGCCACGGCAAGGCGGACCAGGCCATCGTGGGCCTCGGCGGCCAGTTCTTCATGCGGAAGAACTCCCAGGACGCCGTCAAGGAGTTCCGCCCCTACTTCGACAACGCCCCGGTCTACGGCCACGGCCCGTCGCTGGAAGACTTCACCTCCCAGACCCCGCTGACGGTCGGCAGCCCGCAGGAAGTCATCGAGAAGACCCTGACGTTCCGGGAATACTTTGGCGACTACCAGCGCCAGCTCTTCCTGATCGACCACGCCGGCCTGCCGCTGAAGACGGTCCTGGAGCAGCTGGACCTGTTCGGCGAAGAGGTCCTGCCGGTGCTCCGCCGGGAATACGCCGCACTCAAGCCGGCGCATGTCCCCGAGCCTCCCACGCACGCCGGCCGGGTAGCCGCCGCGCTGGCCGCGGGCACCGGCGACGCCGCCGCGGCAGAGACAGCTACAGAGACCACCAGCCAGGACGCGTGATGCACGCCAAGACCACAGAATCGCCTGTGCGCCTGGCCGCGGAAACCTGGGAATCACTGTTCCGCGCCCAGGTGGCGGTGATGCGCAAGCTGCAGGCGGCGCCGGCGTTCAAGGCCCTGGCGCTCAATGAGTACGACGTCCTGTTCACGCTCTCCCGCTGCCCGTCCGGCTGGCTGCGCCTGAACGAGCTCAACGACAACGTCCTGCTGAGCCAGTCGAGCCTGAGCCGGCTGGTCGAGCGGCTCGAAAAGCGCGGCCTGGTGGAACGGACGCCGGCCCCCGACGACGGCCGGGGCATCCTGATCCGGCTCACCGATGCCGGAAGGGACCTGCAGAAGCAGATCGGCCGGGAGCACGTCCGGGACATCGCCGCGCTGGTGGGGCCGGCTCTCTCGGCCGCCGAACAGCAGGAACTGCTGCGGCTGACCGAGAAGCTCCGCGCCTCGGTCGCCGCACGCTGACGGTCGGTGGCCGGCCGGCTGCCGGCTCGCAAAGGTGCCCCTTCCGGATACGTCCGGAAGGGGCGCCTTTGCATATGGTGCCTACCGGATGGCGACGAGCTTCGCCGGGTCTTCCACCGGCAGCACATCCACGATCGCTGTGACTTTGATGTCCTGCAGCGACAGGCTTCCGCCCACCGTCGAGAGGAAAGCTGTGTCCGAAGAATCGCGCCCGGCCGTGATTCGCAGCATGCTTTCCCGCGGTGCCAGGCCGGTGGGGTCGATGATGTGCCAGGCTCCGTTGATGTGTGCTTCGGCCACAGCGTGGAAGTCCATCGGGGTCAGGCCCGGCGCATACACGGCCGCCAGCCGGGCCGGGACGTTCTTGGACCGCAGCAGGGCAATGGCGAGGTGGGCGAAGTCCCGGCAGACTCCGCGACGGTGCAGGAGCGTTTCGACGGCGCCGTCGGTCCCCCGTGAGGAACCGCTGACATAGCGCAGTTCGCTGAAGACCCAGTTGCGGACAGCGTGGAGCAGCTCTTCGCCCTGAAGGCCGCCGAATTCGGCATACGCTGTTGGCAGCAGCCGGTCAGACTCCGCGTAGCGGCTGGGCCGGACATACCGGATCAGTTCCATGAGCCCCGGTTCTTCGGGCAGGGCGACACCGGTGACCGTGGCCGTGTACTCCACCAGGACTTCTGTGGGTTCTGCGAATTCCATGTAGTGGAACCGCCCGCCATGGTGGTCCGAGAGCTCGGTCAGCGGCACCTGCCCGCCGCCCGCGGTCACCGACAGCGACTCATCCAGGGAGTCGTACCCGGCGTTCCGGGCCACGGCCACGGCGAGCGCCACTTTGGTCTCGGCGACGGTTTTGAAGGCCAGGCGGGCGGCTACAGTGCGTTCCATGTATCTCCGGGATGTGAGGTGAGGGCAGGGTGAAGTCGCCGTCGACGGCCCGGGGATGTGCGGGTGTGCGGGACTAGTTTTTGATCTTCAGAGACATTAGCATCCGCTGGACGTTGGCAAATTCGGACCCGTCGTTGACGTACTTGGCGGCCTGGTCAAGGGTGTCGAACGCCTTTGCCGGAGCGACCTTCTGGTCCGGAGCCAACGGCTTGAGCACCGTCAGGTCGGCAAAGGAATAGTCGCCCTTGCCGTCCGGGCCGCGGACCACGTTCGGCAGCGCGCAGCTCTTGCCGCCGGCGCCGCCCACCACGTTCGTGATGCCGTAGGAGCCGAAGTACTTGTAGCCCTGGATGACCCGGAACACCACGTGCGGATCGATGGTCCCCTCGCCACCCTGGTGTGGCAGGTCGACGGGCACGCTGCTGACCACAACGTAGTTCCGCGCGTCGCCGTCCGGGCAGGCCGGGACAGGCTGCGGCGCGAGCCCCGTCTGCAGGGTGGCCAGATAGGCGCCCTTGGCGTCTTTGACCTCGATTTTCAGTGCGCCCGGGAGCGTGCCGGCGTCGGGGGCAACGGACTGGACAATCCAGTCCTGCGGCACCTCAAAACCGACGGTCTTTGCCGGATCGGTGAAGACTTTCCAGGCCGACGCCGTGGAGCCCGGGGTGGCGGAAACGCTGGCAGACGGCGTCGGGCTCTGGGCGGGAGCCGACGTCGTACTTTCCGTTGCGCTGCTACCGGCCGTCCAGACCGGTGCCCCCTTGCCGTCGCTGCTGCAGCCCGAGAGTGCCACCGCCGCGACCGCGAGCGCGACGCCGGCGCGCAGCGCGGCGTTCCGAGTCCCGGCGGTGCCTGATCCTTGAGCGAGGTCCCTCCCAGTCATGGAGTCAGCGTAGCTTGGGTCCTGGTCCAGCACCGGGATCCGGGGCAGAAATACGGCACAGGGAAAGCGGATACGCTGGGGGCATGGCCGAACAGCACTTTGACGGAACGCATTTTGGGGAGCACGGCGATGCGGCAGGCATGTCAGCGCTCGATATCGCGGACTGGCGGCTGCGCACCTTTGCCCTGTACGCCACCACGCGCAAGATCGCGGCCGACAGCCCGGCGGAGGCCCATTCCTACTGGCGCCAGGAGCGGGACCGCATGTTCGGCACGCACCCTGCGTCGGCGCTGACCGCCGAGGCCAAAGCGAGCTTCGGCGGATTGAGGACGGCGGACTACGATCCGATCTACCGGTTCTATGTTCCCCTGACCCTGGAAGGCGCAGGCCGGGAAATGAACGTGGAGACCGGGACCGACGGCCTGGTGCGGTTTGTCCGGCTGGGCACGTTCGATCTTCCCGAGATGGGACAGCTCGCGGTCTGGAAACTCCGGGGCTACGGGGGCGGCATCTTCGTGCCGTTCCGTGATGCCACGGCCGGCCAGCCGGGCGGCAGCTACGGGGCCGGACGCTACCTGCTGGATACCATCAAGGGCGCTTTCCACGGTGTGCGGGGCTCCGGGCCCGACGCCGAATTCATCCTGGACTTCAATTTCGCCTACAACCCCTCGTGCGCCTACAACGAAGCGTGGGCCTGTCCCCTTGCGGGTCCGGCCAACCGGCTGGCCGTGGACATCCCCGTGGGCGAACTGTACTGAGCGGATGGAGTCCCAGCTCGAACAGCAGTCCCCCGCACCCGGCGTCGTCCGCGGGCCGAAAACCCGGCGCCACCGCGGAATCCTGCGTTACCCCGTGGTCCGGCAGCTCCTCCGGTTCACGGGCGTCGGCATTGTCTGCACGCTGACGTCCCTTGCCTTGTACGCCCTGTCCCGGCCCTGGCTCGGTGCCCAGCCGGCCAACGCGACGGCCCTGGTCCTGACCTCCTTCATGAACACCGCACTCAACCGGCGCCTGACATTCAAGATCACCGAACGCCGCCGGATGAAGCGCGACCACCTCAACGGCCTCATCGTAATCCTCGTGGCGCTGCTGATCACCGGCGGCAGCCTGGCCGTCCTGCACTGGGTCCGTCCCGAGGCCACGGTGGCCGAAGAGCTCTGGACCACTACCCTCTCCGGCTTCGCCGCCACCGCGGTGCGGTTCACGATGCTGCGGCACTGGATCTTCCGCCGCGCCCGCCACCGCTAGCATCACCCCCGCTGAATACCTCCGTTGCGCTATCACTTATGGCTGCTCCGGGCGCGGCAAAGTCAACTGGTTGGAGCAACGCCGGGGTTTAGGCTGCGTGCAGCAGCTGGTTCAGCCGGTTGGCTGGGGTCTCCAGGTTCAGGGTGGGTCGGG